>NZ_CP157355.1:1954727-2280515 GCF_040047665.1 Chitinibacter sp. FCG-7
GTCGCATAATAATGGCGATCCATATCGCTGATATTGAGTTCGGCTTTGAAAACCGTAGATTTGATGGCCATGAGACAGAGCTAAAGCGGAAAAGATCGTAGTGTAGCGCTTTCGCCTCCGGCTTGTATCAGGCCGCAGCCCCTTGGCGTGATCGCTACAACGCCGGATGGATGTAGCGGCAGAAATCGACCTTTGATCAAATAAAGAGCAAAAAGCCCATTTATTTGCATACAGCGTTTGTTTTTTTGACTAAATATTCTGTAGAATCCGAGTTTTAGCGCCCAACCAATCGGCGCGCCGTGGTTTTGACGTCCTGTCACCCGGCCTCTCTCTTCAATTTACCTCAACCTGCCCTGGATTGGTATCGCGCCCGCGATAGGCCGCAGCAGGAATATTCAATGTCTGAACTGACTTTTGCCGATTTAAAATTGGCCGAGCCGCTATTGCGCGCTGTTGCAGAAACCGGTTACACCAGCCCGACGCCGATTCAAGCGCAGGCCATTCCCCAAGTGATATTAGGCGGCGATTTGCTCGCCGCAGCACAAACCGGTACCGGTAAAACCGCCGGCTTTACCTTGCCGATTTTGCAGCGTCTGGTTGAAAAAGGCGCACCAACGAGCCAGAAAGGCGCGCCGCGCGTGCTGATCTTAACGCCAACGCGTGAATTGGCCGCGCAGGTTGAAGAATCGGTTAAAACCTATGGCAAATACCTGCCGTACACGTCGATGGTGATGTTTGGCGGTGTCAATATCAAACCGCAACATCGTCGCCTGCATTCACCGCTGGACATTCTGGTTGCTACGCCGGGCCGCTTGCTCGATCACGTTGGCCAGCAAACTGTCGATTTGTCGGCGGTGGAAATTCTGGTGCTGGACGAAGCCGATCGCATGCTCGATATGGGCTTTATCCACGACATCAAAAAAGTATTGAAGCTGGTTCCTGCCGAGCGCCAGAACCTGCTGTTCTCGGCCACATTTAGCGACGAGATCAAAGACCTCGCCGACAAGCTGCTCAATAATCCGGCGCTGATCGAAGTAGCCCGCCGCAATACCACCAATGAGTTGGTGAGCCAGCGCGTGCATCTGGTGGATCGCGATAAAAAGCTGCCGCTGCTGACGCATCTGATTAAAGAAGGCGACTGGCATCAGGTGTTGGTGTTTATGCGCACCAAACACGCGTGTAACCGTGTGGCCGAAAAACTGAACAAAGACGGCATTACCGCAATGGCGATTCACGGTAACAAGAGCCAGAACGCTCGCACCGCTGCGCTGGCGCAATTTAAAACCGGCGAGCTGCAAGTGCTGGTGGCGACCGACATCGCCGCACGTGGCCTTGATATTGAAGAGTTGCCGCACGTCGTCAATTTTGAATTGCCGAATATTTCCGAAGATTACGTTCACCGCATTGGCCGTACTGGCCGCGCTGGCTGTACCGGTGAAGCGCTGTCGCTGGTGTGTGTCGACGAGCTCAAATTCCTCGCCGACATCGAAAAGCTGACCAAGCAATCGATTCCAAAATTTACTGTCCCCGGCTATGAAGCCGATCTGAGCGTGAAGCCAGAGCCAATTGTGCGTGGTGGTTTGGGCCGTGATCGCCCACCGCGTACGCCACGCACCAATATGAATTCACGTCCTCCGAAGGGTTGGAACAAAGCCAACGCCGAAGCGCTGCAAGCTGAGAAAGATGCGATGCTCGCCGCTGGGGCCAGCCCGGAAGAAGTCGCCAAAGTGATGGCGGCGAAAAAAGCTGAAGCGGAAAGCAAAATACAGCGCAGCCCACGCAGCGGCCAAGGTCGCCGTCGCCCCGAAGGCAGTGTAGATGCTGTGGTTGCCAGTGCTGACGGTGAAACGTCGCCAGCGCGTGCGCGTCAGCAGCGAGAAGGGCAACCACGCGAAGGGCAGGCCCGTGGCCGTGGTCGTCGCCCGGCTGGTGAAGTGCGTGTTGATGGCGATCAGTCACAACGTGCGCCACGCCAAGAGCGTGCACCGCGGGATGGAGCGCCTCGTCAGGAACGCGCCCCACGTGGCGAAGGCCGTAGCAATGAAGCACGTCGCCCGCGTTCTGAGGGCACAGCTGGCCGTGGCCCGCGTGAGAATTATGACGAACGCCAGCCTATGTCGAATGCCAATGCCCTGCCACCCGAGCTGATGCAGCGCCCGGCGCGTGGCCCGCGCTACGGCAACGGCGGCAATGCTGCCTCGACGCAAGGCGGCTTCCCGCCGATCCCGCGTCAGGGTGGCTATTACGACAAACCGGAAACCGGTGGCCGTGGCGGTTCACGCAGTGACAGCAGCCGTGGCCCGCGTCCGGCGGGGCGCGATGGTGCTCGCACTGATACCCGTGGCGGTCGTCCACAGGTACGCGACGGTCGCCCACCAGCCCGCGATGGTCGCTCTGCCGCCAGCGATGGCCGCCGCACCGACCAGCGCAAGCCGCAAACACACACACCGCACTCCGAAGGCCACGGCGGCCAGCGTCGCCGCTCTGCGCCAACGGCCGCACTACTCGGTGGCGGTAAACCCCGCGACGAAGAGTAATTACCGGGTAGGTCGGGTTAGCGAAGCGTAACCCGACGTGTTGCGATAGGTATTTAATCGAAGGCCATATTTTATATGGCCTTCATTCGTATACGGGACAGGGTATGTATTCCGCGACTTTCATTTTCACCGCTAAACAATACAACGACGAATTTCACGCGCTCGACGCGCTGATTGCCACGGCCGCCAAAGAATCAGTCGGCTATATCGGCGAAGAAGCGTGGGAAGATCCGAAAACGGGCCGCATCGCCAATGTGTATTACTGGGAATCCGAGGCCGGGCTCAAAGCGCTGATCGCCCACCCCGAGCATATCGAAGCCAAAAAACGCTATAGCGAATGGCTGGGCGGCTATCAGGTCATCATTTCACAAGTGTTGAAAACCTATGGCGATGGGCAGATGGGGCACGTACTGGCTGGCTGCGCAGCATTGCGCTAACGAATTGCCTGCAGCAGATTGTCAATTTCCGGTCGGGCGAAGTAGTAGCCCTGAATCAGATGCACGCCCATCTCAGTGAGCGTGCGATATTCGGCTTCGGTTTCTACGCCTTCTGCGATGACCCGGATTTTCAGCCTTGAGCAGGTCAGCAAAATGCCTGCCAGAATAGCCTGACGGCTGGCGCTGCGATCAATTCCCCGTGTTAATTCCATATCGATCTTGATCACATCGGGCTGAAACTCTGCCAGCAAATTCAATCCCGAATAGCCAGCACCAAAATCATCAATCGCCGTGGTAAAGCCACGCCGCCGGTAAGCCTCAAAGATACCGGCCAGATGCTCGCTATCATTGACCCTTTCCCCTTCGGTCACTTCAAACATCAGCCGATTGGTGGGAAAGCGGAATCGCTCCGAGGCCTCCAGCGTGGCGCGAATGCAGGTTTCGGGGCGATACACCGCATTGGGCAGAAAGTTGATCGACAGCAGGCAATCGGTTTGGTTTTGCAGCCCCAGCTTGGACGCCAGCTCAATGGCTTTCACCCGGCATGCCTGATCAAAACGATAGCGGTTGCCATCGTTGACCTGCTCCAGAATGCTGTAAGCAGGCTCGCCATTCATGCCCCTGACCAAAGCTTCATAAGCGAAAGGGCGCTGCAAATCGGTATCCCAGATCGGTTGAAAAGCCATCGTAAATTCAAAGCCCAGACCTTCAAGATTGCGGCACTGATCGCAAGCAATCGGCTTGAATGGTTCGCTAAAGATGGATTTGCTGTGTTTGAGTTCCATATTTGCCTTCGCTGCACTGATATAAACAAGCTCATCCAGCATAGCTCAGCAAAGCCAAAACGGGGTGAATTGCTCCAATGCGTACGCAGATTTTCCACCTTTAATACGTCACCGGGCGTGGTCAGCAAGGGGCGGCAGGCCATGTGCTGCATAGCATTCGCCAACTTACCTTACCCCAGTGAAACTCCACCATTTTGGGCACCGCAGGCTTAGCCTGCGCTGTGATGATCTTATTATTGCTTTTGCATCCCATGCGTGAGTAGCTTGCCGTTGACGAATTGGCCGCTGATGACGGTGTTGCCGTTTTGCCAGCTGGCAGATTCGCTTTTGATGCCCAGCAGGCTGCCTGCATCGCTTTGCGTCGGTTCGCCAAGGATGGCGACAACCTCGGCGCGGCTCATGCCGCTTTCGAGTTTTTGGTAGTTTTCAGCGGTGATTTTGCTGCACGCGGCGAGCAGGAGCAGGGCGAAGAGGACTAGTAGGCGTTTCATATGGGCAGGCACTGTGGGATCAAAGTGCCTGCCAGTATAACGAAAACGCCGCCGCTCTGGCGTGGGCGGCTGGGCTCAGCCTTGCGCCGCATAACGATGGCCAGTGCACGGCAAAAGCTGACCCAGCTGTAGGCATTGCGCTTGAAGCGCCACATCGTCCAGATAGTCGAAAATACTGATTTGCTCGCCATACGGGGTCAGCCCGATCTGCGGGTTGGCGAGTGTTTGCGGCAAGTAAAGGGTGTATGGCACGCCACCGCTGATGTCTGTGATGCGCAGGAAAGCGGAATCGTTCTGAGGTCTACAGCGTGGCGCGGATGCAGGTTTCGGGGCGATATACCGCATTGGGCAGAAAGTTGATCGACAGCAGGCAATCGGTTTGATTTTGCAGCCCTAGTTTGGACGCCAGCTCAATGGCTTTCACCCGGCACGCCTGATCAAAACAATAGCGGTTGCCATCGTTGACCTGCTCCAGAATGCGGTAAGCAGACTCGCCATTCATGCCCCTGACCAAAGCTTCATAAGCGAAAGGGCGCTGCAAATTGGTATCCTGGATCGGTTGAAAAGTCATCGTAAATTCAAAACCCAGACCTTCAAAATTGCAGCACTGATCGCAAGCAATCGGCTTGAATGGTTCGCTAAAGATGGATTTGCTGTGTTTGAGTTCCATATTTGCCTTCGCTGCACCGGTATATGCAAGCTCGTCCAGCATAGAAGGCCAAAAGCAGGGTGAATTGCTCAATTTTGCGAGCAAATATTTAACCTTAATGCGCCACCGGGTGTGGTGATCAAGGTGTGCTTGGGAATGAATAGCTGGCAAGAATATGCTGATCACCCAGCCTAAGCAGAGCGCAGTAAAAAAACGCTGTTACGAATGGCTGGGTGGCTCTCCGATGATTTCGCTAACGCTAGCGTTAAAGCCGATGGCGATGGACTACCAGAGAACGTTTTGGATCAAATTCAGCTGCAGTTTGTTTTACTTCTGTCAGCATAAATTACTTATTCGCAGAGTTAATGCACCATACCACCATAAGTACCCATTCCTGCGGTTAAATAGTCAAGAAGATTATTGCCACCCCAGTCATTCATCCCTTCTGACTCACATTCAGTTAGCTTTGAGCGGCCTCGTTGCATAATTCCGCCTACACCTTTGCTGAAGTAAGCTTCCCCATCAAAGCTTTCAGTGCATTTGCTCCATCTGTAGGCTGTGCCGTCATTTAGATCACTTGAGGCAATTAATTTAACGCGATATCTATCGTTTCCCAAATCCAATAGGGTACCGCTCGCACGAACAGACCCATAAGTCGGGCTATATCCTGGCGGTGCGCAGCCTTGAAATTCAACGGTATAGTCGATAGCGCCACTTACAGTGTTCCATGTGTAGTTGACAACTCGTTTGCCACTACCACCGTACTGGGTTGCACAGCTTAGCTCTATTGTCTCTGCATAGGATTGCATACTTGCCCAACACAGGAATAAGAATAAGGTTTTCTTCATTTTATGTTCGTTAGTAAGAATTGAGTAACAATTATAGTTGTGTACTTAAGTATGAAAAAATACTTAACTTGAATAGTTGTAAAAATCATAATTGAAAGTTGCTGTTTTATTACGCAACAGCATGACTATCATCCTGCTTTGTCTATACCGAGCCTGAAACAGCGTAAAATCCCGCCAAACGAATTCGAGCCTGCTTATGCCTACTACTCTGCACACCAAAATCACCCAGCGCCAATCCGGTATC
Organism: Chitinibacter sp. FCG-7; assembly: GCF_040047665.1. Classification (NCBI taxonomy): domain Bacteria; kingdom Pseudomonadati; phylum Pseudomonadota; class Betaproteobacteria; order Neisseriales; family Chitinibacteraceae; genus Chitinibacter; species Chitinibacter mangrovi. The sequence goes on from NZ_CP157355.1 coordinate 1,960,719, forward strand.
TTGCTGTATGGCATTACGCCGCCGAAGGCGAATAACACGCCGGAGAAAATCGCCGAGATTGCTGCTTTGCAGATTGAGCGCATTGCGCCGCTGGGCGTCGATGGGCTGGTGCTGTATGACATTCAGGACGAGGCTGATCGCACCGATGCGGCGCGGCCATTTCCGTTTATGGCGACGCTCGATCCGCTGGTTTATAGCCGCGACTATCTGGCTGCGCTGGCTGTGCCGAAAATCAATTACCGTTGCGTGGGCAAATATTCGCCTGATGCTTTTCGTGCTGATGTGAGCGCGATGGCGGACGGTGGAGAAGGCGTCTCGGTGTTTGTTGGCGCGGCTTCGCGCGAGCAGCAGGTGTCGCTGTCGGTGGCGCAAGCGTATGCGTTGCGCCGCGAAACCAATCCCGATCTGCTCGTGGGTGGCGTGGCGATTCCGGAGCGGCATTTGGTCAAAAACGACGAACACCTTCGCGTGGCGCACAAAGTCGCCGAGGGGTGTTCTTTCTTTGTGACGCAGTGCGTTTACAACGTCGAAGCGGCAAAAAATTTCCTGTCAGATTACTTCTACGCCTGCGAGGCCAGCGGCACGCCCATGGTGCCGATTATTTTCACCATCACGCCGTGCGGCTCGGTGAAAACGCTGGAGTTTATGAAATGGCTGGGCATCAGCATTCCGAAATGGCTGGAAAACGATCTGGTGCATTCGGGTGATATTCTGGCCAAATCGCTGGATGTATGTAGGGGTATATTCTCAGAGCTGATGTCCTATGCTGCCGAGAAGAAGATACCCGTCGGGTGTAATGTCGAAAGCGTGGCGATTCGTAAAGACGAGATCGAAGCGTCATTGCAATTGGTCCGCGATGTGCAGGCGATGTTTGCCAGCGCGTCAATGTAAAATCCAAGCGCAAAAATTGTTCGCGCCGCGATGGAACCAAGCTCATGCCGGGCGAGTCCGAGCAGTTCTTTTCTACTTAGATTGAACTGGAGTCGTAGTCATGGGTTTGTTTGATATGTTCAAAAGCGATAATAGCCAAACCATTACGCCGCATTTTGCTTTTGCGACGGGCTTGCTCTACATGATGTCGGCCGATGGCGAAATGGATAATGAAGAAATTGGCCATTTGCTCTCGGTGCTCGGTGGTGCCAAATCATCCAGCGGTGCAATTGGCGTTGGCGCGCAAAACAAGCAATTGCTCGATCGCGCGATCAACTATCGCCAGAAAAACAGCCTTGATCAATATCTGGCCGATGTCACCCCGATTCTGACCGATGCACAGAAGATGTGCATTCTGATGAATCTGCTGGATTCGGCATTTTCCGACGGCGAAGCCGAGCCGGAAGAACAAGCGATGTTTGCCAAAATCCAGGCCGCCTTCGGCATTAGCGACGAGCGCTTCAAGCCTTTCTTTGAAGTGCTGATGATCAAAAACGACCGCTCGGTCTTCGTAGACCAGAACCACCCGCACAATCAGGCGGGCTATACCGTTCAGCTTTCCTGACCCACGTTAGGCCCAGAAAAAGCCCACCAGTTTGGTGGGCTTTTTCTGTTAGGCTATGCGCCTTGAGCGTGCCTGACTGTTGCTGTGAATCGGCATGCTCAACCATCATCGAGACTTCAATAAACCACCGATAGGGTCGGTCATGACATTCTTTCACCGTGCCACCTTGGCTTTGGCAAGCTGCCTGTTGCTGATTAGCTTCTCTGGTCATGCCCAATGCCCACCTGCTGCTGAGTTGCCTACGCCGGAGCACATGCCGGCATTGTTGCAGAGCGCCAAGGATCGGGGCTTTTTGTGGAAGATCAGCAAGCAGGGGCAGGATTCCTGGTTGTACGGCACGATTCATGCCAACCGGCTGGAGGGAATGTTGCCCGGCCCGCAAACCCGGCAGGCTTTGCAGCAGAGTGATGTGATTGCGCTGGAGCTGAATCTGGCTGACCCTGCGACGATCACGCAGATTATGGCGCTGTCCAAGCGTGGCGCTGGCCGTGTTCCTGCGCAATTTCTGCCCCGGCTAAAAGCCCAGCTGAATAAAAACTGCCTGCCGCTGGAGCTCATTGGCCAGCAGCATCCGTCCTTGCTGTTTAGCAGCATCATGCTGACCGATGCGCGCCACGATGGCATTGAGCCCGCGTTTGGTAGCGAAATCATGTTGCTGGGGCTGGCGCAGGGTAGCAATAAACCCGTGATTGCGCTGGAAACGCCCAAAGAGCAAATGGGCGCCATGCTGGGCGAGGGCGACAAAATCCTGCCCGAGCAATTTGAGGCCGGTTTGGCTTTGCTGGAGTCAGGCCAGGGGCGAGCGCAAGTCGTGAAAATGGTCGATGTGTGGAATCGCTCTGATCTGGCGGTGTTTGAAAATTATCGCCAGTGGTGCCAGTGCGTTGAAACCGCGGCGGATCGGGCGATGATGAAACGGATCAATGATGATCGCAATGTGGTGATCGCCCAACGCATCGCCCAGCAATACCGCCAGGGGCAAACGATGTTTATCGCCGTGGGTAGCTTGCACATGGTCGGTAAAACAGGATTGCCCAGCTTGCTCAAGCAGCACGGCTTCACGGTTGAGCGCGTGGTATTCGATGATGGGGCAGGGCAGTGATCTAGGCCATAGTAAACTGGCTGGCGGCTTGCTTGAGTTGGCTTGATCTGGCTTTTTATGGGTATATGACTGCAGACTATGATGGAAATGCTCTGTAGCCATATACCCTGATTGATTATTGATAAGGATGCGGCGCCTTGGTTTTGATGACGCCGATTCCCCTAATGGTGGATGTCATTTCCGGCTCGTTTTTAAATGAGACCGTTCCCACGCCGTAGAGCGTGACATCGGCTTTGGCCGCTTCACCTACTGCCACGCTGCCCGTGCCACGGCTGTCGATTTTGACGAGCTTTTTGATGTTGGGCATCACCACATCGCCAACGCCTAGATTTTCAACAATGGCATTCTCCAGATACCCCGTTAATATCTCTACTCGGCCCGCGCCACGGTTGCTGATTTTGACGTTTTGATTGCTTGGGCAATGTACTTTGATGTAGGCGGAGCCGTTATTTTCTACCTCAGTCAGGCTGGTTTCTTGCGGACCTGCAGATAGTAGGCTGTAGAACTTAATCGCAGGCATTTTAGACGCGATATTGGCATCGCCCTTTGGCTTTATGATGCCTTGAGCGAGTAACTCTTGATCAAGCACGTCCAATAATGCCGAGTCCAATTCGATATAGGGCTTAATTGTACAAAACTGTTCGATGTTGGCCGGGGAATAATTTTGCAACTTTTCGCCTTTATTACGAAGGCTGATTTCAACCATTTTCCCACTGGGTTGAATTGCATCTTTGTTCTGGAAGGCGTACTCAAACGCCGCTGCGCCATCGTTGATCACAAAATGCGGGTTGGGTTTTGAATAGAGGACGGTTGCTGCTCCCAGCGCGAGCACAGCTAGCACTGCAGCAGGAAAAATCCATTTTTTCTTGATCATCATGATTCCTTTATTTAAGCAGCGTGGCCGGTTTTGCGACGCCAGATCAGTACGGTCAAACATATGGCGCTGACGATGATGGCGGCGGCAAATTGCGGGTTGGCGATAAAGCGGGTTAGCATGCTGATTTGTTCGGGCAGATTGGCATTGGCGTGTAGAAAGCCCAGAAAGTCGACACGGGTCATGATGCCAAATAAGCCGGAAAAATAGATGTCGACAAAATTGCTACCGGTGGCGTAATTGCTCAGGCGCATCAAGGCGGTTTCAAATAGCACCCCGCCAATCAGCACAATGGCCATGCCCCAGCGGCGAATCACGCTATTGCCCAGCGCCAGCAGCAGGACCAGCGGTGAAAACCACAACAAGGTGAGCAAGCCCTGCAAGCTGCCGCCGAGTAGCGCCAGCATCATGTTTTTCACGAGCTCAGCATTGGCGCTGGCGATCCACAGTGGGGCAGACAGCAAGAAATTCAGCACTATCGCCGATACGATGGCCATTAGCGGCAGCAATAAGCCATTCATCAGCATCGGGGCGATGACGGCGGCGCGATCATCTAGCGGTAGCGAGCGCCAGAAGGCCAGTGATTTATCGTCTTTATCGCGGTGCGGCAGGCCGGGGATGGTCAGCAATACGCCGATTAGCGCCAGATAAAAGACAAAGCCCGATTGTGCATTGATCCCAAAGCTGGCGATTTTGGCGGTGTCGGCCATCGCGGCGTCATTAAATTGCGGCAGCCCTTGGTAAAACAGCACCAGATACAGCAGCGCCCATGCAATCACCGGCGTCCACAGGCCCAGAATCAGCCACGAGCGGCGGTGCTGCATCCATTCGCGCAGCATAAGGGTTTTAAACTGTTGCATGGCGCTCTCCTTGGCTTAGAGCCACAAATAAATCGGCCAGCTCAACGCGGAAGGTCTGGCCGAATTGTTCAAGTTCAGGCGGGAAGGGCGCGGCGAAAATCGCACATTCGCCACCCATTTGCCGGAAACGATGCAGCGGCGCAGCGGCGGCTACGGCTGCGCTGTGTTCGTTGCCAAAACGCAGGCCAAGATAGCGCTCTTCCAGATGGCCCAACTGATCGTGTAGAACCAGCTCGCCGTCGTTGATCATCATCACGTCCGAGAGCAGATTTTCGATTTCGTCGATCTGGTGCGTGGCGATCAGTACGGTGCGTTCATCGTTGCACCAGTCGCTGATCAGCATGTCGTAAAACGCCTTGCGCGCCGGAATATCGAGGCCGAGCGTCGGCTCGTCCAAAATCATCAGCTGCGCATCAATCGCGCTGATGATGGCCAGATGCAGCTGCACAATCATGCCGCGCGACAGTTGTTTGACCTTGGAATCGAGCTTGATCGTCGTGCGCGAGAGCTTTTGCAGCGCCAGCTCACGATCAAACTTCGGATGCAGGCCGCTCATCAATTGCAGCAATTGCTGCACTTCAATCCACGGCGGCAGGATCGCCACGTCGGGTATGTAGCACACGTGCTGCAGCATCGCTTCGCGTTGCGTGCGCGGGTCAAAACCCAGAATATTGATCTGGCCGCGAAACGGAATCAGCCCCATCATCGCCTGCATCAGGCTGGTCTTGCCCGCGCCATTGCTGCCCAAGAGGCCAATAATGCGCCCGGCGGGCAATTGCACCGATAGATTTTTGACGGCGGCTTTTGTGCCGTACGAGACATTAAGATTGTCGATGTTGACTAGTTGCTTCATGCGGCATCGTCCTTTGAAGGCCAGATGAGATCCGTCGGGCTGAGCCCGAGGCGCTGTAATTTAGCGGCCAGAATCGGCCACTCGGTATTTAAAAAACGCTCGCGCTCTGCCAGCCGTAGGCGCTCGCTGGCTTGCGGCAGCACGAACATGCCTAAGCCACGGCGGCTTTCGAGCAGCCCCGCGTCAACCATAGACTGCAGCGCGCGATTGACGGTGAGCGGGTTGAGGCCGTATTCGGCTGCCAGCATTCGCACCGAGGGCATGGCTTCACCTTCCGGTGGTGCGCCATCGAGCAGCGCCTGGCTCAAGCGGTCGGCGAGCTGCAGATAAATCGGCGATTGATTATTCCAGTCTGCCATGATCTGTGCTTGTGTGTTAGTTATGTAGCACACTATATGTTTATCGACATTGGTTTGCAAGCATTGTCAGTAAAATAGCTGGGTATTTTAATCTTGCCTAAGGGTATTGCTTTGAAGGCTTTATCTGAATTGACATACAGAGGTATACCATTGACGGTATAAAGCCGCCTCGTTGGAGGCGGCTTGAGTGGGGGCTGCGAGCGGTGGCCACAATCGACAGCGGCCTTGCCGCTGGGGAGTATTACAGAGCGGCGTTCAGAATTTGGCGGCTGATGGCGGGAGTGACATCGCCTTGCTCGCCCAGCGCACTCATCCCGTGTTTTTCCAGCTGAGCGACAACGGCGTCAACGGCTTCGGCGCCCAGCTTGTAATCGGCCAGCTTGGTTTTGATCCCCATGGCCTCAAAGAACTCTGCGGTTTTGGCAATCGCCGCGTCGATCCGTTGCTCGTCGCTACCTTCATGCAGGCCCCAGACGCGTTCAGCGTATTGCAGCAATTTGGCGTGCTTGCCCACGCGGCGCACGGCGAGGCTGGCTGGCAGCACGATGGCCAGCGTGCGCGCGTGGTCGATGTCGTATAGCGCGGTGAGTTCATGGCCAATCATATGCGTTGACCAGTCTTGCGGCACACCTGCGCCGATCAGGCCGTTCAACGCTTGGGTGGCAATCCACATCAGATTGGCGCGCAAATCATAATCATTTGGCGTGGCGAGCACTTTGGGCCCCAGCTCGATCAACGATAGCAGCAGGCCTTCGGCAAAACGGTCTTGCACCATGCCATTGGCCGGGTAGGTGAGGTATTGCTCGATGATGTGCACATAGGCATCGACCACACCGTTGGCGATCTGGCGCGTTGGCAATGTGAGCGTTTTGTTCGGGTCCAGAATCGAGAATTGCGGGAAAACATGCGGGCTCATAAATGCCAGCTTGCTGTGCGTCGCTTTGCGGGTAATCACCGAGCCGCTATTCATTTCCGAGCCGGTGGCAGGCAGGGTGAGTACCGTGCCGAAAGGCAGCGCGGTGCTGACCTGCTGGCCGTAGCTGAGCAAAATATCCCAAGGCTCGCCAGTAAATGGCACGGCGGCGGCGACAAATTTGGTGCCGTCAATCACCGAGCCACCACCGACTGCCAGCAGATAGTCGAGCTTTTCGCGGCGGATCAACTCAACCGCTTGCATCAGGGTTTCATAGCTTGGGTTGGGCTCAATGCCATTGAATTCTTGCACTTCACGTGCGCCGAGTGCGGCGCGCACTTCGGCGAGCGTGCCGTTTTTGCGCGCGCTTTCACCGCCCAGCAAGATCAGCACGCGGGCGTTGGCGGGAACGAGTTGATCAAGCTTGGCAATGGTGTCTGCGCCAAAAACGATTTTGGTCGGGTTGTGAAATTCAAAATTAAACATTAGGGGGTTCCTTTATTAGACCAGTCGGCTAGTTGTCGACAAAAAATAGATCGCTCTGCGGCGAGCGATCTGTGTTGATTACGGTGCTGCTAATTGCAAAATCTTTAGCGTGCTGTCCATCGCACAGCGCAGCGAGCTATGGTCGCGGCGCACTTTGGCGAGCAAGGTGGCGCCTAGCCACATCTGGTACAGCGTTTCAGCGACTTGCGCGGCATCCAGATCGCGCGACAGGGAGCCATCGGCAATGCCTTCGTTGATGCATTGCGCCAGGCGGGCGATCAATTGATCGGTGCCACGGCGCAGGCTGTCGCGCATGGCTTCGGATAAATCCGATACTTCACCGGCCAGTTTGACGGTAAGGCATTTTTCTTCGCAGCAATCACCGGCCTGGGTTTCCAGCCAGCGCGTCCAGTAGGCCACCATCCTGCTGGCCGCATCGCTGCCGTTGGGTGCCAACATGCCTTCCAGCCGGGTGAAATAGTCGTCGAAATACGCGTCAAGCAGCGCCGCGCCAAAGGCTTCTTTGGATTTGAAATAATGGTAAAACGAGCCTTTGGGCACATTGGCGGCGCTCAGAATCTCATTCAAACCGACGGCCGAAAAGCCTTTGCCGAGGATAATGGGTTTGGCGGTGTCCAGAATGTGCTGGCGCATGGATTGGTGTTCGGTCGTCATGTCGGTGATCATAAACATAACTAGACCAGTCGTCTAGTTAATAATTGTTGTAAAAAATGCCATCCATCTATCGGGCTAGCCAGCATTTGGCGCGCAGTCTATATCCTGTTGATACAGGAGAGCACGCTATGAACGCAGAACAAGCATTAAAAACCATGCACGACTTGTTGCGCATGATGATACAACACAAGGCATCCGATCTGTTTATCGCCGATGACTTCCCGCCCGCACTGAAAATCAACGGCAAAATGACGCCGGTTGGGCAGCAAAAGCTCAATGCGGTGGCAACGCGCGCGCTGGCCTACGCGATTATGCGGCCCGATCAGAAGGCCGAATTTGACGAAGAATTCGAGTGCAATTTTGCGATCAGTCCCGAAGGCATCGGGCGTTTTCGCGTGAATGTATTTATGCAGCAGGAAAAAGTTGGCATGGTGCTCAGGACGATCACCAGCAAGATTCCCAATTTTGACGAAATGGGGCTGCCCAAGATTTTAAAAGAAGTCGTGATGAGCAAACGCGGGCTGGTGCTGCTGGTGGGTGGCACGGGTTCGGGTAAATCAACGACGATGGCGGCGATGATTGATTATCGCAACGAGCACAGCCACGGCCATATCATTACGATTGAAGATCCGGTTGAATACCTGCACAAGAATAAGAATTGCCTCGTCACACATCGCGAAGTCGGTCGCGATACCAAGGGCTGGTTTGCCGCGCTGAAAAACACGCTGCGCCAAGCGCCCGACGTGATCCTGATTGGCGAGATTCGCGACCGAGAAACGATGGAATACGCGATGAACTTCGCCGAAACCGGCCACCTGTGTATGGGCACGCTGCACGCCAATAGCTCGAATCAGGCGCTGGAGCGGATTGTGAATTTCTTCCCCGAAGAGCGCCATCCGCAGCTGTATATGGATTTGTCGCTCAATATGCGCGGCATTATTTCGCAACGGCTGGTGCCCACCCCGGATGGCAAAGGGCGCTGCGCGGCGATCGAGATTTTGCTCAATACGCCGCTGGTGGCCGATATGATTTTCAAAGGCGATGTCGGCGGTGTGAAAACGGCGATGCAAAAATCCAAAGAGCTGGGGATGCAGACCTTCGATATGGCGCTGTTTGATCTCTACGAAGCGGGCAAAATCAGCATGGAAGAAGCGCTGAAGAATGCCGACTCGCTCAATGAATTGCGGCTGAAGATCAAGCTCAATAGCCAGCATCACCGCAAGGAAGAGCACAGCAGCGGGCTGGATCACTTATCGCTTGAAGTGCACGAAGAGCCGGAAGTGGTGGAAGAGGCCGCTGAGGGGGAGAAGAAAGAGTAGGGGTATATGCCGATAGATCAATATCAATAAGCTCTTGGTTGATATACCTAATAAAAAAGCGATCTCCGTAGAGATCGCTTTTTTTGACTGACTACTTAGTGACTTAAGCCAGCTGGCCGTGGCAGTGCTTGTATTTTTTGCCTGAACCGCAAGGGCAAGGATCGTTCCGGCCAACGCCGCTAAACTGGATTTTCGGGCCACCTTCCTGCTGCATGGCTGCCATCAGCATTTCGCGGATTTTTTCTTCGTCACCGCTGGCCAGTACGGCTTCGATGTCTGCATGCGTAAATTGCATGTCCGATTCTGCAATCGCATGCTGCTCAACCGGTTGCACGTCTTCCGGGCCACGGATCTGGACGGTCATCACGATCTGCAAGACATTGCGCTTGATCTGATCGAGCAAGGCCGAGAACAATTCAAACGCTTCGCGCTTGTATTCCTGTTTCGGGTTTTTCTGTGCATAGCCGCGCAGATGGATACCCTGACGCAAATGATCCAGCGCCGACAGGTGTTCGCGCCAGTATTGATCAACGTGCTGCAGCAATACCGAGCGCTCGAAATTGCGGAAGTTGGTTTCGGAAGCCTGTTCAACCTTGGCGTCGTAAGCGGCTTTCGCAGCTGCAACCACTCGCGCTTTCATGTCTTCGATGCTGAGGGATTTCTCGTTTTGCACCCACTCGCTGACATTGACGCCCACGTGCAATTCGTTCAGTGCGCGTTCAAGGCCTTCGGCATCCCATTGCTCTTCCATTGAATCAGGTGGAATGAACTGGTCAAACAGATCAGCCACAAAGCTGTCGCGCATCGCGGCAATCGTTGACGCAACTTCGGCGCTTTCCAGAATTTCATTGCGCTGGCTGTAGATTGCTTTGCGCTGCTCGTTGGCCACATCATCGTATTCCAGCAGCTGTTTACGCATGTCGAAGTTGCGGCCTTCCACTTTGCGCTGCGCCGATTCAATGGCGCGCGATACCATGCCCGCTTCGATGGGCTCGCCTTCCGGCATTTTGAGCTTGTCCATCACGAAGGCCACGCGATCACCGGCAAAAATGCGCAGCAAAGTGTCTTCCAGTGACAGGTAGAAACGGCTTGAGCCTGGGTCGCCCTGACGGCCTGAACGGCCACGCAACTGATTGTCGATCCGGCGTGAATCATGGCGCTCGGTACCGATGATGTGCAGACCACCCGCCGCCAGCACTTTATCGTGGCGCTCTTGCCATTCGGCTTTGAGCTGCGCGATTTTCAGCACTTTGGCTGCTTCGTCGAGCGCTTCGTCGGCTTCAATATCCTTGATGTCGCGCTCGATGCTGCCGCCCAGTACGATGTCCGTACCGCGACCAGCCATATTGGTCGCAATCGTAACCTGACCGATATTGCCGGCCTGCGCCACGATTTGCGCCTCTTTGGCGTGGTGTTTGGCATTCAGTACATTATGTGCAATGCCTTCCTTGTTCAGAATGCCGGAGAGCAATTCCGATTGCTCGATCGAGGTGGTGCCGACCAGAGCAGGCTGGCCGCGCTCGACGCAGCCTTTGATGTCCTTGATGATGGCGTTGTATTTTTCGTTGGCGGTTTTAAATACCTGATCCTGACGATCTTCGCGCAACATCGGTTTGTTGGTGGGGATAATCACCGTTTCCAGGCCGTAAATCTGCTGGAATTCGTAGGCTTCGGTGTCCGCTGTACCGGTCATGCCCGACAGCTTGCTGTACATACGGAAGTAGTTTTGCAGCGTGATCGTCGCCAGCGTCTGGTTTTCCTGCTGGATTTCCACGCCTTCTTTGGCTTCGACAGCCTGATGCAGGCCTTCTGACCAACGGCGGCCTGACATCAGGCGGCCGGTATGTTCGTCAACGATGATGATTTCGCCATCCATCACCACATAGTGCTGATCTTTGACAAACAGCGCGTGCGCACGCAAGGCGGCGTTTAGGTGATGGATCAGGCTGATGTGGCTGGCCGCATACAGGCTGTCGCCTTCAGGCAGCAGACCCATCTGGGTCAGGATTTGCTCTACCCGCTCATGGCCGGCTTCGGACAGCATGACGGTATGGGCTTTTTCATCGACCCAGTAATCGCCTTCGCCTTCTTCAGTGGCTTGACGCGTCAACTGACCCGGAATGCTATTCATGGCCAGATACAGATCGGTATTGTCGTCAGCCGGGCCGGAAATAATCAGCGGGGTACGCGCTTCGTCGATCAGGATCGAATCTACTTCGTCGACGATGGCAAAATTCATGCCGCGCTGTACGCGCTCTTCCACGCTGAACACCATATTGTCGCGCAGATAGTCAAAACCGAATTCGTTATTGGTGCCGTAAGTAATATCGCAGGCATAGGCGGCTTTTTTGTCTTCGTGCGCCATCTGGCCCAGATTCACGCCACAAGTCAGGCCGAGGAAATTGAACAATTTGCCCATTTGCGCCGCATCGCGTTGCGCCAGGTAATCATTCACGGTAATCACATGCACGCCCTGGCCAGTGAGGGCATTGAGGTAGGCGGCCAGCGTTGCCACCAGTGTTTTACCTTCACCGGTACGCATTTCGGAAATCTTGCCCTGATGGTGAACCAGACCACCGATCAGCTGCACGTCAAAGTGACGCATGCCCAAAGCGCGCTTGCCGCCTTCACGACACACCGCAAAAGCTTCAGGCAGAATTTGATCTAAAGTCTCACCTTTTTCCAGACGGGCTTTGAATTCATCGGTTTTGCCACGTAGATCAGCATCAGACAAGGCCGAAATGCTCGGCTCTAGCGCATTAATCTGCTTGACGATGGCACCGTATTGTTTCAACAAACGGTCGTTACGGCTTCCAAATACTTTTTTCAGCAGATTCGAGATCATATTGCTACCACGTGACGGCCTCGATGAGGCTCAGTTTTTATAAATAGACAAAGGCCTAAGCCCGCTTTCGGGCTAACAGGCCTTAGTTGGCTCCACCCTGTCTTTTTTCAAGACTTACTCAGTGTTACTTAGTGGCTTGAGCATAGTTTGATTGACCTGCATCAATAAAGCGCATGGGGTTTTGCGCCACGCCGCGATAGCGGATTTCAAAGTGCAGATGAGGCCCTGTTGAGCGCCCAGTACTGCCTAGCAACGCAACTTTCTGCCCTGCCTGCACCGTGTCTCCGCTTTTGACCAGCAACTGGCTGGCGTGGGCGTATCGGCTGGTCAAATCTTTACCATGATCAAGCTCGACCATATTACCATATTGGGGATGGTAAGCTGCATACACGACCTTACCTGTGGCGGCGGCTACAATTGGCGTGCCGGTATCGCCCTGATAATCGATGCCTTCATGGAAAACCTGCGTGCCGCGAAACGGATCAACGCGCCAGCCAAAGCTGGAAGATTGCGGTGCAATGGAGAGCGGCGAGCGGCGTGGCAGATAGCTGGCATCCGGGGCAATCAGGATAGCCTCGGCTAGGGTAAGCTGATCGATCATCGCCGCCATTTTGGCGTCGGTATCCTGCAGCAGATTGCGCAGGCCGGAGACCGCAAACGGTTGGCCATCGTGCGCTAGGCCGCCTTGTGGTGCGGGGTTTTTGCTCAGGAAAGGCTGGATGTCGATACCGGTTTTATCGCCCACGCGATTGGCCAGACTATCCAGACGCGTCAGCTTGGCTTGCAGCTCGCCCACCTGGACAGCCAGCGCATCAATTTCGTTTTGCCGCGCGTGCTGGCCGGGCATCAGGCGCAGTAATGGCTCTACCCGGTTGGGCGCAAACAGCATGCCCAGACCAAAGGCGGCGGCACCAATCAGTACGGTGATAGCCAGACTTAAAGCACCCAGCTCGCGCGGGCCCAATGAAATGGCTTTGTCCAGCCGATGCGAGACCACAATGATATTCATTGGAATCCTTTGAAATGACTAAAAACGCTAATTTTTCCCAACTGGTCGAAGGCGATTACCAACTTAAGCGGCTGGTCAAACAGCTCGATCAACTCAATCATTTGCTGCAGATTGTCCGCTCGGCCGTTGCACCGGAATTAGCCCGGGTGTGCCAGGGCACGGCTTGGTCGGGCAGCACCTTGCTGGTGGCGGTGCCCGGTAGCGCAGCGGCCACGCGTTTGCGACAGGCCGAGCCAGCGATATTGGCTGCGTTGGGTCAAGCTGGGGTGCACGCTACCGCAATCCGCGCCAAGGTGCAAGTATCACTGCAGCAGGGAAATCCGATGCAAACCAAGACCTTACGCATGACTGAACCCGCCAAAGCCGCGTTTGGCCAGCTGCAAACCCAAGTCGATGATCCCGAGCTGAAAGCCGCGCTGGCCAATCTGCTGCGCCACCATCAGAAGAAGTGATCGCGTCTGGGTTTTTGTCAGTGATTTGTTTGTGGGGTATGGGGTATTGCCATGTGGCTATTGCTTGACATTGCTTGCAGCAATATACCCGTATTCAAGGCGCAATGTTCAGATGACGTGTTGATGGTTTTTTGGACTGCGGAATCGCTTTTATTCCCTCTCCCTTGACGGGAGAGGGCTAGGGTGAGGGTGTAATGTTGAATTGATCGTTAAGACCACCCCCATCCCAACTTTCCCCGGTTAAGGGGGAAGGGGCTAGTTCAGCTCATTTTCAATCATATCAACACCAAATCCGACCTCAGGCACAAATCCCGGGCAAAAAAAACGGGCGCCGATTTTGCAAAAGGCGCCCGGTCAACAGGGAGGAGATGAGCAAAATGCACACTTGCATTGCACACATGAAATCAGAGTGGGGGTGCGCCCCGTGGTTCCCAAGCCCTAGTGTAAATATTCACATCTTTACCCCTGTTTGATGACGGACTTCAGTGCAGGGCCGCCGGGCTGATAGAGGCAAGGATAAATGTGAGCCTGCCCGCCACATTTGACAGTGCTTACGACTATAATCGCGCACCATTGACAATCAACTGCACGGGCAAGACATGGATCCGATTCTGTTATTTCACTCCCTGATCATGGGCCTGGTCGAAGGGATTACCGAGTTTTTGCCGATCTCATCCACTGGCCATTTGATTCTCACGGGCGATTTGCTCAATTTCCTTTCCAAAGACAAGCGCAATGTCTACGAAATCTTTATCCAGCTCGGCGCCATGCTGGCGGTAATCTGGGAATACCGCGCCAAAATTGGCCGCACTTTTCAAGGCGTCAGCCATGCGGGCAGCGAGCGCAATTTGCTGTTGGGCATTGTCATCGCCTTTATCCCTGCTGCGATCTTGGGCAAGCTGTTTTCCGAGCACATCAAGGCGGTATTATTTAACCCGATTGCCGTCTCGATTGCCTTTATCGTCGGTGGCCTGATTATTCTGTGGGCGGAAAAACGCCAGCACACGGTCAGCGTGGAAACGGTGGACGACCTGAGTTTGAAAGACGCGCTGAAAGTCGGTCTGTGCCAGTGTCTGGCGCTGATCCCCGGCACCAGCCGCTCGGGCGCGACCATTATTGGTGGCATGTTTCTGGGGCTCTCGCGCAAGGCAGCCACCGAATTTTCCTTTTTTCTGGGCATCCCCACGCTGGGCGCAGCGTCGATTTACAGCTTGATCAAGCACCGCCATGTGCTCGATAGCCCCGACATCGGTATCTTTGCCGTTGGCTTTGTCTCGTCGTTCATCTTTGCCTTTATCGCCATCCGCGCGCTGATCCGCTTTATCTCAACCCACACCTTTGTTGTATTTGCTTGGTATCGCATCGCCTTTGGCCTGATCGTACTGGCCACCTGGCATTTTGGCTGGGTGAACTGGAATGCCTAGGGGGTATTTCTCTTTAGGCCTTGATTGATATTTGTTTTAGTTAGATACCCCATGTGATGCATGGGGTTTTTTTATTCGCCACATTTTTGGCAATCAATCCGCCACAAATCGGGTTGTTGGTGATTGTTAGAGTCGTCCCGCTTGCCGCATTACAACAAATCCACATTGATCGCTTACAGATTTAATTTAAATGAGTAAGATTTGTGTTTTATTTGATCAGGTCATCCAGTCATGAAAAGCGTTGCTTGTGCATTTTCGGTACTTATTTTGGCTGCATGCGGTGGTGGGGGTGGTAGTGAGATTGCTGGCGGTAGCAACGAAATAAAAAAAGCCGCTCAGGCGTTCTCTGCCAGCAGTCTGGATAATATTGCCGATAGCGAATTGGCCGCTTTTGGTAACGCGGTGGGTGACAAAAAAATTGTGGTGCTCACCGAGCCGACTCATGGTGTGGCGCAGGCGCTGGACCTGAACGCGCGTTTGATCCGCTACCTGCACGAGCAAAAAGGCTTTGATGTACTGCTGATTGAAAGTGGTCTGTTTGATGTGGTCAATATGAATGAGTTAAAGCAATCGCGTGCCATTCCGTTTACCCAGTCTGCGCCCGGTCGTACTTATTATGGTTTTTCGCGTGATGCGCATGGGCAAAAAATCTTTGCTTATGTCGATCAAACGCAAAAGACCAGCAAGCCACTGAGCTTGGCCGGTATTGAAGTGATGATGGAAGGTGTGGCCTCAACGGGATTATTTGTTTCCCGGCTGGAAGCTAGGCTGCAAGCGCGCAATGCATCGCTGCTGCGGGATCCGGAATGGCAAACGTATAAAGTGATCGCTCAGCGCTTAACAAGCAATCCGGAATACACCGATGCGCCAGTTGAGCTGCCTGCCTTTAAGCGGGTGCAGGAGCTAGTTAAGGCGGAGTTTTGTACTGCGCCAGCAAGTCAGGAATCGCACTTTGAATCGGACGGCTTCTGGTGCCGGGCAGTCCACAGCCTGAGCGGCACCATGGGCTATGTGTGGAGCAAGCCCAAGCAGCTTGATTACAATGAGCGCGGTTTTGTCGCTGGCCATAACGCCGCCTGGCTGATAGATCGACCTTTTGCGGGTAAAAAAGTAATCGTACTGACCCATGCCCTGCATGGCTTTGCAGCGGGTTCCGAGCTGAAAACCAGCACAGGCAAGGTTTTGGCTGATCGTTATCCGGGGCAAATCCACACCAGCCATATCACGGCCAGCAAGGTCTTTGATCCTAATGAGGCAACTGTCAAAGGGACGCTAGAGTTCGAGCTCGATCAGCTGGGCCAATTTGCCTACATGAGTTACCCGGCTGATGCGGCAACACGCAATCTGCTGCAAGGTAGCAGTGTGCGGGAGGTCAATTTTGTTCCGCAAACCCCTAACCGGTTTGGTAGCGCTTATCAGAGCTTGTTTTATGTGCGGCAAGTGAATTTCACGACCCCAGACTGGAGTGGCTACCCAACTATCTATTGATGCGTGCAGTCAAGGTACGAGTGCTGGTTCGGGTCGGGCGAGCAATAGCAATGTAAGTGGAAATGATGGGTATTGCCCTGTAGTCTTTTAATTGCATGGCATATGGAGCAATACCCGGTGAAGATGGTGTTTTTCTCACTGCATCGATTCCCGTAAAAAGTGGCTTACGACAGCTCTGAATGTCTTGGCAAAGCCTAGGCCTAGAAATAGGGCTTTGAATTTCAACGCCTTGTTGCTTTGTGCCCCTGGCGTCTGCTCCCAGAGGGCGTTGCTTCGAGGGCTGGGGTTGCTATTGAAGCCTCGACCTATTGCGATGACACGGAGTTTCACCAATCCCGTTGCCGGACTTTGCAGTGATATAGTGGCCTTTCTTTTCCGGGGGCATGATGCAGTCACACACTCTTTATCCGATTGGTACACCCGCTCAACCCTGGTCGGCAGCCGAGCGGGCGCAGTGGTTGAGCCGTCAGCAGATTCGGCGCAGTTACGCGGATGAGGTTGTTTCGCGTTTGCAAGCGAGCATGCCCGCAGCCGGGGTGCTGGTGCAATATGGCGAGCTGGATTATCCAAGTCTGGGCTTGCCGCGCTATCCATTATTTGCGGTGCGCAGCCGCGTGTGGCAGCCCCAGCGCCCAACTGCGTTGATTACCGGTGGCGTTCATGGGTACGAAACCAGCGGTGTCCATGGCGCTTTACAATTTATTGCCGAGGCTTTTGAGGTCTGCAGCGAGCGGCTTAATCTGCTAGTGCTGCCGTGCATCAGCCCGTGGGCTTATGAAACCATTAATCGCTGGAATCCGCTGACGCTCGATCCAAACCGGCATTTCTATTCCGCCAGCCCGGCGCAGGAGGCGGCTGCGGCAATGGCTTGTGTGGCCGAGTATGCACCACACGTTGATCTGCATATTGATCTGCACGAGACCACCAATACCGACAATAGCGAGTTTGGCCCGGCCAAGGCCGCACGGGACGGTGTGGCGTTTGACTGGCATGAGATTCCGGACGGGTTTTATCTGGTGGGCGACACCGAGCGCGCCGAGCCGCAATTTCAGCACGCGCTGATTCAGGCCGTTGCGCAGGTCACTCATATTGCGCAGCCTGACAAGCACGGCTGCCTGATTGGTGAGCCGCTGCAGCAGCATGGTGTGATCAACAATCCCAAGCGTCAGTTGGGGCTGTGTGGCGGGATGAGCGCTGCCCGCTATGTCACAACTACCGAGGTTTATCCCGACAGCCCGCAAGCCACGGCGGAGCAATGCAATCGCGCCCAGCTGGCCACTATTGTGGCGGCGATTGATTATCTACTGCGTGAGAGAGCGTGAAGGATGAGCGCACAACGCCGTACCGGCCTCTTGCTGATCGTGATTTCTGCCATCGCCTTTGGCTGGATGCCGATTTTTGGCGTCTGGGCTTTGGGCGCAGATGGGGCTGGCGGGGTCAATACCCAAGGCTTGCTGCTGATCCGCTTTAGCGTGGCGGCGCTGGTGATGGCGGTGGTGATGCTGCTGCGTCGTGCGCAGTGGCCGCGCGGGCGGGTGTTGCTCGGTTTGATGGCAATGGGCGGTTTGGGTTATGTCGGGCAAGCCTTTTGTTATTTTTCAGCGCTGCAATATGGCTCGGCCGCACTGGCGGCCTTGCTGCTGTATGTGTATCCGGTTCTGGTAACGCTGGTGTGTGCATGGTGGCTGAAAGAAAAACTCTCACGCCGCACGATGGTTGCGCTGGTGCTGGCCTCGGTCAGCCTGCTGCTGACGATTGGCCCGGCAGGCGGGCAGGCGCTGGGTGTGATGTTTGGTTTGCTCGCGGCGCTGATTTATTCGGGCTACATTCTGCTCGGCAGCCGCCTGACCCCCATCGCCGGGGCTTTGCCAGCAGCGACGGTGGTGATGATCTCGGCGGCGGGGAGTTTGTGGCTGACGACGCTCTGGCATAGCCCAAGCTGGCCGGTTAGCGCCAACAGCTGGCTGGCCTGTCTGGCCATTGCGCTGGTTTCTACCGTGGTGGCGATTTTTGCCTTTTTAGCCGGGCTCGATTATCTATCCGCCAGCGAAGCCTCAACGCTGTCTACGCTGGAGCCGGTGGTCAGCGTGCTGCTGGCCGCGCTGATTCTGGGCGAGCACCTGTCATTCTGGCAATGGATAGGTGGGGGTGGTATCTTGCTGTGTGCCATTCTGATTGCGACGAACAAGGTAATACCCTCTGAGTAATCGGCCTAGCTTGGCCTCAGTGTTGCCCCGCGGCGGGCGAGGTTTGGAATTGGCGAAACTCACCGGGCGTCATGCCGGTCCACTGCTTAAATAGCCGGGAAAAATGCGCCTGATCGGCAAAGCCGCACACAAAACCAATTTCGGCGGTACTGATTGTCGTCGATGCGAGCAGCAGCTCACTGGCGGCCTGAACGCGAACGCTTTGCACTAGCGAGGAAAAATCAGCGCCGCTGTGCTGCAGCTGACGCTGCAAGGAACGCGGCGACAGCGCCTGCGCTTGAGCCACCTGGCCCAGCGTCAGATCGAGTAGCCCCAGTTGGCGCATGCTCGCCTTGGTGCGTTCGATCACCGACTCCGACTGAGCAGGCCTTGCATCTGCTGCTTCGGGCTGGTTGCAGCCCGTCGTCCAGTGCAGATACCAGTTGGTCCGCACCACCAGGGCGTCGGTATTGACCGTCTGCGCGGGATAAATATACACCGCCTGATCAGCTTGCCCGCTGGCGCTCAGCCGAATCTCGCGCAGGCCCAGCTGGTGCAGTAGCGCGCACAGCACGCCGAGAATCAGCAAATCTTCTTCTAGGCTCGGCGGCGGGCCGCTGCGGGCGTGGTGGCTAATGCAGGCTTGCTGATGCGTGATCTCGCAACGGGTGTAATGCCGACTGTGGACGTATTTTTCGAGGCGTTGCCATTTGCCCAGCAAGGTGTCGGGCGTACTGCCCTGTAATAGAGCCTTGCCGATTGGCGAGTCGACCAGCTGCTTCACGCCTGCGCCCACGCGCAGCAGGGCAGGCAAACCGTAATCACGGTGGATTTGCTGCAGTAAGGCCTGCTTGCTCGCGAGGGGAATCCGCTCATGGGTGCCACGGCCCAGCGGAATTGAGGCTTGCAGTGTCAACAGATCAAGCCCCGCGCTAATAATCTGCAACATGGTGCGGCTGGCAAAATCAGCCTGCATGGTGGCTGGGGTATTCATTGTTTGATCCGCGTATCAAGGTTGGCAATCCATCGTGCCAGCTTTTTTCCTACGAATGGCAGACGAAGCAGGCGGGCAGGGGCTTTGATGATCAGCGTGGTGAGCGCAGTAAACCAGATCAGTTTGCCGATCAACACCGCGAGCACGATGGCCGCCTCGTGCAGCCCTGACATCACCCCCAGCACAATCAAGCTACGAGGTGGCGCTGGCCAGACCGAGAGTACGGCCAGCGCCAGTATGCCATGTGTTTGTAGCAGCTGTTGCCCAGTGAGCCAGAGCGGGGTGGCGGGCAGGCTAAGTGGCAGTTGCGCAAGTATGGCGAGCACACCGCTGCTGAGCGCAATCAGGAGTATCGCACCGATTGCTGCAGCGATGGCGAAGGCCAGCACAATCGCGGCTTGCCGCCTAGCCTGCAAGAGACTGAGCACAATCACCGAGCTTTGGCCTGGCAAGGCCGGAAAAAAGTAGTCGCCAACCGAAAGCGCGGCCAGTGCCGGAATCGCCGCCGGATGCCGTCCATGCTGCTCTAGCCAGGCCAGTAGTCGTGATCCACGTAGGTGCGGTTTGCGCATGTCCAGTATCCGTAGTCCTTAGTGCCTGATCATCAGATTTTCCGCGCCGTTGGGCCACAGCGCCCGCAAGCGCATCAGCCAGCGGACTTTGCCGACGTGAATTTCGGCCAGGCCACGCTCTACGCCGCGAATGATTTCTGCGGCTGCCTGCTCCGGGCTGATTTTGCCCCGCCCCCGGCCTTGTGTCATGGCCGTATCAACCAGCGGCAGAATGGCTTCGCACACTTTGATCGGGCTGCCGGTTAGCGCGATCTGTCCATTCAGTGATTTGCAAAAAACGTGCAGCGCCGCCTTGTTGGCGCAGTACACTGCCGCGCTCTGTTTGGGGGCGATTGCCAGCCCTGAGGTGATAAAAATCCAGCGCCCGCGCGCGCTATGCACATTGTCAAATAGCGCCTGGGTCAGCAAAACCGGTGCAGTAAAGTTGATCTGGGTTTCGTCTTCAATACTGAGCGCTTCACCCCCGGGCGAGAACCAGTTGCGTGCCTGCTGGACACCGGCATTGTGCACCACCCGATCCAGCGCTCGCCGACCAATATGCTGGCACAAGGCCGCCAGATCGGCCTGCTCGCGCAAATCGCAAACCTGCCAGTCGACTTGGGGCAGCGCCGCGCGCGCCTGATCGACGCTGTGCGGCGTGCTGCCCGTTGCGATGACCGCAAAGCCCCGTGCCAGATATTGCTCGACCAAAGCACGCCCTATGCCTCGCGTGCCGCCTGTGATGAGAATGGTTTTCGCCACTTTGCCACCCTTGGATATTTAAATCGGATCAGGGCAGCATACGCAGCAGTCAACGAAAAAGATTGAATAAACGCGCCAATATGCACGCTGGGCTGATGCGGCTATTGATTGATCGCATGACTGGTATCGGGCGATGGCTTGACGGCAAAGCGGATGTGCTCAATTGACGTGATCAAGCAGTCGAGTTTGTGGCTTTTTGATGGGTATATGGCTGTAGTACTTTTAGCTATTGATCTACAGCAATATACCCAATGCTTATGTGAGTCCCGTATCCGCCCTTGGGCGGCAGTATGGTCATGGCTGCTGCTTATTGGACGGGCATGGTGTGCATAGGCAGATCGGCTTCGATACTGGCGACAGCCGGGTCCTGAGCGATTTGGGCTAGATAGGGTTGCAGGCTGTCATTGCTGAGCGCAGGTTTAAGCGTGGCAACATAAAACTGGCTGCCCATATCGCGCTCGTACTCCATGCCCAGCTGGTAGTGCTCGGCGAGCCGGGCAATCTGGCTGGCCGGATCGGTGGGCGATTTTAATTGCACAATCACGCGTTCGATCAAGGCAGCTTTTGGTGAGCTGGGGAGCGTGTTGCTGTTACCCGCAGTGACGCAGGCGCTGATGGCGCAGCAACTGAGCAGCAGGGCGATTTTTTTCAACAAGTCGGTGCAGTTTTTCAGCATGGTCGGTCTCCGGCAAAACAGTCTGGCCCCCGCCGGAGCGGGGGCTTGGGCTTTAAATGCTAATTAAATACTCAGATTGATGGCAAACCCCACTCGCGCAGCGAGGCTCCCCTCAAGGAGGGGACGGGAGGGGTGGAAATAAAACGTAAAGGCTGCAGATTCAAGGCCTTATTTCTTAGGCTCGGCTTTGCCGAGACTTAAAAATCGTGATTTTCCACTTTGTCAGCAGCCTGTAGTTAAATACGCCGCATTACTTGCGTTTGACTGCCGCATTAGCCTGCGGTGCCCAAGGGCCCCACTGGGCTGCGCCCGGCTGCTCGCCGCGCGTCCACCATTTGGCAGCAAAGGTCTGGCCGTTGAAGCTGACGCATTGGCCTGCCGTATAGATCGTGCTGGCCGACCAGGCCGGGCAAGACGGGCTGGCGCTGGGGGCTGCCGTCGGTGCCAGTGTTGGCGCCAGCGTCGGTGCTGGTGTAATCACTGGCGTGGCCGTTGGCTTGGGCGTGATCACCGGGCTGCTGGTTGGTGCCGGTGTTGCATTCCCGCCGGTGCACGCGCCGATGTCCTGCCACAGGGTTGGCGTTGATTTCGGATTCCAGTTGGCACCGATATGCGCTGTGTGTGTGCTGGTAGCGCGGTAGTTGCGGCCTGCGTAGGTTACCAGATCACCGGCAGCAAAGGTTTTGCCTTCAAGCCAGGCGGCATGGCAGCCGGTGACTGGCGCTGGTGTCGGGGTAATGACCGGGGCTGGCGTTGGTGTTACCACGGGTGGCGTCGGGGTTGGGGTGATCACGGGTGTGGGCGTTGGATTGGGCTCGGTGTTGTCGCCCGCCGACTGCTTAGCCAGACGTACAGCCGCTGCTGCATTCAGAATCCCCGAGCCGCAGTTGCTGGTGCTGCAGCCGCCAGAGGTCGGGAACGCCGTGGCCGATTGGCGCAGCAGGCTGACCACGTCGTTATATTTCAGTTTCGGGTTGGCACTGAGCATCAGCGCGACTGCGGCAGCCACATGAGGCGTGGCCATTGAGGTGCCGTTCATGCCTTTGTAGCCTGCGCCATTGGCCGACAAATCCACGCGATCCGCGCTCAGATTCACGGTGGAGGTAATCCGCGTATTGCCATTGCCGCCCGGTGCGGCCAGCGTGACTTTACTACCAAAATTCGAGTAGCTGGCTTTTTCACCGGCTTTGCCCGTCGCGGCCACGGTAATCACATTGGCGCAATTGGCTGGGGAGACTTTGCTGGCGTCCTGGTTTTCATTACCTGCGGCCACGACCACAATCGCGCCGGCATTGCTCGCGTCGTTGATGGCCGACTGGTAGAAGCTCGGGCAAGTGCTGGAGCCGCCGCCCAGACTCATATTGATGACTTTGGCCGGGTTCGGGTTGGGAATGCTGGGGTGAACACCGGCAGCCCAACGGATGGCATCGGCAATATCAACGGCAGAGCCGCCGCCTTTACCCAGTGCGCGCACAGGCAGAATGCGGGCATTGTAAGCGCCACCAATCACGCCAACGCCGTTATAGCCCAGCGCGGCAATCGTGCCGGCCACGTGCGAGCCGTGGAAAGAGCTGCTGCCGGTACGCTGGCAAATCTGGTTGCTCACATCGCTGCTGGTACACCAGTCGCCCTGATCCAGGCCGCTTGGAATCGGCTTGATCGTGCGCGAGCCAGTGGTCCAGTCGCACGTTGCGGCGCGGTAGCAATCGCTGATAAAGGTGTAGCCAGCGGAAACATAATTGCCGCTGTATGGGCTGAGCTGGCCCAGATCGGCGTGCGGTACCGAGCCGGTATCGACTACGCCGACCACGATGCCCTCGCCAGTGGCAAATTCCCAAGCGCCGATAAAATCAGCGCCGTAGCTGCTGCCCGGCACCACTTGCTGCATGCCCCAGAGCGAATTCCACAGGCTGTCTGTCGGTTGGGTGACGCCCATCGGGTACATCCAGACGTCGGCTTCAACCGCTTCAAACTGGCCTGATGCCTGCAGCTTTTGCAGATAAGCGTTCAGCTCGGCGCCAGACAGGCCTTTGGGTAGCTGTAGAACGTGTGATTCGCCGTCGGCCATGGTAAAGCTGTGCTGCGCTTTGCCCTGGGCGGCTTCTTTGAGCGTTTGTCCCAGATCTTCGGCGTTCATGCTGCGCATCATCGGCGATGCTTTGAGCTTGACGACAATCCGGTCTACCGTGTTGGCGTGTGCGCCGATGGCCATGGACGCAAGGGCGCCAGCCACCAGCAATGAGCTGCGTGTGAATTTCATTTCAGGATCTCCATCCATTTTTGGTAAGGTAAATTCCCCATTGCACCGTTTGCGCCGGTTTTATAAGTATCGCGTGATGGGGAGAGCGCAGCTTATTGCATTTGTCATATTGCCAAGACTTGAGGATTTCCCTAATGCAGACCAGTGTTGTGGGCTGGCTAACACGGCTAGCAATGCTCAAGGGGTATCAGCTTGAAATGGTTGCTGGATAAGTGCTGCAGCGTCATACCTTGATGGTGTAAGTCAAGGTGCAAGATAGCTTAATACCACTTTGTCGCAAAAAGTGTCATCAGGCGGTCATCTGCCCTTGGCGCTGCGTTGGCCGTGACTAAAACTGGCAGGCAAAGAAAAACCCCTTGCCGGGAGATTGGCAAGGGGTATGTTGATACAGCTATTAATCAATAATGTTTTGGTGTTGATACTACTAGGTGGTATTTATTGCATCGCCAGCAATCTGGGCATTCCGGCGTCCGGTTGGGCTGCTTTGCTTAAAATGGCTTGAATACCACTGGGTGTGGCGTGGCTGAGTTTGAAGACGCTCACCGCCGCCGACAGTGCTTTGGCCTGCTCTTGCAGCGATTCGGCTGCGGCGGCGGCTTCTTCCACTAGCGCGGCGTTTTGCTGCGTCACTTCGTCCATATGCGTCACCGCCTGATTCACCTGCGCAATGCCCGCGCTTTGCTCGATGGACGCGTTGGCGATTTCACCGATCAGGATGCGCACGCGTTCGATACTCGATTCCACTTGCGCCATTGTTGTACCTGCTTGGTTGGCTTGCTGGCTGCCGTGGTCAACCTGCGCCACCGAATCGCTGATCAAGACCTTGATTTCCTTGGCGGCCACGGCCGAGCGCTGCGCCAGATTGCGCACTTCAGAGGCCACCACGGCAAAGCCGCGGCCTTGCTCGCCAGCGCGCGCGGCTTCCACCGCTGCGTTCAGCGCCAGAATATTGGTCTGGAAGGCAATGCTGTCGATCACGCTGATGATGTCAACAATCTTGCGCGACGATTCCTGAATCGAGCCCATGGTCTGCACGACCTGCCGCACCATCACGCCGCCATCCTGCGTCACTTGGGCTGACGCATGCGCCAGCTGATTGGCTTCTTTGGCGTTATCGGCGTTCTGGCGCACGGTACCGGTTAACTCCTCGGTGCTGGCGGCGGTTTCTTCCAGATTGGCGGCCTGTGATTCGGTGCGGCGCGACAAATCGGCATTCCCCTGCGCGATTTCGCCAACGGCTTGCTGGATCGTAATGCCGGCCTGCTGAATCTCGCCCACCAGATGCTGCAGATTATCTACCGTGGTATTGACCGCATCGCTGGTTTCGCCAAACAGCCCCGGATAATGCTGGGTGATTTTCTGCGTCAGATCGCCATCGGCCAGCGCCTGGGCAACGCGCATCACGTCGCGCAGGCCGGTATCTGTGATGCGGGACAATTCATTGAGCCGCTCGGCCAGACTGAGCGAAAAGCCTTTTTTGTCGCCGGTATTGAGCCGCGTACTGAAGTCGCCATGCTCGGCGGCTGCGCTGACCATGGCGTTGACTTCATTAATAATCGTATTGAGTGTGCCCACGGTGGCATTGACACCGGTTTTGGTGCGGCCAAATAGGCCTGGGTAGTCCTTGCTAATGCTCTGGCTTAAATCACCCTGCGCCAACGCTTCGGACACGCGCAGCACGTCGTTAAAACCCACATCGCAGGTGATAATTAGCTGGTTGAGATTTTCCAGCATCGCTTTGAACATGAATTGATACTGGCTGGCGTCGCAACGCGGACTAAAGTCGCCGTTGGCACCGGCCTCGGCCAGCCGCTGGATGTCGCTGCTGATCGCCAGCAAGGCGCGTTTGACTTCGGCAATTGACTGCGTGATTTTGGCTTTTTCACCGGGCAGGGCGGGCATATCCGGCGTGAAATTGCCCTGGGAATACTGGCCGATGACGTCAATCGTGGTCTCGATAACACGGATATGATCATCCACCAGCGTGTTCACCTGAGCGGCCATCTCGCCAAAAGTGCCGGGGTACTGGCGAGCATCCAGCCGCGCGCTCATCATCCCGGCGGCATGCTGGCTCGCCATACTTTGCTGGGCGCGGACAAAATCCTGAATGGCGCTTTGCATCTGCTGCATGGCCAGCATGAGCTGGCCAGTTTCATCACGGCTGTGAATCTCGATCTGATTATCCAGCCGCCCCTGTGCGATATTCTGCGCAATCGTTACCGCGCGTGACAAGGGGTTGGAGATGGCGCGAATCAGTAGCACACCGGATAGCGCTGCCAGCGCCAGCCCCAGCAGGATCAGACCAATCGACAGCGTGCGCACCGATTCAAAGGTGGCTTGCGAGTTGTTAAATTCGGTTTTGGCCACTGTTAGCTGCAGATCGATCAGCTCGCTGACTTTTTCACTGATCGGATCAATGCTGGCATACAGCGGGCCGTCGAAGGCGATCAGCTCGCCCTGAATATTGCCTTGGCGGCCTTTTAAGTAGCTTTCCAGCTTGGCAATTTCGGCATCGGCGTGTTGAAACAGCGTCAGCGCCTGATTGGAGAGCTGCTGCTCTTCGGCGGTGAGCGTGGTGGATTGGTATTTATCCCATTCGCTGTGGATCAGGGTATTGGCGCTGGAGACTTGCTTGAGCGTGGTTTCGGCGTCAACCAGCCCGGCGTTGGCTTTGTTGACGGCATCAATCACGCTGACGGCGTAGGCGTCGGCGATGATTTTAAGCTGCTGCAGCGGAATAACCCGGTCTTCGTAGACAGTTTTGATCGAATTATTCGTTTTGTTCAGGCTGTAAATGCCCAGAGCGCCAATGCCGATCAGCAACAAAGCCAGAAAGGCGATGGTGTAGATCAAGCGCGATTTGATTGAGAGCTGCATCGGTATCACCTTTGTTGATTTATTTTTGTAACTTACACGTTTGAATACGGTAAGCATTCTCTGTGATAGCTGTATGTATTTGGAATAGCAAAGGCCTTATCCGGTGTTTGCGCTAATACCACTGACGGGCGGCGGGCTTGACACTACTTCTTTGGAGGCATGCCTGCAGACGAGCGACACGGTATAGTTTGGGGTATATAAAATGCGATCAAACCGGGGGTGGAGCAGATGTTCAGAGTGCTGATTTTGAGTGTGGCCTTGTGTCTGGGCATGCCAGCTACGGCAGCAACGGTGAAGGTGGCGGCGGCTTCGAATTTTGTTGCACCACTCAATGCACTGGCGGCCGATTTTGCCAAGCGCAGCGGTCATCAGTTGCAGATCAGCAGCGGAGCGACTGGCAAGCTGTTTGCACAAATCAGCCATGGCGCGCCATTTGAAGTTTTTCTGGCTGCCGACGATGAAGCGCCGGGCAAGTTGGCGGCGGAGGGTTTGGCCAGAAAAGATACCCTGTTTACGTATGCGACTGGACGTCTTGTTTTATGGTCTTCTACGGGCAATACCCCGAATGAAAACACTCTGAAAACGAGCGATTTAAATAAACTGGCGCTCGCCAACCCCAAAGTTGCGCCCTATGGCCGCGCGGCGGTGGAATATCTGCAGGCGCAAGGCCTGTATAACGGGCTGAAGAGCAAGCTGGTCTATGGCGAAAATATCGCGCAGGCACTGCAATTTGTTGCTACTGGCAATGCCGAGTATGGCCTGATCGCCGCCTCGCTGGTGATGCTCGATGGTCAGTTCACGTTGGGGCAGGGCTGGCTGGTGCCTGCGCAGTATCATCAGCCGATTCGGCAAGATGCGGTGTTGCTTAATCTGGGGCAGGGCAACGCCGCCGCGACGGCCTTTTTGCACTATCTGAAATCCGCGCCCGCCCAGCAGATTATCCGCCGCTATGGGTACCAGTAATCATGCTTAATGCAGACGACTTGGCCGCCATTTACCTGACCATCAAGCTAGCCGCCACCACCACCGTGATCTTGCTACTGCTGGCCACGCCGCTGGCCTGGTGGCTGGCGCGTAATCAGGGCTGGTGGGCCAAAGTGATCGGTGCCGTGGTCACATTGCCGCTGGTGCTGCCGCCCACGGTGATTGGCTTTTATTTACTGATTACGCTGGGGCCAAATGGTGGGCTAGGGCAATTCACGCAAGCGCTGGGGCTGGGCTTCTTGCCGTTTACTTTCTGGGGGCTGGTACTAGCGTCGATCATTTATTCGCTGCCGTTTGCCGTGCAACCCTTGCAGCAGGCCTTTGCTGTGATCGGTGCGCGGCCGCTGGAAGTGGCCGCTACTTTGCGCGCCTCGCCGCGCGATACGTTTTTTAGTGTGGTGTTGCCGCTGGCCAGACCCGGTATCATCACCGCCGCGGTGATGAGTTTTGCGCACACCGTCGGCGAATTTGGTGTCGTGCTGATGATAGGCGGCAATATCCCGCACGAAACGCGCGTGGTGTCGGTGCAGATTTATGATCATGTCGAAGCGCTGCAATATACGCAGGCGCACGCCTTGGCGCTGACGATGCTGGTGTTTAGTTTTATCGTCTTACTCGCACTGCATGTATTAAATAAGCCGGTGCGAACCATTTAATTCATTTGGAAAAAAGCAATGAGTACTGTTGAAATCGAAGTGGCCAATTTTTACCGCGAAGTCGCGCAAAGCCAAACGATCTGGAGCATTAAAGACGACGTCGGTTTCCCTGCTCCCATCGGTGGCAAAGGCAAACGCGCGATGCCATTCTGGTCGAGCAAAGCGCGCGCCGCAGAAGAAATCTCCAACGTGCCATCGTTCAAAGGTTTTGAGCCGGTGGCGATTGCATGGGATGTTTTCGCGCAGCAAATGCTGCCCGGCATGGAGCGCGATGGCCTGCTCGCCGGCGTGAATTGGTCGTCGATTGCTGCGGTGTCGGTGGATGTGACGCCTTCGGAATTGCAAGCTTTGGTTGAAAGTGCACGAATTAAATCACATTAGTTTCCAGAAGTAATTCCTGACCAAAAGAGGTATTAATGCTTGAAGCCTTGATCGTTAATTTTACAAACTCTAGTGATGGTGGATTTAATTATTCTGATGGGATCGCCATTGCGGCTGTACTAGTTTCAATGGCGGCTTTTTTTTATTCAATTTGGGCAGCAAAAACTGCAAATGCGATTGCTCTTCTTGATGTTCGGGCGAAGATCGCTATGGAGCTTGATGATTTTGTGATGCTACTAGAAATTGGGCGTGTCACAAAGGAAGATGGAGTGATGATTTGCCCATTTAATGTTTCTGCAATAAATGATGATACTATTAAAATTACTACTTGTTGGGCTATGGTTCGAGACTTTCGCAAGAGGAGCTTCAAGTCTAAGTATATATTTGATGTTGAGGTTGCTAAAAGAGTAGAAGGCTACCATGGTTTAATTCATATATATTTAGTTGAACTGGAGTGCGCTAACAGGGATTTTAAAATTTATAAAGTCATTAGTAAATCAATAGTTGAGAAGTTAGATGATTTATATTATGACTTAATACGTGAAGGGAAGGCGATTCGAGACTTGATTGATAAAGAAGCTCGAGTTGTAATTAAGTCGCCTTTTGATACCGATTTTAATCCTTAGTTATAGATGGCGATGAATTTATTGCATCTACAACTATCAGCTCAGCTGGGCGACTTTTCGCTCGATGTTGACTTAACGCTGCCTGCTACTGGCGTATCGGTACTGTTTGGCCCTTCAGGTTGCGGCAAAACGACCGTATTGCGCGCGATTGCGGGGCTGGCGCCGCAGGTGCGTGGCGTGGTCAATATTGCCGGTGCGCTGTGGCAGGACGAGGCGAGCTTTGTGCCGCCGCATTTGCGCGGCGTCGGGATGGTGTTTCAGCAGCCGAGTTTGTTTGCACATTTATCAGTTGCGCAGAATCTGCAATTTGGGCTTAAGCGCACGCCAGAGTCGCAGCGGCGGGTGAGCTATCAGCTGGCGCTGGACTTGCTGGGTATTGCAGCGCTGTTGCCGCGTAAACCGGCGCAGTTATCCGGCGGCGAGCAGCAAAGGGTGGCGATTGCGCGTGCGTTGCTGGCGTCCCCGACGCTGTTGCTGCTTGATGAGCCGCTGGCAGCGCTCGATGCGCCGCGCAAGGCCGAGTTGCTGCCCTATCTGGCTCAGCTTAATCGTGAACTCAATATCCCGATGGTGTACGTGACCCATGCGATGGATGAAGTCAGCCAGCTGGCCGATTATCTGGTGCTGATGAGTGCCGGGCGGCTACTTGCACAGGGCGAGCTGGCCAGCACGCTGGCGCGGCCGGATTTGCCTGCGCAGTTTGCCGAGGAGCGCTCGACGATTCTGGACACCCGCGTGGTTGAGCTTAATGCCGAGTTTCATCTGACCCGTTTGGTCTTTGGGCTTGATGGAGAGCAGGGGGCGCTTTGGGTGCCGAACAAACAGCATCAGCTGGGCCAAGCCCAGCGGCTGCGGATTATGGCGCGCGATATTAGTATCGCGACTTCGGACGAAGCGCACAGCAGTATCGTGAATCGCTTGCCAGCGCGGATCACGGCGCTATTGCCGACTACGCATCCGGCGCATGTTCTGGTGCAAATGTCGGTGCATGGTGTGAGCTTGACGGCGCAAATCACCGCCTTGTCGCAAGCGCGGCTGCAACTGGTGGTGGGGCAGGCGGTATGGGCGCAGGTGAAGGCGGTCGCTTTGTTGTAATCTTTGGGTATATGTTTGTACGGTATAGTGGGCATGCCCTGCAAAGATATACATGAGATATGTATGTGTTGGCGTAAGCTTTGGCTTGTCGCACAACGGTGCATGCGCGCTATGCCCGGCTTTGCAAATGACATTGGGCTACGGATAATCAAGAACTTATTAGATATTGCTAATCGAGAATGGCGTGAAATTGATTCCCAAACGTTTGCACCTACTGCTGCTGGTGGCAACCTTGCTGGTGCTGGGTTTTCTCACGACCAGCCTGGCTAGCTACTGGGTTTCGCGTGACGAGATTCATCACGGCATTGTGAGCAACGCGCTACCGCTGACCGGCGACAATATCTATTCCGAAATCCAGAAAGACATGCTGCGTCCGGTGTTTATTTCGGCGCAGATGGCGCACGACACCTTTGTTCGCGACTGGATTCTGGATGGCGAGCGCGACGTAAACCAGATTGTGCGCTACCTCAAGGAAGTGAAAACCAAAAACGGCACGCTGACCAGCTTTCTGGTCTCCGAGCGCAGCCGGCATTACTACCATGCCGGGGGAGTGCTCAAAGACGTGAGCGAGCAGGAGCCGCGCGACGCCTGGTATTTCCGCGTACGGCAAATGAGCCAGCTATTTGAAACCAATGTCGACCCCGATCTGGCGCACCGCGACAAGATGACCATTTTCATCAACTACCGCGTGCTCGATTATCAGGGCCAATTTATTGGGGCGATTGGCGTGGGCATTACGCTCGATACCATGTCGCAACTCTTGCAAAGCTACGAGCGGCGTTTTGCGCGGCAGATTTATTTTGTGAATGCCAAGGGCGAGGTGGTACTCACCGGGCAGAGCAAGCAGCATCGCGGCTCGATTCGCACCCAGCCGGGGCTGAGCGAGATTGCCGGGCAGATTATTAATCGCAGCACCAAACCCACGCAGCTCAATTACCACCATCAGGGGCAGGATATTCAGGTTAATTCGCGCTATATCCCCGAGCTGGGCTGGTATCTGATTGTTGAGCAGAACGAAACCGAAATCCTGCGCCCTGTGCAGCGCGTTCTGCTGCTCAATTTGGTGATTTCGGCGCTGGTGACGCTGATGGTGATTGCGCTGGCGCTCTACAGCATCAATCGCAACCAGCGCAAGCTGGAAAAAGTGGCGACAATTGATGCGCTGACCCAGCTGTACAACCGGCAGGCGTTTGAAGTGGTGCTGGCGCAAAAGCTGAACGAGCTGGCGCGGCGGCCACGCGCGATTTCGGGGGTGTTTGTCGATATTGATCTGTTCAAGCAGGTGAATGACGAATTTGGCCACGCCGCAGGCGATCAAGTCTTGCAGGAATTTGCCCAGCTGCTGCGCAATGCTGCACCGCGCACTTCGGATATTCTGGCGCGCTGGGGCGGGGAAGAGTTTATTCTCATTCTGGATGATTGCGATCTGCTGCACGCCGTTGATCTGGCCGAGCGCCTGCGCCTGAGCGTGGCCAGCCACCATTTTGATCTGCCTACCGTTCGCCCAATCACCATTAGCGTGGGCGTGACGCAATGGCAAAATGGCGAGTCACTGGCCGACTTTTTCCAGCGGATTGATAGTTTGCTCTACTTTGCCAAAACCCATGGCCGTAACCAGGTGGTTGATCGTTTGCCTGCCGTGTAATTAATTGACGTGATAGAGCGGCAATAGTGCATAGGGGCAGATCGCCAATCGGTTTATGCTGGAGTCATTGTTTGGATTGATCAACCCGATTCCCGCCGAGCGGGAAGCTCAGCACCATGGAGAACAGTCGCAATGAAGAAAAGTACGATTAAAACCCTCCCTTTGACCGCGTGTACTCTGGCCATGACTGCGCTCGCCAGCATGGCGGCACACGCCCAGAGCGACCCGCTCAAGGCTTTTCCAGCTGCAGAACCTGGCTATCAGCGCATTGTGATCAAGCTGCCGCCAGTGAAAAATCCCGATTTGTATCGCGTGCAACTGATTCCGGGCAAAGTGATCGACGCCGATTGCAATACACGCGGTTTACGCGGCGAAATCGACGAAGAAACCGTCAAAGGCTGGGGATATAACTACTGGAAAGTCGAAAAAGTCGGCCCGGGCCCGACCACGATGATGGCCTGCCCGCCGGGCACCAGCAGCCGTAAATTTGTGCCGGTGTATTCCGACGACGACCTGATTCGCTACAACAGCAAATTGCCGGTGGTGGTGTACGTGCCGAATGATGTTGAGCTGCGCTACAAAATCTGGCGTGCCCCGGAGAAAGCCAAAGTGGGTTCGGTAGAATAAAAACAACGGGGCTTTCGCCCCGTTGTTAGGCTGTAAATAAAGTGAGAATCCGTGATTTTCAAGTCTCGGCAAAGCCGATCCTAAGCAATAAGGCCTTGATGTTTTATTCCCACCCCTCCCGTCCCCTCCTTGAGGGGAGCCTCGCTTCGCGAGTGGGGTTTATCATTTGATATAACAACGGGGCTTTCGCCCCGTTGTTATATCAATGCGTCTACTTGCGGTGATCGGCTTCAGACAATTGTGCTTTGCGTTCTACCCAGAAATCGGCGTCAGCAATGCCCAGTTTGACCGGATCGAAATCCGGCTCCAGCCCTTGTGCCTGTTGTGCTTCGTAATCATTCAGCGCTTTGAGCGCCGGTTTTTGCAGCAACAGGATGGCGATGATATTAAGCCAGGCCATCAAGCCCACTCCGATATCGCCCAAGCCCCAGGCCAGATCCGAGCTGCGCACCGCGCCGTAAACCACGGTAGCCAGCAGCATGAATTTGAGCAGAAATAGCGCGGTGCCGCTGCCTCGACGGTTGCGCAGCAGATAAGCCACATTCGTCTCGGCGATGTAGTAGTAGGCAATAATGGTGGTAAAGGCAAAAAACAGCAGCGCTACGCCAACAAACATCGCGCCAAAGCCGGGGAAAATACTCTCCACTGCCGATTGCGTGTAGCCCGTACCGGCTTCCATATTGGGCAAACCGTTAAACAGGAAACTGCCAGCCTGATTCGGATCGGCGACGTTGTATTTGCCGGTAATCAGGATCATAAACGCTGTGGCCGAGCAGACAAACAGTGTATCCACATACACGGCAAATGCCTGCACGATGCCCTGTTTGGCTGGGTGGCTCACCTCAGCCGCCGCCGCTGCATGCGGGCCGGAGCCTTGGCCTGCTTCGTTGGAATACACGCCACGCTTCACGCCCCACATAATAGCCATGCCGATCATTGCACCAAATCCGGCATCAAAGCTCAGCGCCGAGCTGATGATCAGGCGCAGCACTTCGGGCAGCAGGCTGATATTGAGCGCGATTACCACGCAGGCCATCAGGATGTAGCCCAGCGCCATAAACGGCACGATGATTTCGGCAAAGCGTGCAATGCGTTTCACGCCGCCGAACACAATCAGACCCAGCGCAATCACCACGCCCAGCGCCGTGGTTTCAGGCGGAACGCCAAAAGCATTTTGCAAACCGCTGGCGATCCCGTTGGCCTGCATGCCCGGCAACAACAGGCCGCAACCCAGAATGGTGGCCAGCGCAAAGGCAATGGCGTACCAGCGCATTTTCAAGCCACGCTCGATGTAGTAAGCCGGGCCGCCACGGAATTGGCCATCGACGCGCTCTTTGTAGATCTGCCCTAAAGTGCACTCCACATACGATGTGCTGGCGCCCAGAAAGGCCATCATCCACATCCAGAACACCGCGCCCGGCCCGCCAAAGGCGATCGCCGTGGCTACACCGGCGATATTGCCTATCCCCACCCGGCCCGACAGCGTCATGGTCAGCGCCTGAAACGAGGAAACCCCTTCGCTTGATGCTTTGCCGTCAAACATCAGGCGAAACATTTCGCGCAGATGCCGTACCTGCATAAAGCGGGTGCGAATTGAAAAATACACGCCCACGCCCAGACACAGATAAATCAGTGCCGAGCTCCAGACATACGAGTTAATCAGATTGACCAAATCCTGCATTGCCCTCTCCCAGTATGCTTTTGCTATTTGATCAGCTGATTGTCGGCGTCACGCCATAGCCCAGCTATTAGGAAAAACCGACATGGGGGATTGCCGTAGAGGCGGGGAGGGGCTTACTCGAGGTTGTATATATGAACATTGATGGATTGTTAAGTAGGTCTGCCAAGCTTAGTTGGAATGATGAGAATCTAAGTCTTTGATTTACATAGAGTCATGGTCAACAGTATTCAAGCTATCTGTGGCGTGCGTACTTATACGTTATACGTACAATCAAGATTGCAAATGCGTGTATTAAATTAACAAGCCCTCATACTGAGGGCTTGTTGGCTAATTGACTAATTCTTCAATTACATCCTGCTGTTGCTTGAGTAATCTCGGTCCATGGTTTACCTGAGCCGGAAGGGCCATTGTTAGAGTTTGGATTTTGGCCTTGTGTCCATTGTTTTGCTAAGTAGTATTTAATGCTTTGGCCTTGCGTATGTTTGACAATATTGCCTGCGGTGTAAACGAGAGATGTGCTCCAAGTCGCGCAGAGTACCCCAGCAGGTGTAGCTGTTGGTGCGATAGTGGGTGCAGCTGTAGGCGCCGCTGTTGGTGCATTCGTAGGTGCATTTGTGGGGGCTGATGTTGTATTTGGGTCTGTTGTTGTGGCAGGTGTGACTGCTGGTGTTACAGCCGGAATGACGCCGCTATTGGCAAAGATGTCCCGCGAACAATAAGGCGCTTCACCGACTTTCTTCCAGTAGTCTGGATGATTGGTATCGCCGTCTGCATCATTATTTTTGGGCTGGTTAAAGCCGGGCTTAGGGCAGCCTTCTGCTTTATAACAAATGAAATAGCGATTTTCTGCCTGATTGCCTTGTCTGACAATATCGCCCTCTTCCCAGCCATGCGAGGCATTCCAAATTTTAAAAGTGAGGGATTTGCGATAATCAGTGAGTAGAATACGAGCCTCAACATATTGATCGGCCACCGGAGCAACCTCACCTTGCCCACCCCAGCTTGCGCCGTCCCAGCGCACTTTGGAAACAACTTCAGCGGCAGAGACACCTGTCGGACATTTGCCTGCGGTCACCGCTTGATCTGACCCATCGGCCTTTGCCTTGCAGGTTAACGCAATACTGCAAGTGCGGCTCATCTTATTATGTGAGCCATTGACGCTACCATTGCATAATGTATCGAGATCTATAAATCCCATCACCTTCATTTCTTCAGTGACTGTAGCGGTCGTATCTGTCAAGCTGCAATTGGCACGCTCGGACTCAGCTCGAATCCTTTCTAGGGCCTGATAGGCATAAGCCTGTGCCTCTACCCTCTGCTTGTTATAGGCCGATGATTTCAAGGTTTGCCCCTGCAAGCTGGTTAGTGCCAATACGCTGATGCCAATGACCACGAGTGCAATAAGGACTTCAATCAGGCCTATGCCTTTTTGTTTATGGCGCATTAGAAATCCCTCCAGCCTGATTTACCCGCATAGGATAGAACGATGAATTCGTCAAAAAGGCTTTTTGCCCCGGGATCGGCCCAGAAATGAAGCGAGCCATAAACATTCATATTGCCTTCGACTGCCATCATTCCTTTTATCCTGCAATCGCAGCTGAGATTGACGTCTCCGCCGACATAGACCATTCCCCATGAATGGTCAGTTACTTGTTGAAACCAGTTTGATGGGCCGCTGTTTAGATTTCCTGTAATAATGACAATCTTGCCTTCCGGATCGATTGGATTGCCATCGGGTTTATAAATTAAGTGGTCGCCTTTGGTCGTTGCATCGCCCTCAATCCAGATGTATTTATTTGGATCTAAGTCGCCGCTATCGATTCTTGCTTTGATTTCATTTTTGTCTTTGGTGCCAAAATACTGCTTGAAATAATTGCTATCCGATTTTTGCTCCCGGTCGGTTGCCGCTTTTTTGGTTGGGCTTTCTTGGCAATTGGGCTGATTGCCTGGCAAGGTGCAGTCATAGCCTGGTGGCATGCCTGTTTTGGGCTCCCAGTTGGTGTAATACATTGTGGTGCTATCAAATAAAGATCCTGCTGATGTGGAACAACCCGATGCGGTAGCGGGAGCATATTGGCCTGCAGTACAATTATTAATCGTATTACCGTAACCAATACCTGAGGCTCCATTCGGGGCTGAATGTACGGTCACTGATGTGCCAGATACCCGGTTTAAAGTGTCATTGATACTTAAATAATCGTTTACAACCCCGCCGACCTGTTCATAGCTAATGTATTGTGTCACCACGGCTTTCGCGTCGCTGCAATCAGCAGGTAAACAGCCGGTGCTGCTTAATTGCAATCTGGGCAGGCCAGTTACCGGATCGTTGGCAATGGTATTGGCTTTCAGTGAATATGCTAGATTGCTGAGCGCGTATTTTGCATCCAGTGTCACGGTGCCGGGTGTGGCGTTGAGCCCATTCAAAAGTGTTTTATTTTTATTTTTATCGATTAGCTGTGCGGTAAATCCGGCGACGCCGGCATTCGCTGCTTCAAGGGCTTTTGCGCGGAAAAAGAGTTGGTTGCTGGCCTTGCTGTCCTGAATGACCTGCCGACTTAGCGTCAAGCCGCCCAGTGTGATGACAATTAATAGCAAGGATGACACCAATAGCGTTGTTGCGCCGTGTTGACGATATAAGCTTGGGTTCATTTTTTTGTCCTTAGTCTGCTGCGGTCAATGTATTGATTACACTGACGTTAAACATGTCGACGGCCAGATTGTTGACTTTGATTTTTGTCGAATCAAGGTTACTGAGCGCTGCGTCACTATGCTCATTTTTTGCTTCTGCTTCATAACTCAGATTGAGAGTACCTGCACTATTGGGATATTGGCTGATTGAGAATGAGGTCACCTTGATTCGGGTGCCATCAATTAATGATTCCCAATTGTTTGAGCCGGCCTCATCACTGCATTTGCCAGCCGGGTTGTTGCGCATTTGAATCTGATTATTAATAAATCTGAATCCTGAGACATTCAGGATAGAAGTTGCGCCATTATTATTGTAGTAATTGCTTAAAATGCAGCTTGTACTAAATATGCCGGGTGTTAAGGCATTTAAATCCGGAGCTGCTAATTCAACAGGGGCGAATCCCGATCTTCGTAATTCAGAAATCATCAGGTTTTCAGCAAAACGCATTTCTTTACCAAGGCTAATTTCTCTCAGTGTGTTTTTCTGAGCACCCACGCTGCCATAGAAATAGGCACAGATTGCAGTAAGGAGAGACAAACCGATGCCAATTGAGATCAGTAGTTCGATCAGTGATGTCCCGCGCTGCTGTTTGATGGATCGTTTCATAGACAATCTCCTCCTGTACTAACAGCGGTGTAACGGCCAACTTTCTTTGTTGAGGTACTGTTGGTGCATACTTTGACTCGGCCACTGCTGCCAATCGTGATAAATAGTTCCTGGCCTAGCGATGAACTGAGCGTTAAAGATTTTTTGCCGCTGCCCGTCCATTTGCTATTGTCCAACTCTCTGGGCATGCCATTGATAGGATCAAATTTGAAATCATTGTCAAAAGCTGCTGTGTTGGCTGAAATGTTGCTCCAGTCGCTACTTTCTTTTGTAAACCTGCGTTTACAGCTGCCTTTTGTTGCATTGAGTGGGGTCGTCGAATTGCAGGTACAGCTTGCTGCACCATTTGCATTGCATACCGAGTATTTCCAGCCCGTTTCCAATGTAAAGTAGCTGGCTTCATTGGTGCGAATGGATTCATTGCGCGCTAAAACCAAGTCTGATGAAATGCTTTCTGCTGCTGTAATTATCCGTTCTTGTTCGATCATTTTATTAAAGCTGGGAACTGCCACCGCCAATATGATGGCCATGATGGCAACCGTAATCATGAGTTCAATCAGTGTGAAGCCCGTGGAGTGATATCGCATGATCAGATCTTGGCGAATTAAATGACTTTGCATTCTAACCAAGATTTTTCTTCTTCACTATTTCGCAGGGGTTTTTGTCAGTAAATTGTTGAAATGATGAAGGTATTTTGTCAGCTGTTGGTTGACGAAATGGCATTCGATTTAGGCCGTACGCGGCGCTGAGTTATCGACTATGTTGCCAAGGGTATAGACTTGCAGCCTAATTTCATCATTGCTTAGCGATGAATACCCCATTAGAAATCCCTCGCCTTGCGGCTCACCCAGATAAAATTTGCTCAATGGTCGCATTGGCAGGCCTTGGGCGATCCCAGCGGCTGCCCATTTTGCCTCGCAGCCCGCCGGGCACCAGACGGCAAATTGCAGGCCGCCGCTGGTATTGACCAGCGTGAGCTGCGGGCAATGCTCGGCGAGCTGGGCGATTAGCAAATCGCGGCGACTTTTATAGAGCGTGCGCATCTGGCGCAAATGGCTGGCGAAATGGCCGCCATTGATAAAATCGGCCGTCACCGCCTGCATCAGCTGATTGCTATGGCCGTCAAATGCCGTGCGCGCCAATGTAAACGGCGTAACCAGCTCGGGCGGCAGCACGAGGTAGGCGAGACGCAAAGAGCCAAATAGCACCTTGCTAAATGTCCCCATATAAATCACGCGGCCTTGCGTATCGAGCCCTTGCAGCGAGGGTAGCGGGCGCTGCTCGTATTGAAACTCGCCGTCGTAATCGTCCTCGATAATCCACGCCTTCATCGCCGCAGCCTGCTCCAGCAGCGCCATGCGACGCGTCAGACTCATGGCCATTCCCAAGGGGTATTGGTGTGAAGGTGTTGTGTAGATGAGCTTTGGCACGGGGTACTTGGTGGCAGTATCTTCATCGATTTGCATGCCTTCGGCATCCACCGGAATCGGGCAAATCGCGGCACCGGCACTTTGCATCGCATTGCGCGCGCCCAGATAGCCGGGGTCTTCGAGCCAGACCGTATCGCCCGCGTCGATCAATAATTGTGCCGTGAGCTGGATCGCCTGCTGCGAGCTGCTCAAAATCACAATCTGGCTGGCGTCGCAGACCACATTGCGCGATTGCGCCAGATAGCTGGCAATGGCCGCTCGCAGCTCGGGCAAGCCTTGCGGATCGCCATAACGCATCAGTTTTTCGCCGTCTTTTTTCCAGCGTTGCTGCATCAGCTTGCCCCACAGCTCGCGTGGGAAGGCGCAGCTATCGGGCTGGCCGGTGAAAAAAGACGTTTGCGTGAGTGGATTCACCCCATCTCGGCACGCGCCCATCTCCGCAATCGCCTGCCCGCGTTGTGATAATCCGGCCGCTGCTTTGCGCGGCGCAGCGGTTTGACGCTGAGCGGCAATCGCGACAAAGCTGCCCGCGCCCACTTTGCGTTGCACATAGCCTTCCGACTCCAATCGTGCATACGCTAATTCGACCGTACTGCGCGACAGCTGCAAATCGGCGGCCAGCGTTCGCGTCGCAGGCAGGCGGCTGGCCAGCGTTAAATGGCCATCCAGAATGGCATGGCGCAAAGCGCGGACCAATTGCTCATGCAAGGGCAAATCGGCTTGGGCGTGGCTGGCGAAGAGCGTGGGGAGGGCGGACATTGGTCTGGCCTGCTTGCGTAAATTGGTTTGTAGTTCAAAACCATTATGCCCTTACAGTAGAGGCATGACTAGACGCGCCAATCGGATGTAAATGAGGCGAGATTTTTTACTTAACGCTGCATTTTCCGCTTGAGAGGTTGGCGCGCTCCAGCGTGTTTTTTTTAAAGATGGAGTATTGCCATGCAAATCCGCTTCGCAACGGCCAACGATGCCGACGCCATTGCCCGCCTGCATGTGCAAAGCTGGCAGCAAACGTATCGTGGGACTTTAAGCGATCATTATCTGGACGAGCTGGCTCTGGCGGAGCGCAGCCAGATTTGGCAACGGCGCTTGAGCGCGCCAGCGGCTAATCAGCGGGTGTGGCTGGCGTGTGACGATAAGCTGTTATTGGGGTTTTGCTGCCTGTATTTGGCACAGGATGCGCAATGGGGCTCGTATCTTGATAATTTGCACGTGGCCGCCAACGCACAGGGTTTGGGTATTGGCACGCGATTGATGGCGACTGCCGCTGTCTGTGTGCAGGCGGAGTATATCAAGCAAGGGCTTTATTTATATTGCAATCAGAGCAATACATCCGGGCAGTATTTTTATCGGCAGCGCGGTGGCCAAGTGTGTGGCAGTGAAATCTGGCATGCGCCTGACGGTAGCGCGGTGAAGGCTTGGCGCTATGTGTGGGCTAGTGCAGCTGAATTGATTAAATAATTAGGAGAAAAAACATGAGCGCAGTTTTATCATCCGGGTTGGCGACACCGCAGGCGGCAGAAGCCTTTTTTGCCGAGCAATTAAAATACCGCACTGATCCCGCCGATCTGGCTGCCGATTTGGTCGCGGGCGAGGTCGGCATTGTGGTGCTCGATACCCGCTCGCCAGCGCACTATCAGGCCGCGCATATTCCGGGGGCGATTTCGTTTCCGCATCGCACGATGAATGAGGAAAGCACCCGTGAGCTCGATCGTAGCAAAGTGTATATATGCTATTGCGACGGCATCGGTTGCAATGGTTCAACCTGGGGCGCGTACAAAATGGCTAAGCTGGGCTTTCAGGTCAAAGAGCTAATTGGCGGCATTCACTGGTGGCGGCAGGATGGCTTGGCGGTGGCGACGGGCGATGAGCCGGGGGTATTAACTGAAATTTCAATCCAGTGTGCGTGTTGATATGTATACCCCTAAACATTTTCAGCCGGTTGATCGCCAGAGTGAGTTGCAACTGATGGCTGATTTCCCGTTGGCCACCATTGTGCATGGCGGCACAGCAGGGCTAGAGGCGAATCTGATCCCCTTGTATTCGCATGACGATGGTAGCGAGTTGGGCGTATTGCGTGGGCATGTGGCGCGCGCCAATCCGCTGTGGCAACAGGCGGGCGCTGAGGTGCTGGTGCTGTTTCAATCGCCTAGCCAGTATATTTCTCCCGGTTTTTACCCTAGTAAAGCGCGTGATCCGCGAGTCGTGCCGACGTGGAATTATTCAGCGGTGCAAATTCACGGCCAGTTAAAGCTGATCGAATCGGATGAGGTGCTTTTGCAGTTGCTGACTGAAGTCACGGCACGGCATGAACGACAGCAAACAATGCCTTGGCAGGTCAGCGATGCGCCTGCGCCTTATCTGGAGAAAATGCTGGCGGCGATTGTCGGCATCGAAATTCAGATCCAGCGGCAATCAGGTAAATTTAAACAAAGCCAGAATCAAAGCACTGAAAATCAGGCTGGCGTGCGTGCTGCTTTGGCGGCCAGCGTTTGATGGTTGGCAGATAGGGAAATCGCGATATGTATATTAATGAATTCGGTCAGCCACTGGGGCCAGTCGTCAACAACTGGCAAGGCGCGCGCTTTCCAGCCCCCAAAGTATTAAGCGGCTGGGGCTGTCGTCTTGAGCCGCTGGATGCCGCTGTGCACGCGGCTGATCTCTGGCAGGCATTCAGTGCCGACAGCGGCGCAATGTGGACATACTTTAGTGCAGGCCCCTACGCGAGTTTGGCCGAGTTTCACGCGGAACTGGCAGAACGTGCGCAGCAAGCTGACCCGCAGTATTACACGATCATTGATGCCAGCTCAGGTAGGGCGTTGGGGTTGGCCAGCTACTTGCGGATCATGCCCAGTGGCGGCAGTATCGAGGTGGGCTGGCTGCATTTTTCGCCCGCACTGCAGCGCACCCGATTAGCCACCGCAGCAATGGTGCTGATGATGGAATACGCCTTTGAATTAGGTTATCGCCGCTATGAATGGAAATGCAATGATCTAAATGCACCTTCCAAACGTGCCGCAGAGCGATTGGGTTTTACCTTCGAGGGTATTTTCCGCAATGCCACGGTCAATAAAGGCCGTAGTCGTGATACGGCATGGTTTTCTATTCTGGATAGCGAATGGCCAAAGTTACAAGAGGCATACGAAGCTTGGTTGGACGATGCCAACTTCGATGGCACCGGTCAGCAGAAACGAAAATTAGCCGAATTTATGCCTCAGCACAGCTAAAACTCAGCCCGCGCCAGCGGGCTGAGTGCTTTTCGAATCTGGTTTTGCTCGGTTTGAGTGTTCTGTTTCGTTGTTTCTGCCCACTGCGCGCAATTTTTGCTGGTTTTTCCGCGTTTTGCTGAGCGTTTCGCTGGTGCTGTTGTTTGTCTTTCTGCGCTTTTTGCCAAAATAATTCGATTTTCGTTTCCTTTCCGATCAATCACTTAGCACCTTTGTTGGATTTTCTTCGCCGATAGGTGTTGACGACTTCTAGGGGCGTGGGTATAGTTCGGCCTCTCTGCTGATGACGCAGCGAAACGAAGTAGTCGTTTCTCTGGTTGTTCAGCCCGATCTTTAACAAATTACAGCCGATGAGTGTGAGTGCTTGATTCGTAAGTCAAATCAAGTGCTTGCACTCAATTGAAAAGAAAATTGAAAGACAAATTCTTCGGAATTTATCTCGCAGTTTCTTTGAGTATTGAAGTACAAGCCAAGTAGTACATTTAGCTTAGAGATTAAACGAAAGAGTTTGATCCTGGCTCAGATTGAACGCTGGCGGCATGCTTTACACATGCAAGTCGAACGGCAGCACGGACTTCGGTCTGGTGGCGAGTGGCGAACGGGTGAGTAATACATCGGAACGTACCCAGTAATGGGGGATAACTATCCGAAAGGATAGCTAATACCGCATACGCCCTACGGGGGAAAGAGGGGGATCGCAAGACCTCTTGTTATTGGAGCGGCCGATGGCTGATTAGCTAGTTGGTGAGGTAAAGGCTCACCAAGGCGACGATCAGTAGCGGGTCTTAGAGGACGATCCGCCACACTGGAACTGAGACACGGTCCAGACTCCTACGGGAGGCAGCAGTGGGGAATCTTGGACAATGGGCGCAAGCCTGATCCAGCAATGCCGCGTGCGTGAAGAAGGCCTTCGGGTTGTAAAGCGCTTTTGTCAGGGAGCAAATCCTTGTGGCTAATACCCACCGGGGATGAGAGTACCTGAAGAATAAGGACCGGCTAACTACGTGCCAGCAGCCGCGGTAATACGTAGGGTCCAAGCGTTAATCGGAATTACTGGGCGTAAAGCGTGCGCAGGTGGTTTGTTAAGCACGATGTGAAATCCCCGAGCTCAACTTGGGAATTGCATTGTGAACTGGCTAACTAGAGTACGGCAGAGGGGGGTGGAATTCCACGTGTAGCAGTGAAATGCGTAGAGATGTGGAGGAACACCGATGGCGAAGGCAACCCCCTGGGCTGATACTGACACTCATGCACGAAAGCGTGGGGAGCAAACAGGATTAGATACCCTGGTAGTCCACGCCCTAAACGATGTCAACTAGTTGTTGGGCTTTTCGGAGCTTAGTAACGCAGCTAACGCGTGAAGTTGACCGCCTGGGGAGTACGGTCGCAAGACTAAAACTCAAAGGAATTGACGGGGGCCCGCACAAGCGGTGGATGATGTGGATTAATTCGATGCAACGCGAAAAACCTTACCTGGTCTTGACATGTACGGAATCCTTGAGAGATCGAGGAGTGCCTTCGGGAACCGTAACACAGGTGCTGCATGGCTGTCGTCAGCTCGTGTCGTGAGATGTTGGGTTAAGTCCCGCAACGAGCGCAACCCTTGCCACTAGTTGCTACCATTCAGTTGAGCACTTTAGTGGGACTGCCGGTGACAAACCGGAGGAAGGTGGGGATGACGTCAAGTCCTCATGGCCCTTATGACCAGGGCTTCACACGTCATACAATGGTCGGTACAGAGGGTCGCTAACCCGCGAGGGGGTGCCAATCTCACAAAACCGATCGTAGTCCGGATTGCACTCTGCAACTCGAGTGCATGAAGTCGGAATCGCTAGTAATCGCGGATCAGCATGTCGCGGTGAATACGTTCCCGGGCCTTGTACACACCGCCCGTCACACCATGGGAGTGGGTTTCACCAGAAGTAGGTAGGCTAACCGCAAGGAGGCCGCTTACCACGGTGGGATTCATGACTGGGGTGAAGTCGTAACAAGGTAGCCGTAGGGGAACCTGCGGCTGGATCACCTCCTTTCAAGAGAAAGACCTGCGGGTCAAGTACTCACACTCATCGGCTGTAGATTTTGAAGATACAGAGAAAGTAGCTGAGCAATGAAGCAATTCATTGTTGGGTTACGGACTTGGTTGGAAGCTGGGTCAGTAGCTCAGTCGGTTAGAGCACCGTCTTGATAAGGCGGGGGTCGCTGGTTCGATTCCAGCTTGACCCACCATTGATTCATCAGTGGAAACAGCTTAGTAATGCCAGATTGGGGGATTAGCTCAGTTGGGAGAGCACCTGCTTTGCAAGCAGGGGGT
Organism: Chitinibacter sp. FCG-7; assembly: GCF_040047665.1. Lineage (NCBI taxonomy): Bacteria > Pseudomonadati > Pseudomonadota > Betaproteobacteria > Neisseriales > Chitinibacteraceae > Chitinibacter > Chitinibacter mangrovi. The sequence goes on from NZ_CP157355.1 coordinate 2,005,137, forward strand.
CGTCGGTTCGATCCCGTCATCCTCCACCAATCAAACTGTGAGGTGTTAGGCGTGAAGAGTAAGGTGTAAAACCTGTTCCAAACTAGCTTAAACGAGATATCACAATTGAAGCAATTAACACCGTTAGTTGTTTGAATTCTGATTTCTTAAATCAGCGGCGATTTAATTGGCTGTATCGTTCTTTAACAAAATAGAAGAAGTAATATCTCCTAATTAAACAATGTAGGAGTGAAGTTGGGTTTGAGGTTTACGCCTCACGCCTTACGCCTCACTCCTTACAGTATGAAATTGGGTTGATTGTATCTGCTAGTCGAAAGACTAGCCGTTGAATAGCCTGAGAAACTATTCAACAAGTCGTAAATACCGATACTCTAAACCGAGATCACGGTAAAACGTGTTTGAGGTTATAGGATCAAGCGAATAAGTGCATCTGGTGGATGCCTTGGCGATGATAGGCGACGAAGGACGTGATAGCCTGCGATAAGCGTGGGGGAGCTGGCAAAGTGCTTTGATCCCACGATTTCCGAATGGGGAAACCCGGCCCTTTTGGGTCATCCTTGACTGAATACATAGGTCATGTGAAGCGAACGCGGTGAACTGAAACATCTAAGTAACCGCAGGAAAAGAAATCAACCGAGATTCCCAAAGTAGTGGCGAGCGAAATGGGAAGAGCCTGTACGTGATAGCAGTCGTGTTAATAGAAGGCAATGGAAAGTGCCGCCATAGTGGGTGATAGCCCCGTATATGAAAACACAATTGTGGTACTAAGCGTACGAGAAGTAGGGCGGGACACGAGAAATCCTGTTTGAAGATGGGGGGACCATCCTCCAAGGCTAAATACTCATCATCGACCGATAGTGAACCAGTACCGTGAGGGAAAGGCGAAAAGAACCCCGGGAGGGGAGTGAAATAGAACCTGAAACCGGATGCATACAAACAGTGGGAGCGGACTTGTTCCGTGACTGCGTACCTTTTGTATAATGGGTCAGCGACTTACGTTCAGTAGCAAGCTTAACCAAATAGGGGAGGCGTAGGGAAACCGAGTCCGAATAGGGCGCACAGTTGCTGGGCGTAGACCCGAAACCAAGTGATCTAGCCATGGCCAGGATGAAGGTGCGGTAACACGCACTGGAGGTCCGAACCCACTGACGTTGCAAAGTCAGGGGATGAGCTGTGGCTAGGGGTGAAAGGCTAAACAAACTTGGAAATAGCTGGTTCTCCTCGAAAACTATTTAGGTAGTGCCTCATGTATCACTGACGGGGGTAAAGCACTGTTATGGCTAGGGGGTCATCGCGACTTACCAAACCATGGCAAACTCTGAATACCGTCAAGTGCGAGCATGGGAGACAGTCCTGGGGTGCTAACGTCCTGGGACAAGAGGGAAACAACCCAGACCGCCGTCTAAGGTCCCAAATGATCAATTAAGTGGAAAACGAGGTGGGAAGGCATAGACAGCCAGGATGTTGGCTTAGAAGCAGCCATCATTTAAAGAAAGCGTAATAGCTCACTGGTCGAGTCGTCCTGCGCGGAAGATGTAACGGGGCTCAAATTGATAACCGAAGACGCGGATATGTACCATGTACATATGGTAGAGGAGCGTTCTGTAAGCCTGTGAAGGTGTCTTGAGAAGGATGCTGGAGGTATCAGAAGTGCGAATGCTGACATGAGTAGCGATAAAGGGGGTGAAAAGCCCCCTCACCGAAAACCCCAGGTTTCCTGCGCAACGTTCATCGGCGCAGGGTGAGTCGGCCCCTAAGGCGAGGCAGAAATGCGTAGTCGATGGGAAACAGGTTAATATTCCTGTACTTGGTATTAGTGCGATGTGGGGACGGAGAAGGTTACCTCAGCCAACGGTTGGAAGAGTTGGTTTAAGTGTGTAGGCGTGTGGCTTAGGCAAATCCGGGCTGCTTTAACGCTGAGGCATGATGACGAGTCTACTTGTAGACGAAGTGAGCGATACCCTGCTTCCAAGAAAAGCCACTAAGCTTCAGCTAATATCGAACCGTACCGCAAACCGACACAGGTGGGTAGGATGAGAATTCTAAGGTGCTTGAGAGAACTCGGGAGAAGGAACTCGGCAAATTGACACCGTAACTTCGGGAGAAGGTGTGCCTCTAGTCAGTGAAGGTGTACAACCGGAGCTAAATGAGGCCGCAGAGAAATGAGGGCTGCGACTGTTTATCAAAAACACAGCACTGTGCTAACACGAAAGTGGATGTATACGGTGTGACGCCTGCCCGGTGCTGGAAGATTAAATGATGGGGTGCAAGCTCTTGATTGAAGTCCCAGTAAACGGCGGCCGTAACTATAACGGTCCTAAGGTAGCGAAATTCCTTGTCGGGTAAGTTCCGACCCGCACGAATGGCGTAACGATGGCCCTACTGTCTCCTCCCGAGACTCAGCGAAGTTGAAGTGTTTGTGAAGATGCAATCTCCCCGCTGCTAGACGGAAAGACCCCGTGAACCTTTACTGTAGCTTTGCATTGGACTTTGAAGTGGTTTGTGTAGGATAGGTGGGAGGCTTTGAAGCTGGAACGCTAGTTTCAGTGGAGCCGTCCTTGAAATACCACCCTGACCCCTTTGAGGTTCTAACCTTGGTCCGTTATCCGGATCGGGGACCGTGCATGGTAGGCAGTTTGACTGGGGCGGTCTCCTCCCAAATTGTAACGGAGGAGCTCGAAGGTCGCCTAGGTACGGTCGGACATCGTACTGATAGTGTAATGGCAAAAGGCGGCTTAACTGCGAGACCGACAAGTCGAGCAGGTGCGAAAGCAGGACATAGTGATCCGGTGGTTCTGAATGGAAGGGCCATCGCTCAACGGATAAAAGGTACTCCGGGGATAACAGGCTGATTCCGCCCAAGAGTTCACATCGACGGCGGAGTTTGGCACCTCGATGTCGGCTCATCACATCCTGGGGCTGTAGCCGGTCCCAAGGGTATGGCTGTTCGCCATTTAAAGTGGTACGTGAGCTGGGTTCAAAACGTCGTGAGACAGTTTGGTCCCTATCTGCAGTGGGCGTTGGAAGTTTGAGGGGGGCTGCTCCTAGTACGAGAGGACCGGAGTGGACTGACCTCTGGTGTACCGGTTGTCACGCCAGTGGCATTGCCGGGTAGCTAAGTCGGGAATAGATAAGCGCTGAAAGCATCTAAGCGCGAAACTAGCCTCAAGATGAGACTTCCCTAGGTCTTTAAGACCTCTAAAGGATCGTTCGAGACCAGGACGTTGATAGGTCGGGTGTGGAAGCGCAGTAATGCGTTAAGCTAACCGATACTAATTGCCCGTGAGGCTTGATCCTATAACCTGAGACGCGTTATGCGATGAAGGTGCAATCGACCCGATTGCGAATTGTTGAATAAAGAGATGAACCGGAAGCATGCGAATGCGACTGATGAAAGATTACTTCTTCTATTGATTTCGAGTAGTTGTTTGAAAAAACAGCGACTCACCCAGTTTTGTCTGGTGACCATAGCGAGGTGGTCCCACTCCTTCCCATCCCGAACAGGACAGTGAAACGCCTCAGCGCCGATGATAGTGCGGATTGCCCGTGTGAAAGTAGGTCATTGCCAGACTTCCCTATTCAAGTACCCAGCTCGGTGAGCTGGGTACTTGTTTATTTGTGAAATACCCAGAATTTGGTGTTTTGTGAGCCAGTCCAGCGGACACAAAAGACTTACCAGTTTTGTTTGGTGACCATAGCGAGGTGGTCCCACTCCTTCCCATCCCGAACAGGACAGTGAAACGCCTCAGCGCCGATGATAGTGCGGATTGCCCGTGTGAAAGTAGGTCATTGCCAAACTCCCCATACTGACCCAGCTCGAAGAGCTGGGTCTTTTGCTATCTACGGTATAAAGATGTATGGAAAAAAGCCCAACTCGCTGAGTTGGGCTTTTTGTTTCATGCGAATATTAAATGCCGAATCGCAGGCGGATTGGCTGCGGGATTCTTTCGAATAGCGGTGAGAAATCGGTGGCATCCATCAGGTTTTTCAGCTGTAAACCCAGCTCGGTATCGCCAGCAATGGTCAGGCGGCGTTGGAAAAACAGCGTGTCGGGGTCTTCCTGTCGTCGGGCGATAATCCAGTAATCTGCCAGACTCGCGCCAAAGATCACATCTGGCGTTTGCGTGCTGGTGACAAAGCGCCCGCACTGAAAACTATACGAGAGCCCGCAGCCGATGTCGCTGGCTTGCAGGCGTACCGTACGACCTTCCAGCCAGCCGAAGTCTTCTTCTGGCCACAATTGATGGTGTACCAAGTTCAGCGTCGTCACTACCCCTAAGGCTGGCGGGGCTTCCGGTAGTCTTTGCAAAACACGAATTATGGCTTGGGGGATTTTCATTGCGAGGCTCCCTGCATGGATCGGATACCTGCCTGGCCATGCCAGTAACCATTGACTAGGCCTTCCGGATTGATCTGCGTCCAGTTTGCAGTATTTGCATGGGTATTGATCTGTGAATAATAAGCAGCAATGATTTCAGCTGTATACCCTGCTTGTGGGCTAATGCGCAGATAGTCGATATTGCGTAGTTGTGGCACATCGTTAATCAGCGCATGACAGGCTGCCGATTGGGTTTGAATGCCATTGATGCGTAGGAAATCCTGCCCCTCGCGGGTTTTTAGCAACATGCCATCGGCGTGTTCGATGCATTTAAACTCACACGCATCCTTGCTTAGATCAAAGTGACGGGCAGTGAAGCAGCGGGCTGAAAACGCCAGTGGTAAGCGGCCATGCGCAAAAATCTCGGTTTCAATCGCCACTGTTTTTTCGGCCAGAATTGCAGCTACAGTGTTTGCACTGGCTTCCAATGGGGCTACCCAGCGCGTTGCGCCTGCATTGGCGTGCCAATCGAGCGCCGGGCCGTTGTAGATATTCAAGTGCGGCCCGGCGATGTAGGCGATACCTGCCTCACGGGCGATGCGGATCGCGCCCAAATCATTCGCTTCCAATAAGCCGCCAGCTTGGGCGAGTTTGCGCAGGCTGGAGAGATCAGAGCCTGATTCCAGTACGGCTTGCGAGCTGTAGATAACTTGCTTGCCGCTTTGCGCCAGCTCGGTGCCCAGCGCCAGCCAGTCGGCAGTGCGCAATTCATGCCGCCGTGCGCAGACGACTTCACCTAAATAAATGCTGAGCACTGGCCAATCGGCTGCTTGGGCGTAAAAATCGAGCACCTGTTGTTTGGGCCAGTAATAGAGTAAAGGACCTAGGGTCAATTGCATATTGGTACCAATTGTGTGGGTTTATGGACTTTCTACAACAGTAATATTGGATGCGATTTCTACATGGCGAAGATTCGCCGTTATTTCGGTGGAAAATTAACGATATAAATCAATTGGATATATTTCAGTTTCCTGTGCAATACTCGAAAACCTGCATGTAATTTATGTTGAGTGAACTACGTCACACAAAATCCGCTGCGGCTTGCACTGCTGAAATGTTTTAATTTTGCAAAGCATGTGCTTAAAAAAACAGTAATGAGAAAATAAATGAGTGAAAGTTCATTGCGCGTCCTGGTGTTATTCCCGCATTTACTAGCTTGCTGCGTTGCCTTGGGTGCCATTTTATTGTCCGATGCCAAATTCCTGCTTAAACGCGGTGTACTTAATGATCAGGAACGTGCCGCATTGCATGATTTAAGCCGCGTTGCCTGTATTGCGCTGGGTTTTCTCTGGCTGACGGGTTTGAGCATTATTGCGATTGATTTTGGACATTTTCCTTCCTGGGCCGAATTAGTTAGCAAGCCTAAACTCATCGCCAAATTAACCGTGGTGATTATTTTGAGCATCAATGGTTATTTATTACATCGCTTTGTCCTGCCACATTTTGTGCAGAAAACCGATCTGAATCAGCTAGCGCACCGCCGTATTTATCTGATGCTAATGCTGGGTGCATTATCAGGTGCATCGTGGGTGTTTGCCGCTTTCCTGGGGATTGCCCGTCCTTTGACTGCCATCTTGGGTTACTCCGGTTTTATGGTGACTTATCTGGTGATCGTGCTGGGCGCAATCGCTTCGGCCTCACTGTTTGCCAAACATATCTTTATTCCATCCATTCCTACCAAGCCCGTGCGTCAGGCTCGCTCACGCAAAGGTCAAAGGGCTACCGCTTAGCGCCATGGCCGGCTATAGGCACCCAGTGTTTGCTGGTGGCCTTCTGACACCTTGTCCAGTGCCTGTTGCCACGCGGGCTTGACCGTGTAGCGCGGGTCAGCGGCGGCATCAAGCGCGGCGCGCAATGTTTTGGTGACTTCAGCGGTATAGGCCGGACTGCGCTGGCGGCCTTCCACTTTGATCGCACGCACGCCAATCCGTAATAGCTCTGGCAACACCGATAAGGCGTTCAGGCTGGTCGGTTCTTCCAGTGCATAATAAGTGGCGTCGTTCACTTCAAAACGCCCTTTGCACAGTGTTGGATAACCGGTCGGCTCACCAGCCTCGAAATGATCGATCAATATGCCATTGAGCCGTGTATCCATAGTATTGCCCTGCGGAAGCCATTGCACATGGCTTGCAGGCGAACACACCCCATGGGTATTTGGTGACTCGCCCGTTGCATAGCTCGATAAAATACAGCGCCCTTCGGCCATGACGCATAAGCTACCAAAGCCGAAAACTTCAATCTCAACCGTCGTGTTTTTAATCACGTATTCCACCTGCGGTAGCATCAGCACGCGTGGTAGCACGGCGCGGCGAATGCCAAAATAATCCTGCGCCAGATTCACCGCTTCAAAATTGGTTGCCGAGCCCTGCACCGACAAATGGCGATTGAGCTGCGGATGCACGCGCATTGCATAGTCAAGCAAGCCCAAGTCGGCCAGGATGACCGCATTAGCACCGGCGTCGGCGGCGGCATCAATCGCGGCATGCCATTCTTTGACGCGGCCTGCCTGTGCGTAGGTATTGATCGCCACCAGTACCTCTCGGCCACGCGACTGGGCGTATTCAATGCCGCTGCGGATTTGCGTATCGGTGAAATTGAGCCCGGCAAAATTGCGCGCATTGGTGGCATTTTTAAACCCCAGATACACCGCATCGGCACCGTGATCGACGGCGGCTTTCAGTGCGGGCAGGCTGCCGGCAGGGCAAATCAGTTCAGGCAGTGTGGCAGCGGACATCGCAATATCCCGATTTTCTAGCTGTATGCAGAAAGTGCAGCTTAGAGCCTGCGCGCCAGCATGGCTTTAATGCAGGTCAAATTTTGTGTCACTGCTTTTGGCTGAAAGGGAGTAGTTCCAAAGTGATGCATGGCCGATCAGCTGCAGGGATTTCGTGCCTATTTGCGGCAAAAACGCTGAATTCAGTAAATTAATTAGGCAATTAGTGCAAAACTGGCTTGGCGTGCGGCCTGTCTTGCTAGAAAATACGGGTACGAATGATTACTGGCTACAGGCACACTACGGGCTATCCGTCCGCAGTTGGACACCTAGAAGGGATTACACAATGAATATCGCAATGATCGGTTTGGGCAAAATGGGCGGCAATATGGCGCGCCGTCTCGCGCGTGGCGGAGCCAATGTGTTTGGCTTTGATGTCAGCGCTGAGACGCGTGAAGGCTTGGCAAAAGAAGAAGCCAACTTCCGTGCCTTTGCTTCTGTGCCTGAATTGATCGCTGCGCTGCCAACGCCGCGCGTGGTGTGGCTGATGCTGCCATCGGGTGATATTTCTGAAGCCGCGTTTGCCGAAATGAAAACCCTGCTCGCGCCTGGCGACTTGATCATCGACGGCGCGAACGCCATGTATAAAGACAGCCAGCGCCATGCGGCTGAATTGGCTGAGCTGAATATCAAATTTGTTGATGCTGGTGTTTCTGGCGGCGTTTGGGGCTTGCAGAATGGTTATTGTTTGATGTTTGGTGGTGATAAAGATGCCGCTGAAATCGCCACGCCATTTATGAAAATCTTGGCTCCCGATGCGACTCGCGGCTGGACGCACACCGGCCCTGCTGGCTCTGGCCACTACACCAAAATGCTGCATAACGGCATTGAATACGGCATGATGCAAGCGTTTGCCGAAGGCTTTGCAATGCTCAAGGCGAAGAAAGAATTCGATCTGGACGTGGCTGAAATCGCCGAAACCTGGCGCCATAGCTCGGTCGTGCGCTCATGGTTGCTCGACTTGGTGGCAGAATCATTCTCGCATGACGTTGAATTGGCCGATTTGAACGCCTACGTGCCTGATTCTGGTGAAGGTCGTTGGTCGGTGCTGGAATCGGTTGAGCTGGGCGTACCTGCCCCAGTGATGGCAACGAGCTTGTATGCGCGCTTTGCTTCACGCGGCAATGACGACTACGCAATGAAAATGTTGTCGTTGATGCGTAATGCCTTCGGCGGCCACGCCATGTCGAAAAAGTAAGCGATTACGCTTATTGAAAAGCCTGCGCGGGACTTCACCGCGCTGAGCTATCAGCCCCAAACGCCGTCTTTGACGGCGTTTTTTTACAAATGAATATTTAACTTAGCCACTATCGAGATTTCTGAGATGCCTATTGTTCGACTTATTGAAGGGCCCGTAGGTGCAGGCAAGTCTACCTTTTCAGGTTCATTAGTGACCGACACTAACGGCGTACATATTGCCCTTGATGAATGGTTCGCAAGACTGTTTAGTTCAGACCGTCCGGAGGGTGATTTCATTCCTTGGTATATTGCTCGGAAAGAACGCCTTTTGGAGCTCATCTGGACTCATAGCAAAACCATTCTCAATTCTGGCGCAGATGTGATTCTCGAGCTTGGGCTTATCCAGAGGCAGCAGCGAATGGACTTCTGTCGTCAGGTAATCTCTGAAGGTTACGCTCTAGTGATGTACGAACTCGATGCTCCTAGAGAGGTACGCAGAGCCCGAGTTCACGATCGCAATTTAAATCGAGGAGCCACGTTTTCTATGGTTGTCCCGGATCATATTTTCGAAATTGCCAGCAATATGTGGGAGCCTTCGGATGAGTTTGAACGCGATGAGTATGCAATTGAATATGTATCGTCAACTGTTGGTGATGAATGATGACCAACTCTCAATGAGGCAAGAATTTTCCGCCCCTCTTCTCGCCATTTCGCCGTAATACCGCGATAATTGCGACTCTTTGATTTTCTTTTTGGAATCTGCGCCATGCATCATCAGCACATGCTCAAATCTTATATATATCACGGCCTGACCGCTGGCCCCAAGCTGGTGGTGCTCGGCGCGGTGCATGGCAATGAGATTTGTGGCCCGATCGCGATTGAGCGCATCATGCGCGAGCTGGACGCGGGTGAATTGGTGCTGCAGCGTGGTCAGATTACCTTTATCCCCATCACCAATCCGCTGGCGCATGCCAAAAACGAGCGCAATGGTGATCGCAACCTGAACCGCAATCTGCGCCCGAATGCCTTGCCGCATGATTTTGAAGATCGCATCGCCAATATGCTGTGCCCGATTCTGGAGCAGCAGGATGTGCTGCTTGATCTGCATTCAACGACCAACCCGCCGGGCGAGCCGTTTATCATGCTCGGGCCAGAAAACAATGATGGTGAATTGTCGCCATTTTCCCGCGCCGCCGAAGAAGAAGCGCTCGCCGTGCGTCTTGGGCCAAAACGTATCGTTGAAGGCTGGCTGGAAACTTACGCCGAAGGCGTGAAAAATCGCCTCGCCCATAGCAATGCCAGCGAGCGCGCGCAAATGCTCAGTACCGACCCAAGCTACGGCGTCGGCACCACTGAATACACGCGCGCCCATGGCGGTATTTCGCTGACTTTGGAATGTGGCCAGCATCTGGATGCCGATGCGCCTGAAGTGGCCTACCAAGCCATTCGCAACACCATCGCCCAACTGCATTTGGCCGATTTGCCCGCGCCTGCGGTACAAACCGAGTTTGAGTTACTCAAACTCACGCAAGTGATTGATCGCCACGATGCCGGTGATGCCTTTGTGAAAACTTGGGCGAGCTTCGATAAATTACACGCTGGCGATGTGATCGGCCACCGCGCCGACGGCAGCGCCGTGACCGCGCCAGCTGATGGCTACATCCTGTTCCCGAATCCGGCTGCCAATCCGGGTAATGAGTGGTTCTACTTCGCCCAGCATAGCGACCGGCTGGTCGATGGGATGAAATCAACGCGGTATGCATGATGAGGTATTGCTCGCTAGGCCATATACAAATTGGTTTTGCGTGATATACATCAAAACCGCCAGTTCGCACTGGCGGTTTTTTTTGCGCACTCAGATGCAGCCTTCCAACACCCCGCGCTAAATCCTTCGTTTACGCTGGATGTAATGGTCTAATCATGTCATTCAAGGAGGGGATATATGCCAATTCTGCTATTGGGCTGGGTGGTACAGATTTTTCTAATTATCCACGTCGTGCGCACTGGCCGCCCTAACTGGTGGATTTGGGTGCTGTTCGCTGCGCCCTTTATTGGCGGGCTGGCGTATTTTGTGGTCGAAATCCTGCCGGGCAGCCGTACTGAACGCCAAGTGGGTAAGATCGGCAAGAATATTGTTAAATCAATCAATCCCGACCTTGATTTGCGCCGCCGGGCGCAAGAACTGGAAATCTGCGGCAGCGTTGATAATAAACGCAAACTGGCCGAGGAATGTCTTGAACGCGGCATGCCGCAAGATGCGGTGGCGCTGTATGCCAGTACGCTCAATGGCCCGTATAAAAATGACCCCCATCTGATTTTTGGTCTGGCACGCTCGCATTTTGCCAACACCGATGTGGCAGCAACGCAGCGTTTATTGAGCCAGTTGCAGCTGGAACATCCGCAATTTCAACGCGAAGAAGTGCAGTTGTTGCAAGCGCGCAATGCCACGTATGGCGACGATGTCGCAGCGGCTTTGCAGCAGCTTGAGGCCGTAACGGCGATTTATTCGGGTCTGGAAGCCGCGTTCCGGTATGGCGAGTATTTACTCCGTCAGGGGCACAATGCCAAAGCCAGCGAAGTATTAAATGGCCTGATTAATAAAGCCAAGCTATTCAAAATCCAGCATGAAGAAGAATTGTATTGGCTTAAGCAGGCGAAACGCTTGCTGGCTTCAATTAAATAATTAGCCAGGTATTGCCCTGCAGGTCAATTCCAGATTGACCCACAGGGCAATACATCTAACCATATCGCTGCTGTGCCACGACCGCCAAGCCACAGCCCACACTGCCAAAATGATCGCCCTCGACCGCGCGGGCGGCGGGGAAGGCGGCCGATAGCGCGCTGCGCAGCGCCGGTACGGCTGACGAGCCGCCGGTGAAAAACAACGTTTGCACGGCTTCAGGCGCGACGCCGGCCTGCTTTAAGGTATCGAGCGCCGAGGCGCACACGCGGCGGGTTTCTTGTGCAATCGCGTTTTCAAATGTGTCGCGGCTGATATTGGACAGCAGGCCTTTTTCGGCTTCGACCAGATCGAGCGCGACGCTAAGCTGATTCGATAAGCCGATTTTAGCTTCCTCAACCCGCATCGCCAGATGGTGACCTGCTTGCTGGCGAATCACGTTCAGCAGCCGCTCAAAGCGCACTTTATCGACCACTTCGGGCGAAATATCTTGGAAGGTGCGCCACATTTTGCGCGTGTAGGCAAAGTTGATCGTGTGCCAAGTGGCGAGCTGGAAAAACACGCTATTGGGAAATTCGGCGTTGTTCGTCAGCAAGCTACCCATGCCCAGCTCGGGCATCACGCCAGCGAGTGACAGGCGCTTGTCAAAATCAGTACCCCCGATATGTACCCCGCCACTCGCCAATAAATCCGAGCTACGGTCGGCCATACCCCGGAGTTCGGGCGAGAGGCGCACCAAGGAGAAATCGGACGTACCGCCGCCAATATCGACAATCAGCACCAATTCTTCTTTTTCGATGCGCTGCTCGTAATCATGCGCGGCGGCGATGGGTTCGAACTGGAAGCTGACTTCTTTAAAACCCAAACCGCGCGCGATTTCGGCCAGCGTGGCTTCAGCCTGATCGTCGGCGGCCTTGTCGTCGTCGACAAAATGCACCGGGCGGCCGAGCACGACGGCATCGAATGACGTGCCTGCCGATTGTTCGGCGCGGGTTTTTACCTCACCGATTAGATGACCGATCAGGTTTTTAAACGATAAATGCCGCCCGCCGATTTCAGTGCCTGCATCCATCAGACTGCTGCCGAGCAGGCTTTTCATCGAGCGCATCAGGCGGCCTTCATAGCCTTCCAGATATTCGGCCAGCGCGGCGCGGCCATAGGCCATGGTGTCTTCTTCAACATTGAAAAACACGGCGGAGGGCAGGGTGAGCTTGCCGTCTTCCAGCGCCAGCAGTTGCGCCCCGGTAGGCCTGACAATACCTGCGGTGGAGTTGGAAGTGCCAAAGTCGATACCGCAAGCGGATAATTGAGTCATGAAAACCTGCGGTTTGAGGGGCTAAGGAGGGCGTGGAAGACTACGCGGATTGGCAGCTGGCGTCAAATTGAGCGGCGCAATGCGCCGACTGCTGGCACAAAAATCCGCTTCGTTGGGTATAAAAAGACGTTCTGGCTGCCTTGAGCAGCGCTTGGGGCGCGAAAACGCACTCTTGGTAGGGGCGTTTTGCAATACAATGTAACTTGATTCCTATTTCGATTTTTTGGGCGAGCAATGATTTTTTTCTGTGGCGACACGCATGGCCGGTTTGAGCATGTGATCCGCGCGGTGCAGCAGCACCGGCCGGACGCCATTGTCTTGCTCGGCGATATTCAGGCGCCCAAGCCACTGGATGAAGTCCTGGCCGAGATTCTGGATCTAACCGAGGTGTGGTATATCCACGGAAACCACGATACAGATACCTTCTACGACTATACCCACCTGTTTGAATCCAAATTAGCCGATCGTAATCTGCATGGCCGCGTGGTGGAAATTGCTGGCAAACGCGTTGCTGGCTTGGGGGGGATTTTCCGTGGCCAGATCTGGATGCCGCCCGCGCATCCGAATTACCCGAGTCAGGCGCATTATCTGGCGCATTGCGGGCAAAGCAATTACTGGCGCGGCGGCTTGCCGCGCAAGCATCGCAGCACGATTTTCTACACCGATTATCAGGCACTGGGTCTGGAGCAGGCCGATATTCTGGTGACGCATGAAGCGCCGAGTTGCCATCCCTATGGTTTTCACGCGCTCGACCAGCTGGCGCACAAGCTGGGTGTGAAGCAATCTTTTCATGGCCACCAGCACGATTGCCTCGACTACCGTCCGCACGATCTGCGACTGGGTTTTCAGGCCTATGGCGTGACCTTGCGCGGCATTACCGATGAAAACGGCCAGATTATCGACGCCGGTATCCTGCCCGAATAAGCTACTGCCATCCCGGCCACCACAATTTTCTCCTTGGCCATCCGCACATTTTGCGGTTCATCTCTGATTCAGCTTGGCTCCTTGATAATGGGGCCATCTAACTCAGGAGAACGGCAATGTGGACTTTATCTATTCAGGCCAGTCTGGCAGCGCTGGCGCTGTCAGCCATCAGCTGGAGCGCGCAGGCGGCTGATGTAGGGGTGTCAATCCGTGTGGGCGATCCTGATTTTTACGGGCAGATTGAAATTGGCGAGCGTTTCAGACCCCGGGTGATTTACGAGCAGCCGCAAATCATCCACCGTACGCGCTATGTGTACGAGCCGGTCTATCTGCGGGTGCCCCCGGGCCATGCACGGCACTGGTCACGCCATTGCGGCCGCTATCGCGCGTGCGCACGGCCAGTTTATTTTGTTCAGGATGGCTGGTACCGAGACACCTATCGCCATCGCGGCCACTGGCGTGATCGCGACGATTGGCATAAGGATTATCGAGGCCGCCGTGATGACGCTCATCCACGCCACCACGGTCGTCATCACGATGATTAATAAGGGCTGGCTTCACCCTCGGGCCGCGTTTTAAACCGGCGGTGAAGCCAGAAATACTGGCTTGGATGGGCCAGCACGCGCTCTTCGATAAACTGGTTCATTCTGAGTGTGTCAGCTGCCATATCGCTGCTAGGGAAGTTTTCCCAAGCGGCTTCAAAACGTAGCAGAATGTGGTTTGCCTGCAATGTAGCAATCATTGGGATGACCGCCGCCTTGCTCATTTGCGCGATGCGCGATAGCGCAGGAATAGTCGCAGTTTGGACGCCGAAGAAAGGTACAAAGATCGATTCTTTGGGGCCCAAATCCTGATCTGGCAAATAATAAAACGCAATGCCTTGTTTTAACGCACGAATGATGGGGCGAATGCCTTCGGCGCGTGGCACCAGCAAGGGCTGGCGAAAACGGCGGCGGATACGTAGGCTGATTTCATTAAATGCCCCGCGTTGTGACGCCAGATAAGCCGAACCGTCATGTTCCATGGCATAGCGCACGCCGCCAAAATCAAGTGCCAGAAAATGGGGCGAGAGTAAAATCACTGGTCGCCCCTGATGGGCTTGCAGGTGATGCTCTCCCTCCACCTTCACTAGGCGACGAATCCGCTGCTCGCTGCCCCAGTACAAAATGCTATAGGCCAGAAACAGCTGGGCGGCCTGACAGAAATGCTGACGTAACACGCGGCTACGCTGGCTGGACGGCCAATCGGGAAAGCATAAGGCCAGATTGACCGCGCCGATTTTTCGGCGGCGCTTGAGCAGTAAATACAATGCATAACCGATGGGTTGCGCCAGCCAGCCCATGACGCGAAACGGTATCCAGTGGATGATCCAGAGCAAACCTGCCAGCAAGCGGGTGCTCATGGCTGCTGCTCCGGTGGTAGCGGCGCGCCAGCAGGGTGCTTGTAGCGGCTATAGCTCCAGAAATACTGTTCGGGTATCTGGCGGATCAAATCTTCGATGTTCTCATTGAGCAGGGCTGCATCGTGTTCGGCATCCCCAGTTAATTCGCCGGCAAAAGGCTGGACATGAAAGCGATAGCCACGGCCAATACCGAGCCGTTCGGTGTAACAGGGCAGCACGATGGCATTGCTGGCTCGAGCCATTTTGGCGAGCAGACCCATGGTGTAGGCTGGCTTGCCAAAAAAGGGTGCCCATGTGCCATCCCCATTACCCGGTACCTGATCCGGGAGCAGGTAAGCAATGCCGCCCTGTTTTAAGGTCTTCAATAAAATTCTGACGCCAGCGGCGTTGGCCGGGGCGGGCTCTGCACCGCCGCGCGAGCGGGAGTAGATCATCAATGGTTCGAGATAATTCTGTTTTGGAGGGCGGTATAGCCCTGAAAAGCCCTTCCCAGTTGAGCCAAACACATATACCCCGGTTAATTCCAGTGCACCCAGATGGGGTGACATAAAGATGATCGGCCGCCCTGTCGCTAGCGCCGCTTCGACATATTCCCAGCCGCGTTTTTCTTTAACCAGTGGCAGCAGCTCATTAATCGGCCTCATCCAGTGTGGCAAAAATTCTAATGCGGCAATGCCGTGCGCAGGAATACTTGACTTGATTAATCGGTTATAATCGGCCTTATTTTTTGCGATCGCACTTTGTTTTAGATTGGTTCGTAGCACGCGGCGGTGACGGGGGGAGCCCCACCAGACCAGCCAGCCGACGATCCAGCCTAGCGCTTGCAGCAAGGGCAGTGGCAATCGGGCCAATAATTTTGATAGCGTCAGCAGCATCTTGGTGTTGTGAATGTTTTTCAAATTCCGATTGTAGCTGCGATTGGCCCACAGGGGTCATGTAACCGAGGGTAATAACAGCAATGAAAGATTTTTTATTTACATCCGAGTCGGTATCCGAAGGCCATCCGGACAAAGTTGCAGACCAGATTTCCGATGCGATTCTGGACGCGATTTTAACGCAGGATAAAACCGCTCGCGTGGCGGCTGAAACGCTGGTCAACACCGGTTTGGTGGTGCTGGCGGGTGAAATCACCACCAACGCCAATATCGACTACATCCAAATTGCTCGCGATACCATCAAGCGCATTGGTTACGACCATTCCGACATCGGTTTTGATTACAAAACCTGCGCGGTGCTGGTGGCTTATGACAAACAATCTCCGGATATCGCGCAAGGCGTAAACGAAGGTCAGGGCCTTGATCTGGACATGGGCGCTGGCGATCAGGGTTTGATGTTTGGCTATGCGTGCGATGAAACGCCACAATTGATGCCAGCGTCAATTTACTACGCGCACCGCTTGGTACAACGCCAAGCCGAATTGCGCAAAGACGGCCGCCTGCCATGGCTGCGCCCCGATGCAAAATCGCAAGTGACGCTGCGTTACGACGGCGAAACCGGTAAGGTCAAAGAAGTTGACACGATTGTCCTGTCGACTCAGCACCACCCGGATGTGTCACACGCGCAATTGTCGGAAGCGGTGATCGAGCATGTGATCAAGCCCGTGCTGCCAGCCGAATGGATTACGCCGAATACCAAATTCCTGGTGAATCCAACGGGTCGTTTCGTGATCGGCGGTCCAATGGGCGATTGCGGTCTGACTGGCCGTAAAATCATCGTTGATACCTACGGTGGTGCCGCGCCACACGGCGGCGGCGCGTTCTCGGGTAAAGACCCGTCGAAAGTGGATCGCTCGGCAGCGTATGCAATGCGTTATGTCGCGAAAAACATCGTTGCAGCGGGCATCGCCAAACAGTGTCTGGTACAAGTGTCTTACGCCATTGGCGTAGCGCAACCGGTGTCGATCATGGTCGATACCTGGGATACCGGCGTGATTTCCAACGACAAAATCGTTGAATTGATCAAAGCGAACTTTGATCTGCGCCCGAAAGGCATTATCCAGATGCTCGATTTGCAGCGTCCGGTCTACAGCCGCACCGCAGCATACGGCCACTTCGGTCGCGAAGAGCCCGATTTCACATGGGAACGCACTGATAAGGTCGAACAGCTCAAAGCAGCGGCCGGTTTGAAGTGATAAAAAGGTGGACTTAGGTCCACCTTTTTTATTGCAAGCAACACGTGTGTGTCATTGCTGATGCCCCGTGTAGTTCAGTTGCTTGAATTGGTGGTTTTAGTGAAAACGACAATCAAATTTTTACTCGGTTTGGTGCTGATCTTTTTGGTCTTTGCGGGTGTGATTGCGCAACGAATTTATACCCGCGCAATTGAAGTCTCACCATTAGGTCGTGACATCGACTTTAATGGCGATAGCCAAATTTCATTCTTCGAAGCAATTGATGGTGCAGAGATTAAGTACAGCAATATCATCGTGAATGGTAAAAAATGCAAAGACTATTCAGAACCAAAAACAGGATCGACTTGGCGAGTAATTTGTGAAAAGTAAGAGGTTCCTATGCTGATTTCAACAAGACTGGCTTCGCCCCCCGAATACCGCAAACTGGCCAGTTGGTTTGCCGACGCAGGCCAAGCTGCACCGACGCTGGCTGATATGGTGTTGCTCGCGGAACAGAATGCCGAGTTGTGTGGCGCGCTGCGCGTGGTGATGGCGCGTGGCTTCATCCGGCTCGATAGTGTGATTGCGCGCGATGATGAGGTTTTGCAGCTCTTATTGCAGCAATCAACGCGCTGGGTCGGGCGCGAGGTGTGCTGGTCGCTGGCGTCTGTACAAGCGTTGCCGATGTATATGGCTACAGGCTTTATCCAACAAGACTCAGCGGCAGATACCCTGATGGTCGAGGCGAATGAGCGTGGTTTGCTGATTGTGATGCGCCCTGTGCCACCGGAAGCCGAAGCGACCGAAGAGATCGCCGTGGCCGCCAGTGCTGGCTCGGCCTTGCCGCCGGTCTGATGACAGGCAATTCACCACGACCGGGCTGCCAGACGCCGATTTTTACGCTAGAATTCGCCCACACCGAGGGGCGCTGCAGCCGCCGGCCTGATCAAGGCTAGGCGTTCAGGCTCGGTACTATCCAAACCCAACTGCGCTCACCTATCGTTAAACCCTGCCGGGTTCGATGACCGTCGCTACAGCTAATCAACATGCTGCCGACTCAAGGTGAGCATCGACCCGGCCACATGGAGTATTAATCGTGGCCGCTTCTCAAAACGTTCAAAACAGTTTCAAAGACTTTCACGTAGCCGATATCAGCCTTGCCGCCTGGGGCCGCAAAGAGCTGAACATTGCCGAAACCGAAATGCCGGGTCTGATGACCGTGCGCGACGAATACAAAGCGCAGCAGCCACTCAAAGGCGCGCGCATTGCCGGTTCATTGCACATGACCATCCAGACTGGCGTGTTGATCGAAGCACTGCAAGCACTCGGTGCTGAAGTGCGCTGGGCGTCGTGCAATATTTTCTCGACGCAAGATCACGCCGCAGCGGCGATTGCCCTGAATGGCCACAACGGCCAAGGCACGCCAGTATTCGCATTCAAAGGCGAATCGCTGGAAGAATACTGGCAATTCACGCACCAGATCTTCGAATGGCCCAATGGTGAACACGCGAACATGATTCTGGATGATGGCGGCGATGCAACCTTGCTGCTGCATCTGGGTGCGCGCGCTGAAACCGATCTGAGCCTCGTTGCCAATCCGACCAACGAAGAAGAAACCGTGTTGTACGCGGCGATCAAGGCGCAAATCGCCAAAGATCCAACATGGTACTCAACACGTTTGGCTGCGATCAAAGGCGTGACTGAAGAAACTACGACTGGTGTACATCGTTTGTATCAAATGCACGAGCAAGGCAAACTGGCTTTCCCGGCAATTAACGTCAACGACTCGGTGACCAAGTCCAAATTCGACAATCTGTACGGCTGCCGCGAGTCTCTGGTTGATTCGATCAAACGCGCGACCGACGTAATGGTAGCGGGTAAAGTGGCGCTGGTATTGGGTTACGGCGACGTGGGTAAAGGTTGTGCGCAATCATTGCGTGGCCTGGGCGCGACCGTGATGGTGACCGAGATCGACCCGATTTGCGCGTTGCAAGCAGCAATGGAAGGCTACCGCGTGGTGACGATCGACGACGTGGCTGACCAAGTGGATATCTTCGTAACGACGACCGGTAACGTTAGCGTGATCGCGCACGAACACCTCGTTCGCATGCGTAACAACGCGATCGTGTGCAATATCGGTCACTTCGATTCTGAAATCCAAGTTGCCAGCCTGCGTCAATACGAGTGGGACAATATCAAGCCACAAGTCGATCATATCGTCTTCCCGGACGGCAAACGCATTATCCTGCTGGCCGAAGGTCGCTTGGTGAATCTGGGCTGCGGTACAGGTCATCCATCATTCGTGATGTCAAACTCGTTTGCGAATCAAGTGTTGGCGCAAATCGAGTTGTTCACCAAGCTGGATCAATACCCGGTTGGCGTGTACGTGTTGCCTAAGCATCTGGACGAAATGGTTGCGCGTCTGCACCTGAAGAAAATCGGCGCGAAGCTGACGGTGTTGACCGATGAGCAAGCCGCCTACATCGGCGTACCGAAAGAAGGTCCTTACAAGCCTGCACACTACCGCTACTAATCGACTCGCTTTTTAAATCAAAACGCCCCTTGTGGGCGTTTCTGATTGATGACAAGCCCCACTCGCGAAGCGAGGCTCCCCTCAAGGAGGGGACGGGAGGGGTGGGAATAAAACATAAAGGCTGCGAATTCAAAGTCTTGTTTCCTAGGCTCGGCTTTGCCGAGACTTGAAAAATGTCAGAACCCACTTTGTCAGCAGCCTGAAAC
Organism: Chitinibacter sp. FCG-7; assembly: GCF_040047665.1. Classification (NCBI taxonomy): domain Bacteria; kingdom Pseudomonadati; phylum Pseudomonadota; class Betaproteobacteria; order Neisseriales; family Chitinibacteraceae; genus Chitinibacter; species Chitinibacter mangrovi. The sequence continues at coordinate 2,024,637 of NZ_CP157355.1, forward strand.
GCCCCTTGTGGGCGTTTTTGCTTTTTGGCGTGTCTGGAGCCAAACTGGAAAGCCACATTGTGAGTGGTCTCAGTATGAACTCAAACTATGTCCCGATTGCCTGCGATATTTATGATTATCTGGAAATTGCCGCCATGCATCGCGAGCCTTTGCGCATCGTGCTGCACAATGGCGCGGTATTTGAGGCGCAGGCTTGCAATGTGCTTGTGCGTGAACATATTGAGTATTTTGAAGTCAATTGTGCAGGTGTGCAGCGGCAGATCCGCCTTGATGAAATCAAGACGATAGAGTCAATTGCGTCTCCGCCGCACTTTGCACGTATCAGCATCAGCCCCCAACCCGAGTAAAGCTAAAGGATTGCCATGAAGATCGATACCCGTCGTGATTTTCTCAAGATCAGTCTGGCCAGCGGTTTTGCGCTGGCGGTGCAGCCGGTGGCTGCAAGTACGATTCAAACCGATAGTGAAGGCTTGCTGGCGGGCGAAATCCGCATTGGCGATATGCCGGGCTATCGGGCGCAGCCAGCGGGCACATCCGCTGCTTTGCCGACCGTGATTGTGATTCAGGAGATTTTCGGCGTTCACGAACATATTCAGGATTTATGCCGCCGTCTGGCCAAGCAGGGTTATCTGGCGATTGCGCCCGAGCTGTATTACCGGCAAGGCGATCCACGGACTTATACCGATACCAATGAGCTGGTGAAAAATCTGGTTAGCCAGGTGCCGGATGCACAAGTGATGAGCGATCTTGATCAGGTGGCACAGTGGGCGGCCAGTCATGGTGGGGATGCCAATCGTCTGGCGGTGACCGGCTTTTGCTGGGGCGGACGCATTACCTGGCTGTATGCCGCGCACAATCCGAAATTGAAAGCCGGGGTAGCCTGGTATGGCCGATTGATCGGGCAGGCCAGCGCCAATACGCCCAAACAGCCGATTGATGTCGCGCGGGAACTCAAAGCACCCGTACTCGGCTTGTATGCCGGGCAGGATAAAGGTATTTCGCTCGATAGTGTTGAGCAGATGAAAGCCGCACTCAAGCAGCAGCGCCAGCCTTTTGGCATGTCGGTCTATGAATCGGCCACGCACGGCTTTAACGCCGACTACCGGCCTAGCTATCATGAGGCGGCAGCGCGCGACGCGTGGGAGAGCATGCTCAAATGGTTCAGGCAGTTTGGTGTTTAAGCGTTAAGATGATAGCACCTTGGCTTCACCCTACTGACACGACGGTGTCAGTAGGGGGCTGGCATGCTGTGGGTACTGCAATCGGCAGTGATTTTCTCAAGGAGAAATACCATGCATGCACTGAACTGGTTTGAAATTCCTGTAGTTGATCTGGCGCGCGCCATCTCATTTTACGAGCAACTGCTGGCCAGCACGCTGCAGCGCACCCAGTGTGGTGGCGAGCGGGTGCTGCTGCCGCATCAGCCTGGTGCGGTGGGTGGCGAGCTGACAAAAACCGACGGAGTAAGCCCAGCAGCAGGCGGCGTTTTGCCTTATCTGAACGCCAATGGTCAGCTTGATGTGTTGCTTGAGCGCCTGCAAACAATGGGCGCGCAGATTGAGCTGCCCAAAACCGAGATTTCACCTGAAATCGGCTCGATTGCCATTTTCATCGACAGCGAAGGCAACCGCATCGGTTTGCACTCCGAGCCATGATGGATGCGGCATAATCCTTAGGTTCTATTGATGTATCGGTCTGTTGATGCTTAGGTCTGCGGATTGCGCTTGGCCATCAGCCCATCATCAGCAGACCATTCCCTCTACTTCAAAGCCGTATTTATGCGCCGCGCCGACCGTTTATATCAGATCACGCTTTTTTTGCGCAGCCGCTCGCTCACCACCGCGCGCTGGCTGGCGCAAACGCTCAGCGTGTCCGAACGAACCATTTACCGCGATATTGCCGATCTGCTGTGCACGGGGCTGGATATCGAAGGCGAGGCGGGCGTCGGTTATCGACTGCGGCAGCGTAATGAGCTGCCGCCGCTGAGCTTTGGTGCCGCCGAGCTCGATGCGCTGCGTCTGGGTTGCCGACTGGTCGCCCAGTGTGCAGATCCATCGCTGGTGCTGGCGGCCAGACAGGCTTTGGCGCGGATCGAGGTGGCGCTGCAGGATGCAGGCCAGCGCCTGCCTGAAACGGCAATTTTTGTTCCGGCCAGCGACGAAATGGCAAGCTTGCCTGCGCTGGGTTTGCTGCGTGAAGCCATCGCGCGGCGTCTGCTGGCGCATTTTGCCTACACCCGCGCTGACGGTGCAGACAGCGAGCGCCGGGTTCAGCCGCTGGGCCTGTTTTACTGGGGAAGCGGCTGGACGATGGTGGGCTGGTGCGATTTGCGCAATGATTACCGGCAGTTCAGGCTTGATCGCATGCTCTCGCTGGTGCTGACCGACCAGCCCTTTGCGCAGGTGAGCGGGCGCAATCTGAGCGATTATTTCCGCCGCGAAGGCATTCCAGCGGACTGCTTTCGTTAACTTCATTAACTATTCGCGCGCTCCGACGATTGCTTCAGTCCCGCTGGCTGCTTTGCAGCTGCGCGCTGATCTGGCGTGCCAGTCGCGAAATCGAATACATTCCGCCATTGGTCCACACAGGCGGCATGGCATAAACCCGCCGCTCCCGCACCACAGGCAACGCCTGCCATAATCGGCTGCGTTCCAGCTCGGCTTGCCGGGGAAATGGTGCAATATGCAGCAGCAAGCCCTGATCCAGCGCGGCCAGATCGGGGATTTTTCGCAGCCGGGTGCCCCAGGCGGTGCGCTGCTGCGGGCAGGCATTTTGCAGCCCCAGCGCGTGCATTGCCGCCTCGGGCAGCGAGTTTTCGCCGTAGACCCAAAAGCTGGCCGGTGAGGCAAAGCGGATCAGGCATACCGCGGGCGGCTTGGCGCCAAAACGCTGCCCAATCGTCTGGCGCAGCCTAGCCAGCTCAAGACCTTGCTGGCGCACAAAGGCTGCATGCTGCGCGAGGCGATCAAGCCGGACTGCCAGACGGCGCTGCAATTGCTCGGCGGCGCTGGCGTTATCGTGCTCGGCTCGGAATGCGTCGAGCAGCAAGGTGGGGGCAATCTTTTCCAGATTGGCCTGCATGCCCGCCAGCGCCGGGTTGATGACGATCAGATCGGGTTTCAGCGCGTAAATGCGCTCCAGATTAGGCTCCAGCCGGCTGCCCGCGTCCAGCACTTTGCTGGGTAGCGCCGGTTCAACGACCCATTGCTGATAGTCAGCACGGTCGGCGACCGCAATCGGCGTGACACCCAGTGTCAGCAGGTATTCGGTGGCTTCCCAGCTCAGCGCAATCACGCGGCTGGGCGCGGCCTGCAGCAGACTGCTCAAGACCAGCCCCAGTACCAAGGCAATGATTTTCATGTTCTGCTCCGTGGCGAACTCAAAAGGGCCAGCAGCAGCAAGCTGCCGCAGGCCAGCGAGCCCAAAGCACCTACCGGTAGCTGGTTGGGGAAAAACGCCGTGCGGCTGGCCAGATCGGCCAGCGCCAGCATCGCTGCGCCCAGGAGCGTGGCCAGACCAAGCTGGCTGCCCAGCCTGCGTGCGCCCAGCTTGATGGCCAGCTGGGGCAGAACCAGGCCGATAAACGCCATCGGGCCAAACTGGCTGCTGATCACCAGACTGAGCAAGCCCGCCAGCAGTAGCAATACCCAGCGTGCGTGGCGCACATCCAGCCCGGTGGCGCGGGCGTGCGCTTCACCCAGCGACAGGAGCGTCAGCACGCGCGCCGTGCCCAGCGTGATCAGCCCCAGCAGGGATACCAGCCCGAACAGGCTTGCCGCCTGTGCGGCCGTGGTGTGGTAGGTTGAGCCAGCCAGCCAGTTCAGCAGTTGAAAACTGTCGTTATTGCCCTGCGCGAGCACAAATTGCAGCACCGCTTCAAGCAGCGACGACAAGCCGATTCCCAGCAAAATCAGCCGTGCTGGGCTTTGGCGTGGTGCCAGCCAGCACAGCGCCAGTAATACCAGCGCCGCGCCTGCGGCAGAAAACAGCCACGGTGACAGGCTGGAGCCCAGCAGCAGACCAGCCAGCATGCCCAGACTGGCACCCGAAGAAATTCCGAGCAAATCGGGGCTGGAGAGCGGATTATTCAGCAAGCGCTGCAAAATCAGCCCGGCAATCGCCAGCCCCATGCCTGCGGCACACGCGGCCAGTAGCCGTGGCCAGCGCAAAGACCAGATGGCCGCTTCGGGCCAGCCCAGCACCCATGCGCCCCCGGCATCACGGCTGCCGAGCGCGCACAGCAGCAGGATCAGCAATCCGGCCGCCAGCCAGAAGGCCAGCGGCAGCAAACGGCGCGATTTGCCAGGGCTCGATAGCAGGGCGACGCCATCGGCCAGCGGCTGCTTCAGGCATAGCCAGATCAGCACTGGCGCACCCAGCAAGCCAGCCGCCGCGCTGCTGGGTAGTATGTCCGACAGCCATTGCGATGCATACATAGCCAGAGTATCGGCCAGTAGCAAAGTAATAGAGCCGATCAGCGCGGCATACCTCATATTGTCGGCCGGGCGGCTGGCACCGAGCAAACGGGCTAGCGCCGGAGCCAGCAGGCTGACAAAGCCGATCAGGCCCACCGCACTAATCGCCAGTCCATTGAGCCACAGCGCCAGCAGGCTGCCCACCAGCGCCAGCCGCAGTACATTCAGCCCGGCGGCGGCGGCGGCTTCGCTGCCCAGCTGCAAGAGCTGCAGCGGGCGGCAGAGCAGCGGCAATAGCAGCAGCGCGGGCAATAGCCGGGGTAGTACCCAGTGCACCCAGTACCAGTCATTCTGCGCCAGATCGCCTGCGCCCCAGACCAGTAGCGAGCGGCTGTATTGATCGTTCATCATTACCGCAATCGCCGCCACGCTGCCCAGCAGCAAATTCAGCGCCGTGCCCGCCAGCAGCGCGCCCAGACCGTGCAATTGCCGCCAGCCTGCCAGCGCACCCAGCAGCAAAAAGCTCAGCAAGCTGCCGCCCAGCGCCAGCCACTCGATGCCGATCGCGCTCCCCGGCCACAGCAGGCCGCCGAGCACAATGGCGCACCATGCGCCTGCCGATGTACCCAATGTCATCGGCGAGGCCAGCGGGTTGAGCGTCAGTTGCTGCAGCAGGCTGCCCGATAAAGCCATGGCTGCGCCGAGCAGCATCGCCAGAATTGTCCGGGGTAGATGGGCGTGCAGAAAGATCATCTCCTCGATCTGCCCGTCGCCAGGTTGGCGGATGGTCTGCCATTGCTCGCCCAGCGACAGCGGCGTGGCCAGTTGCAGGTGGCTGAACGCCAGCACGATCAGCGCCACGCCCAGCAGTGTCAGGCTAGGGCGCTTCATGCCACCACCGCCACGGCGTGTTTGCCCGCGCGCGGCAAAATATCGAGCGCGATGCCGTATAAATCGTGCAAATCGGCGTGGGCGAGCAAAGCCGCTGGCGTGCCGTCAAACCAGACTTGGCCGCGTTGCAGCGCGATAATCCGATCGGCGTAGCGCAGCGCCAGATTCAGGTCGTGCAGGATGGCAATGACGGCACAGGACTGGCTTTCCACTTGGCTGCGCAGCAATTGCATGAGCTGATACTGATGCGCCAGATCAAGCGCCGAGCTGGGCTCGTCCAGCAGCAGCATCGGCGAATTTTGTGCCAGCAGCATCGCCAGCCACGCACGCTGGCGCTCGCCGCCTGAGATCTCATCCAGCGCATGGCTGGCCAGATGTGCCACATCGGCCGCGCGCAATGCCGCGTCGACCTGCGCCTTGTCATCGGCCTGCCAGCGCGAAAGCCAGCCGCGCCAGGCAAAGCGCCCCAGCTCGACCAGCTCGCGCACCTGCATCAGCGCCGCTTGCGGAATCTGCTGCGGCATATAGGCCACCTGCCGCGCCAGCTCGCGCGGCGCATAGCGCATCACCTCGCGCTGATTCAGCAGTACCTGCCCCTGATCGCTTTTGAGCTGGCCCGCCAGCAGCTTGAGCAGTGTTGATTTGCCCGAGCCATTGTGGCCCAGAATCACCGTCAGCCCTTGCGGCGGGATACAGAGCTGCTCGATCTGCAGCAAGGTGCGGCCATTGCGGCTGAGTTTGACGTCTTTAAGTTGATACATGCGTTGGTATGCTTCTGAAGTTATTAGTAGTATTGGTCTGTATGGCTATACCCTAGGTGGGTTGGCAATGCTCTCAATTTGTGTTGATCATTTTTAGCGCCTTCGGCGCGATGTTTCACAGTCGCAATCCGCGACGGGGACTCACTTTTCTTGCTCCGCCAAGAAAAGTAAGCAAAAGAAGGCGGCCCCCGCCTGCGGCCCTCCGGGCTTCCCTCGGTCGGTCGTGAGCCAAACGATAAAACTGTTTGTCTCGCTCCACTCTCTCGGCGATGGGCGACAGGGGATTTCAAGCCTTAGATCCACCAGCGAAGCTCGGATCAACACGTATTAAGAACATCGTCGGTAGGCTCTAGCTCAAAGCTGATTTTTTCCAGCCGGGTTGCCATTGGCCAGCGCGGGCAGGTGCTGCAGGCTTCTGCACCAGGTAGGCGAAAATGCTGGCAGCAGCCCTGACGGTTCAGCGCCGGAACGCAAGCACCGGACGGTAGTTGCACCTGCATCAGCTTGCCGTGTTGCTGCCATTGCAGTGCGTCCAGCCAGAGATAGGTTTGTTCATCAAGCTGGTCTGCGCTCCAGTTGCAATGCCGTGCCGCTAGCAGCAGCGCCGACAGCACGCAATCGACACTCATGCAGGCCGCCTGTTTGGCCGAATAGCGGCTGAGCTGAACGAGCTGCTGGTAATGCTGCTGGTGATAGCGCAGCAAGGATTGCGCCGCCTGCGTGATCAAGGGCGTGCCCGCCTCGCTAATCACCGCGTCGGCGGGCAAGCTCCACGCTTGTGTGACGCCAGCGCTCGCCGTTTGCCAGAAATGCTGCAAATCCAGCGCGCGATGGGCGCAATGCACCGCCAGCACACTGGCGTAAGCCGGTTGCCACATCAGCATGCCCCAGCTGCGCGCACGCCAGTAATGCACCCCGGCCGCAGGCGTGCTGCTTTGCCAGTGTGCGTACAATTCGCCCGCCAGCGAATGCTGTTCGCCACGCGCAGGCCCGGTCTGCCCGTGCAGATACGGGCAAACGCGGGCTATCTCACTCAATACCGCCTGTAGCAATTACACCTCGCCCATGCTGGCCGGATCACGCCAGCGCGCCAGCGGATTGACCAGACGACCGGCCATTTGCAAGCCGCTGGCTGGGTCTTCCAGATTGAGCATGTGCTTGTTATTGGCCATTTGCAGACGATTCAGGCACGAATGCGCAAAGTCGGCGGCAAATAGGTCGTAGCGGGCAAATTGCGTGACCAGTTGCGGGTGTTCGGCCTGATAGCGATGCGTGCAGCGCGCGACGGCATGCCAGAATTGCTCGACGCTATAAGCGCATTGGTCGTGCAGAATGGCCGCGACATGACGCAGATAGCCGTCAAAGACGTCAATAAACAGGCACAGTGTCTTCATGTCGTCCGGGATACTCGTCGAGATGCGCTGGGCGACTTCCGGTAGCTCGACGGCTGGGTTGAGGATGGCGACTTCTTCGGCAATGTCTTTCATCAGCACGCGTGCGACGCGGTGATCTTTCAGAATCATGATCAGGTTTTCACCGTGCGGCATATAGATCAGATCGTGCTGGTAGAAGCAGTGCAGCAGCGGCGCAAAATAGGCGTCCAGATATTCGGCGACCCATTGATCGGTGCTGATGCCCGATGCGGAGATCAGCTCGGCGATCAGCGCACGGCCCTCGTTGTCCAGATGCGCCAGCGCTGTCATCGTCATCAGCTTTTCGCCCTGCTGCAGATGTGTGCTCGGGTTTTCGCGCCAGAGCGCGGCCAGCATTTTCTTGAAGGCGTTGTTTTCCTTGATTGCCGCTTCGTAATACGGGTTGCGATAGCCGATGGCGGCGACTTCGCGCAGGATATGAAAGCCTTTGCTTTGCAGATAGGCGTCGCCCTCGACCAGCGCATACACCCAGTCGTTGATCGCCGGCGTTGCCAGCATGTAATACGGCGACAGGCCGCGCATAAAGCCCATGTTCAGCACCGATAGCGCGGTTTTGACGTAGCGTTTTCTGCTATCGCTGACATTGAAAAAGGTCCGGATCGATTGCTGCGCCAGATATAAATCATCGCCCGTACCCAAGAACACAATCTGCTGCTGGGCAATTTCGGCTGCAAAGGCCATCGCCAGTTTGTTTTGCCATTGCCACGGGTGCGCAGGCATCAGCCAGTAGTCGCCATCGTTCAGGCCCAGCGCCTGTAAACGCTGGCGGAATGTGGCAAGCTGCGCTTCGCCCAGCTCTTCGCGCATCATCTGCTCGTAATCAAGCGTGGCCGAGATCGACAAAGTCGCGCGTTGTTTATGCACCGCCAGCCAGACAATCTGGAATGGGGTGGCCGCTTCCGGCGCGTAGCGGCGATAGTCGTTGGCGTCAAAGCCCAGCCGGCCATTATTGGCGACAAAGCACGGGTGGCCTTCGCTCATCGCGGTTTCCACGCGCTGGAAATCGGAATGAATCAGCTCGGCTGCGCTGGGCGCTGCGCGGTCATGCTTGTACGCACTGCCATAGAGCGTGCTGCTGATTTCATCCAGATAGACCGGCAGCACATGCTCTTTGAGCAGCAATTGCTCGCGCAGCTCAAGCATAAACAACAGCGCGTCCAGCGCCTGCGGCTGCTCGCCGCTCTGCTTGCTGATTGAATCGGCGGGAATGCTCCAGTGATTCAGCGCCAGCACTTCGGCGCGAAAGCGATAGCTGATTTCACCGTCATCGCTATGAATCTGGTATTGCCCATCGGTTTGCAGCTCCGGCGTGAGCAGGCCTTCGTGGGCAAATTCGCTAATGGCCTTGCGCACCAGCAAGCGGTTGACCTTCTGCCAGATGGCAGGATTCAGGTGGGCGCATTCGGCCAGAGTGGGGGCGGGCAGGCGAGTGGTCATGCGGTAGTCTCCAGTTCGGTAGCTTGCAGAAAAGAGGCGCGATCGCAAATGGCAAACCAGGCGGTTTTGTACGAAAGCTCGATGGTGTGCTGATAGCAAAAACCGGCGTCGCGATTGATCGGGTGGATTTTCTGGTTGTTCACATCCGGCTCGACCACCACGCGCAAATGGCGGCTCTGGCTAAACAGAAAGGCCAGAATCGTCTGCATCACCGCACGGGTAAAGCCATGTACGGCGGGGCCGCTGGCGGGGGCGACCAGAAAATGCATGCCGATATCGCCCGCTTGCACGGCGTAATGCTGGCCGAGTTCGTCATGCGCCGGATCGTAGGTTTCGAGCAAAAATGCGGGCTGGCCAGCGTAAAAAGCCAGATACGGCGCACAATGCGCCGACTCGATTTGCTGGCGATAGCAGTGTGCCACTTCTTCGGGGGTGGCCTGCTGCATGCCCCAGAAGCTGGCGCGCGGCGCGGTGACCCACTGGTGCAGCAATCCAAAATCGGCGCTGGACAGTGGCCGCAATTCAAATAGCCCCACGCCGCTGACGGTGTGGCAAAAAACCATCTCGGGTGTGGCAGCGGTCTCGTTCAAATCACGGCAGGACATCGGCAGTTCTCCGGGTGGGCAGCGCGGGGGCCGCATTGATCAAGGGATACAGCAGCAAGCTCAGCAAGAGCCCGGCGGCAGCGAGCCAGAACGGCGTGCTCAAACCGTGCAGGCTAACCAGCCAGCCTGCGCTGTAATACGACATCAGTACGCCGATGTTCTGAAACAGATTGATCTTGCTGTAATCGTGCGCGTACGCTGCCGGGCTGCTTTTTTCGAAAATCAGCGCATCAAGGCGCACGGTAAGCTGGAATGAAGCCCAGCCAAACAGCACGCGGCCAAAGAGCACCCAGCCGGTGAGCCCCGAGCCTTGCAGCAGCAAACCGGCCATGCCCAGAATCAGGCAGAAGACCGCATGGTTGGCCAGGCTCTGTAGGCCAAAGCGCTGGTTGAACCACAGCGCCAACAGACCCACCGCCGCCGGTATTGCGTACACCCACGCCGCCAGCTGCACGCCATGTTCGGGCTCGATCTGCTGCCAGTACTGCACAAAAAACGGCACGATCTGGTATTCGCTGAAATAAAACACCAGCATCAGCACGCCCAACGGATAAATCCCGCGCGAGGTGGTGACAGGCTGGGCCGTGTCTTCGGCCGGTGGTGCAGGCTGCTCCAGCCCGGCGTAAATCAGATAGGCGCAGACGCCAATCTGCACAATATCGCCGACGGCCATCAGCAGAAAAGCGTGTTCCAGCGGCCAGTGAGTGAGCGCAAAACCCCCCAGCACCGCGCCGGCAATATGCCCAAAGTGCACGACAATCGACAGAATGCCGATGGTATGGCCGTGATTGGCTTCGTCCTCCCCTGCCATCAGATAGGGGTAAATCAATAAATAGCTGGCCTTGAAGACGATCATCGCCAGCGACAAGACCCAGAACAGCCACAGGCTATCGGTAAAACTGCAGGCAATACACAGCAAGCCCGCGCCAATCTGCGTCCAGAGCAGTAGCCGTAAAGTGCCGCCGTGGCGCACCATGCGCGCCCAGAAGGGCAGCGCCAGCATGGCCACCAGACAAATCGCCGCGGTATACGTGCCGACGTGTTCGGGGTTGCTCACGCCAAAGCGCTCGGCAAAATACTGCGGATAAAACGGCAGCAACATCGTGTCGGCGACCACGGCCACCGCGGTCATGGCAATCAGCCAGAATTTCAAGCCCATGCCATTTCCTGCTGTTCGGTGGCGCTAAGGCCAAATTGCTGGAAAGCCACGCGTTGCTCGATTGGGTAGGGCGAATGCCCCAGCACTTCGTGCAGAATGACCGAATTGCGATGGCAGGCCATGGTTAGATCGGGCGCGGCCAGACCATGCGTATGCAGCTCGGCGTTTTGCACAAAAATCTCGTTGCCGTGCAGGTCAATGCTGTAGTTGCGGCGCACGGCCAGACGGCCTTGCGCATCGTGGCGGATGCGATGCTGCACGCCTTGCATAAATGCCGGTGCCTGGTAGCCATAGCCGCTGGCGATGACCAGCCCGTCGTAATCGGCGTGCTCACACTGGCCGGTTTCATGGTGGTGCAACTTCAGTGTGTAGTTGCCGTTTTTCAGCGTTAGCGCCTGCATTTCCACATTGCTGAGCAAGCGACTGGGCAGCTCGCCATCGAGCTTGAGGCGATACAACTCGTCAAAAATGGCGTTGATCAGCGTGCGATTAATGCCTTTGTACAGGCCTTTTTGCGATTCCAGCAGTGGCGAGCGGGTGTGATCGGGCAGTGCGTGGAAGTAGTCGATGTAATCGGGCGAGGTCATTTCCAGCGTGAGCTTGGTGTATTCCAGCGGGAAAAACCGTGGCGAACGAGTGATCCAGTCGATCTGGTAATCATGGCGACGCGCATCCTGCAACAGATCAAGGTAAATCTCGGCCGCGCTTTGCCCGCTGCCCACCACGGCGAGGCGTTTTTTCTGCTGCAGCTGGGTTTTGCGCGCCAGATATTGCCCGCTGTGAATCACCGGTACGCCATCGCAGCAGGGCGGCAATTGCGGCTTGGTGCCGGTGCCCAGCACCAGTTTTTTGGCTAGGTATTGGCTGCTAGCGCCCGTCCTGGTTGATGTGCAGGTCAATACATAGCAGGCCTGCTGTTCGTCGTAGCGCGCAAACTGCACAAACTGCCCAAAGCGCAGATTGCTTAGCTTGCCCGCCACCCACTGGCAGTACTGGTTGTATTCCTGCCGCAGCAGAAAGAAATCTTCCTTGATGTAAAAGGCGTACAGACGGCCGCTTTGCTTGGCGAAATTCAGAAAACTGTACGGGCTGGTCGGGTCGGCCAGCGTGACCAGATCGGCGATAAACGACGTCTGCATCGTCGCCCGATCCAGCAACATGCCCGGGTGCCAGTTGAAATGATCGGCCATATCAAAAAACAGCGTATCGAGCCCGGCAATCGGCTCGCTCAGGGCGGCCAGCCCCAGATTGAAGGGGCCAATGCCAATGCCGATTAAGTCGTAAATCTTGTTTTGCATGCTTATCTCCAAGCGTCAACAGCCCCTTATTGGCTGTCAGGTGCAATTCATCTGCATCAAAGAATGATCGCTGCGGACTATAACGTAGATGACAATGATTATCAATGGCATTATCATTCTCATCGCTTGGGGTATTTGAATCCCAACTCGATGAACGATGAGGATAGGTATGAAGCAAGTGAAATGGAGAGTGCATCCGCTGGTGCTGGCCTTATGCGCAGCAGGCATGACAATGAGTGCGGGGGCCGTGCTGGCCAGCGATGCTGCGCTATTGCAGGAGGTGGAAGTCGCGGCCGAGACGGCGGCGCAGGAGCGGAATGCGGGGAACTGGTCGGTGGGTGAAAGCCGTGCGGCGACCAAGACCACCACGCCGCTTAATGAGCTGGCGCAAGCGGTCAGCGTAGTCAGCCAGGCGCAGATCGAAGCGCAGATGCCGCGCACGATTGCGCAGGCGCTGGACTATGCGCCGGGTGCGTATTCAGGCCTCTTTGGCAATGCCATGCGCTACGACTACGTGGCCTTGCGCGGTTTTGCCGATACCAGCATGGCCAATACCACGCTGGATGGCATGCGGCTGATGTCAGATGCGGGCAGCTTTAGCGCCTTCCAGATTGACCCGTATTTTGTCGAACGGATCGACCTGGTGCGCGGGCCGATTTCGGTGCTGTACGGCAATGCCGCGCCGGGCGGCATGGTGGCGCTGATGAGCAAGCAGCCGCAAATGGCCAAGCACAGCGAAATCCGTCTGGAGCTGGGCAGCCACAATACGCTGGGTCTGGGCTTTGATCTGGCCGGTGGCCTGAGCGATACCTTGAGCTATCGCCTGACCGGCTTGGGGCGCGAAGCTGACAGCATGCAGGATCACGCCAGCGAAAAGCGGCTGGTGATCATGCCGCAACTGATGTGGCTGCCGTCGGAAAATACCGCCTTGCTATTGCAAGCCTACGCGCAGAACGACCCGGAAGGCGGGTATCACAGCGGCACGCCGTATGAGGGCTCGGTGATTGCACACGCCGGACGCAAAGTGAGCCGCGAGTTTTTTGACGGCGAGCCGAACAAGGATCAATTTGACCGCGAACAGCGCATGCTGGGCTATCAGTTTGCCCATCGTTTCAACACGGCCTGGCAAGTGCGGCAGAACGTACGCTACACCAACTCGGATTATGTCTCCAAGCAGTTTTATCAAAGTGGCTGGAGTAGCGATACCGAGCTATCACGGGGGTATAGCTTCTCGAAAGAGGAGCTGAAAGGCCTAGCGGTCGATACCCGTGTGCAAGGCACATTTGCTACGGGTGCGCTGATTCATGATGTTGTCGCCGGGCTTGATTATCAGGGGCGCAAAAATACCGGCTTCTGGGGCTGGGGCACGGTGGCGGGCATTGATGCCTTCCAGCCGGTGTACGGCAACACGACGGTTAGCAATATTGGCAAATCGAACTGGGTGCGTGAATTCAGACAGCTGGGCTACTACCTGCAAGACCAGATCACATTGGGTGCGTGGCGCTTGACCGGCGGGATTCGCTACGATCGCGCCAAGACCTCCACGCTGGATACCGACACCCAGAGCAAAACCGAATGGGACGGCGGCGAAACCAGCCGTCGCCTGGGCGTGCTGTATTTGTTCGACAACGGCCTGGCGCCGTATGCCAGCTATAGCGAATCGTTTGACCCCAGCAGCAATGTCGATGCAGCCGGTAAAGTTCTGCAGCCATCGCGTGGCACGCAATGGGAAGTGGGCGTGAAATATCAGCCTAATTCCGCCACCATGCTGACCGCCGCGCTCTACGATCTGCAGCAGAAAAATGTTGCCCGCATGGTGCCCGGCCAAGGCCATTTTGAATCAGTCGGCACGGTCAAATCGCGCGGGCTGGAGCTCGAAGGCCATCTTGCCCTGAGCAAGCAATTCAATCTGCAGGCGGCCTACACCTATAGCGATATGACCATCCGCAATGGAGAAGCGCAGGCCGAAGGCAAGCGCCCGCGCCAATCGCCAGAGCAGCTGGCATCGGCATGGCTGAACTACACGCCCGTCACCGGCGCCCGGATCGGGGTGGGCGCGCGCTATATCGGCAAGAGCTACGCCGATCTGGCCAACACCATGACCGTGCCAGCCGTCACGTTGTTTGACCTGTCGGCCAGCTTCGATCTGGGCGCCTGGCAAGGCCAGCTAAAAGGCGCCTCAGTGCAAATCAGCGCCAATAATCTGTTCGACAAAAACTATGTGGCAGCGTGCTACGGCGAAAATTATTGCTACTTCGGCAATGAGCGCAGCGTCAGCACCTCGATCAAATACAGCTGGTAAAACTCAAGCCCGAAGACCCACAAGTCTTCGGGCTTAACGCCGCGTATTGAATGGAGTGGCTGGGCAGGATGTATGCTGGGGCAATGGTCGCAATTTTGAGTGTTGCGATTAGGGGTATATGGCTGTAGGCATTGTTAAATAATGTTTTTGATAACATACTCATGGGGCACTCAGCTTGACGATGGTTTTCCGGCACTGGTGTAAGATGGCAACTATAGTCGTTTTGGGCCAAACAAGGACATCGTCGACGAGGTAAAACGGGTAGGTCTGTTTGGCGATCGATTTACATTGGTCGAAGTCGCAGAGTCTTGCGGGATAAACCGGATGACCTTGTCGAAAATTGCGGGCCAAAAAGACTGCAGCACGGTCACCGATCATATTGATAAGCTGTGCGCTTATTTCGGGTGCGAGGTTGGGGATTTGCCTGTCTATGTACCCACAGACGAAGAGCACAAAGACTAAGCAGACTATCCAGATAATTGAAACAAGGCCATATCCCAGAGCATGCTTCAAAAGGGATTTCTTCTCACTCGCCAATGGCGCGATACCGCGGCTGGGATCGAGCTTGATTTTTGGCTGGCAACTGATCATGGGCCACGCCACGTGCGCTTAACACATCAGACTTCAACCGCCTTTATTCCTGCCTGCCAGCGCGAGCAGACAGAAGCCATCTTACGCAACAAGAAGCATGGGCAGATGCGAGGCGCGGAGTTGCGCCCGCTTGCGCTGTCGGACTTTCAGCATCGAACAGTACTTGGCCTTTATACCCATCAATACAAGCATCTGGGCAAGCTCGAGAGGCAATTGCGTCAAGCTGGCATTGACGTCTACGAAGCGGATATTTTTCCTACTGATCGCTACTTGATGGAGCGCTTTATCACCGGGCCGGTCTGGTTTCATGATCAGCCCGACTGTGAAGTTAGCGTATTAAATAGCGACCTTAAACCTGAGTCAGGCTATCGCCCCCAGCTACGCTTGGTCTCGCTCGATATTGAAACCAGTGCTCGCGGCGAGTTGTATTCGATTGCGCTAGAAGGCTGCGGTCAACGGCAGGTGTATATGCTTGGCCCGCAAAACGGGGAGGATCAGGAGTTTGATTTCACGCTCACCTACTGTGAAAGCCGCCCTCAATTGCTGGAGCAATTAAATCGCTGGATTGTGACCTATGATCCAGACGCCATTATCGGCTGGAATCTGGTGCAGTTTGATCTGCGCATTCTGCAGCAACACGCAGAGCAATATCGCATCCCGCTGCGCCTTGGGCGCGACGGCAGTGTCATGGAGTGGCGAAAACATCCCCAGCAAGAGCATTTTTTTGCCAGTGTGGCAGGCCGGCTGATTATTGATGGCATTGAAGCGCTGAAATCCGCCACCTGGAGTTTTCCATCGTTCAGTTTGGAATATGTATCCCAAACCCTGCTTGGCGAAGGCAAGGCCAGTGACAACCCTTACCAGCGCATGGATGAGATCCAGCGCCGTTTCGAGGAAGATAAACCCGCGCTGGCAAAATATAACCTCAAAGATTGCGAACTGGTTACGCGCATTTTTGCGAAAACAGAGCTAATCCCCTTTCTGCTCGAACGTGCGACAGTCACTGGCCTACCGATAGACCGAAGTGGTGGTTCAGTCGCGGCATTTACCCACCGCTATCTGCCATTGATGCATCGCTTAGGCTATGTGGCACCGAATTTGGGCGATATTCACGGGCAACCCAGCCCGGGTGGGTTTGTAATGAATTCGCAGCCGGGGCTTTATGATTCAGTGCTCGTGCTCGACTATAAGAGCCTATACCCCTCAATTATCCGCAGTTTTCTGATAGACCCTGTGGGCCTGATCGAAGGCATGCTTCATCCTGAAGATGAGTTTTCGGTGCCGGGCTTTGTGGGGGCGCGCTTCTCGCGTACCAAACACTGTTTGCCTGCGATTGTCAGCCAAATCTCGCAAGGACGGGAAGACGCAAAGCGTGAATCCAATGCGCCGCTGTCACAGGCGCTGAAAATCATCATGAACTCGTTCTATGGTGTGCTTGGTTCTAGTGGTTGCCGATTCTTCGATCCTCGCCTTGCGTCGTCGATTACGATGCGTGGGCATGAAATCATGCACAAGACACGTCAGTTGATCGAACAGCAAGGTTATACGGTGATTTACGGCGATACCGATTCGACCTTCGTTTGGCTAAAACATGCCCATTCAGAGGCGCAGGCTGCGGACATTGGCCACCGACTAGCGAAACACATTAATCACTGGTGGCAGCAACATTTGCAATCGCAATTCGGTTTGGAAAGCGCACTCGAACTGCAATTTGAGAAACACTATTGCCGCTTCTTTATGCCCACAATTCGTGGCACCGAAGAAGGTAGCAAAAAGCGTTATGCGGGGCTCACCCTGCGCGCCGATGGCACGGATGAAATTGTCTACAAGGGGCTGGAAACCGTACGCACCGATTGGACGCCACTGGCCCAGCAGTTTCAGCAGGCGCTATACGGGCGTATTTTTAGGCAGCAAGCTTATCAGGACTTCGTCAGGGAATATGTTGAGCGCACATTGAATGGTGAGTTTGATGACCTGTTGGTTTATCGCAAGCGACTGCGCCGGCCAATAGCCGATTACCAGCGCAACGTACCGCCCCATGTTCGAGCGGCGCGAATCGCGGATGAGTACAACCGACAGCATGGTCGCCCTCAGCAATATCAAAACGGCGGGTGGATCAGCTATGTGATAACGGGCGCAGGCCCTGAGCCGCTCGAAGCCCGGCACCAGAAAATTGATTACGAACACTACATTACATCTCAGCTCAAGCCGATTGCCGATGCGATACTGCCATTGCTTCAGGATAACTTTGATAACTTAATCAGTCGCCAAAAAAAGCTATTCTGAGTCACTCATGCGAACAGAAAGTTTGGTCGATGCGTGCCGGTTGGCAAAAATAAAAGACCGCAACCAATCAGATTGCGGCCATTGAGCCTAACTATCGTACTTGTGCTGTTCGGCCTTAGCAGCCGCCGGAGAGCTTCGTGTATAAAACTCCAAAGTAACGCTTTGCGGCAGTTGGGTTGACCGATGGGTTAGTCATCTGACCTATTACTTAGTGCGATTGAGCTCGCTAATAAATGAACCTGGCACTTGCGGCAGCTCATTACCCTCCTTCAGTACTCCGATTAGTCCAGCGTCAATGACGACTTGGACACCTTGCGGAAGCGCCATGAATTTAATCAAGTCAGGGCGATCAATGGCTAATTGATAGAGTGAATCGCACCGGGTTTCGCGGAGGCTATTTGATTTGAGTCAGACCAACATGGCCTGCTCGCTTTGGTTACGATAATAGTTTGCTTCTGCTTCCGCAGGCGGGATATGGCCAATCGACCCAAGCAAACGATGATGATTGAACCACGAAACCCATTCCAATGTCGCTAGCTCCACAGATTCTAGGCTTTTCCACGGACCTAAACGATGAATTACCTCCGCTTTGTAGAGCCCGTTAATCGTTTCAGCTAGTGCATTGTCGTAACTATCACCGGTCGTCCCTACGGATGGCTCAATACCTGCTTCAGCCAATCGTTCGGTATAGCGAATCGACACATATTGCGAACCACGGTCGCTGTGATGAATCAGCGCCTCACGCTCTGGCTGTCGCGCCCACAACGCCTGCTCTAATGCATCCAGCACAAACTCAGTGTGCATGCTGCGACTGACTCGCCAGCCCACGATATACCGAGCGAACACATCAATTACAAACGCCACATAGACGAAGCCTTGCCACGTCGATACGTAGGTAAAATCCGACACCCAAAGCTGATTCGGTCGTTCGGCGACGAATTGACGATTTACATGGTCTCGAGGGCAAACGGCAGCAGAATCTGAATAGGTCGTTCGTACTGCTTTGCCACGAGTGACGCCGCGCAGACCAAGGCTGCGCATCAAGCGTTCAA
Organism: Chitinibacter sp. FCG-7; assembly: GCF_040047665.1. Classification (NCBI taxonomy): domain Bacteria; kingdom Pseudomonadati; phylum Pseudomonadota; class Betaproteobacteria; order Neisseriales; family Chitinibacteraceae; genus Chitinibacter; species Chitinibacter mangrovi. The sequence continues at coordinate 2,042,867 of NZ_CP157355.1, forward strand.
CGGTACAACGCGCCACCGTATGTCCATCACGTTTGAGCTGCCGCCAAACTTTTACGGCACCATAAACCTGATGATTCACTTTCCAGACGCGCGCAATTTCACTGCTCAGTTGCTCATCACGAATGGCTCGTTGGCAGCGCAACGCTGGATTGCGCTGCTGAGCGACATAACGTCGATAGGCAGACGGGGCGACCTGTAAGAGTTTGCAGATCGGCTCGACCCCGTGCTGCTCACGATGGGCATCGATGAATCCCCTGATTATTTCAAGCGGCGGTCGAGCTCCGCCTGTGCGAAATACGCACTGGCCAGGCGCAGAATTTCATTGGCCTTTTTAAGTTCGCGCACCTCACGCTCCAACGCTTTGATGCGTTCGCTCTCTGCTGCGTTTTTGTTGGCTGGAACGGCGTCGCCACCTTGTCGACGGCACCATGTGCGCAGCGTTTCGGGCGTGCAGCCTATTTTGCTGGCAATTGAAACGAGGGTTGCCCACTCTGATGGATATTCAGCGCGGTGTTCAATGACCATGCGAACAGCGCGTTCGCGGATTTCGGGGGAAAATTGAGTTGATTTCTTCATGGCACCATTCTCTCAAGAATTGGAGCCTCCGCGAAACCCGGTGCGATTCAGAGTGAGATTTTTGCAAAGTTCTTTGGATCTTGAGATCCCTTATCGTCGTTCAGGTCCGACAGCCACCATCCTGAATCCAACTCCTTTGGATCAATCCGACTAAACAAGATATGCTGGATTTTCTTGTAGTTTCGATGAACAACTACACTTTGCTGCAGGGAGGGAAATGACAGCGACTGGCTTGGTGAAAAACTTTCTACCGTATCTTTCTGAGACCGCAGTTGTTTCAAGGTGCTATCGATAGAATCAACAAATTGGATGGGAACCGACTTCATATCCGGCTCCATGATCTTGAGCGTCCCGTTTGACGTAGCCTCTAGCTTGGTTAACATCCAGCCCACTTGCATGGTTTCGCCACTTTTGAACCGCTCGCCAGCAGCTACCCTTTCTTCCAAACCGTTGAGAAACCAAACGATATCCACACGAGGGATCGTAGTACTGGTAACTTGAATTTGAAACTCCGGATGGCCGAATTGTTTGCACTTCGTTGTTGCGTAGGTATCTGCGACAGCAGCCTGCGTAATACAGAGAGAAAGCAACGATCCGAAAAGCGAACGAAGTATCATAGAGGGTCCTAAGATGGCTAACTTGATATAAACACCTGTACTGGCGTATTTCTGGTTTCTGGTTTGTCTGGTTGTGGCCGACTGCCGTCAGCTGACTATTGATTGTCACCGTGTACCGTAGCTGACGCAAAAGTAAGTTGCATGCTGTCTTTCGTTTTTGATTTCAGCCCAAGCTCTGCGACTTAGGTCGAACGTACTATCAGCCTAGATCAGTGAATGTATTAGCCTGTGAGGTTCCATCAATCTTTATTGGCCTCCAAAGAGGTTATCCAATCACAAACACCTTGCTGCGCTGGTGCAGCAATACACTCCGCACCATATTGACGTGCAGAATTGGGAATATTGGGGTCGATCATCACGATGCGCGGTAGTCGTTGCATCGAGCGGATTAGATAAATCGGGTCGACAACGTTCAGGCTAGTGCCAACGACGACAAAAATATCATCCTCAGTTAAATTGCTAGCAATTTGATAGAGGGTTTCGTATTGAGGCGCTGGCTCACCAAAAAAGACAATGCCCGGTTTAGTGATGCCACTGCCGCAGGCGGGGCAATCATCTGCTTGGAATGCCTCATCGCCAATGTGCCAGTAATGCAAACAAGCGGCACAGGACATTTGATCCACCTGCCCATGCAGGTGGATGACGTCTTGAGTTCCCGCTTTTTCATGGAGTAAATCAATATTGGTGGTGATGACCGTGACGGGCGTTTTCCGCTGCAATTGCGCGATGGCGGCGTAACCAGCGTGCGGTTGTGCGTCGCCATATTGAAGTTTCCGAGCATTGTAGAATTCACGCGTTAGCTCACGGACGTTCTTGTCGAGGCGATAGCGATCGAAATTGCAGACCAGATTAATATCATGCTTTTCCCACAGGCCATCACTCGCACGAAATGTTGGCAATCCCGAATCAGCTGCCATGCCTGCGCCAGTAAAGAAGTAAATCATGCGTGTGCCCTATCGATTGATCGCACCATTGTAAACTGAATGGTTATCCATCCACATTTAAGTCGAGGCGATGAAAATGGGATGCTTGTTGAATACGCTTGCATCGCCAAACAGCCCGTATTTATGCAAATGAAGGGGCCGAACGACAGGTGTGATTAAACCATCTCGGCGGAGTAGAGAAGTCACGACCGTTAAAAGCTACCCATAGAGGCTGGCAGAGGGGGCTTCTGTCCGAGCCGCCAATGGGCTCCCTGAATGCTCCCCAGTAACCCAGCAATGAAACTCATCCGAGCCAACATGGCTAAATACCGAAAATAAATAAAGTACTTTTATGTCCCAGGGCAGCATTTTTCGGTGATGTCCAAACGGCGAAAATGTGGCGTGCGCTGTAAAAAACGGCACAGGTGGGCGAAGGTCAAAAATGGCCTATTTCATCATGGTGCGTGTCACAGATTTGGCACAGAAAACGTCACAAATCGAGTCTGTGACCTTTTTGGCAAATTTTGGACGAAAAAAAAACCTAGGCTTGAGGCCTAGGTTTTTTCATTTTTGGTTGCGGGAATAGGACTCGAACCTATGACCTTCGGGTTATGAGCCCGACGAGCTGCCAACTGCTCCATCCCGCGTCTGTTTGCTATTTATTGGTCGACGCATCCAATAAATTCCCAGTTTCTATCATCAACGTCACAAGAAAATGATTGGAAACTGGCGGTTTTGGTTGCGGGAACAGGACTCGAACCTGTGACCTTCGGGTTATGAGCCCGACGAGCTGCCAACTGCTCCATCCCGCGTCTGTACTTGGCGATCAGTATTGCTACTGAGAAAAACCACTTGCTGCGTCACACATTGTCACAGCGACTAAGTTGCACATCGAAGCGATTTTTGAGGAATTTGTCTGGTTGCGGGAACAGGACTCGAACCTGTGACCTTCGGGTTATGAGCCCGACGAGCTGCCAACTGCTCCATCCCGCGACAGAGGGGCGAACTATATAGCCCAAGCAGTCCAGTGTCAATTTATATTTACTTTTCAGGGTTTGAACGGTACTTTTACCGCCGAGTGCTCGGTGGTGCGCTTTGATGCGCGGCAAGACTGGCGCGAGCGATTTGGCCTACAATCGCTGCATTCTTGTGCGTGCGGGTGCGGCGATCATGCAGACCATTTCCACTTCTCCGGTGTTGCCGCTGGACGAAATTCTAGCCCTGGCGCTGGACGCCGGGCTATTGATGCATCAGTCGGGCGCGGGCACGCACCGCACGTCATCGGCGATGCAGCGGATTGCCAGATCGTTGGGCGCGGCGCGGGTGGAGACGATGATTTCGTCGACCAATATTGGCGTGACGCTTGAGCGCGCTGGCGAGGCGGGCAATGAAACGCATACCGCCTTTCGCAAAGCGCCACATATGGGGGCAAATTTTGCGACGCTGTCGGCGGTGCGCCGTTGGCTGCACCAGCTGGAGCAGGGCGAGCTTGATATTGCTACCGCACGGATTCAATTGGCCGCTATTGCCCAGCGGGCGATTCACTATCCACGCTGGTTTGTCACCATTATGGTGGGTATCTCTTGCGGGGCCTTTGCTGCATTGTTTGGTGGCGATATACCTGCAATTTTGTTTACTACGCTGGGGGCCACTTGCGGGATGGCGGTGCGCTTTGCGCTGGTGCTGCGGCATTTCAAACCGTCGATTTTCGCCACGGCAGCGAGCTTTGTCGCGCTGCTATTGACCGGCCTGCTTGCGCAGCAAGGTAGCGCCACGCCGGATGCGGCGCTGGCCGCATCGGTGCTGTTTTTGATTCCGGGCGTGCCGCTGATTAATGGTGCGTCAGACCTACTCAATGGCAATTATCTGAATGGCATGGTGCGCTTTACGATGAGCGCGGTGATTATCTTTGGGATAGCAGTAGGGGTAAGTATTGCCCTGCGGCTGTTGAATTAAAAGGGCTGGCGATGAATACCTGGTTGCTTGAGCTATGGGCGGCACCGGCGGCGCTGGGATTTGCGCTGCTATTTAATGTGCCGCCGCGTACTTTGCTGATGTGTGGCGTGTTGGCAATTGCCGGGCATGCGTGCCGTAAGCTGGTGATGGTGGGCGGCGGCGATATTGTGCTGGGCACCTTGTGTGCCGGGCTGCTGATCGGCTTTTTCGCCGAATGGTGGGGCGCGCGGCGCGACGAACCGGGGGCGATTTTTGCGGTGAGCGCGGCGATTCCGATGGTGCCCGGTACTTATATGTATAAAGCGGTACAGGGTTTGCTGGGGATGGCCACTTTGCCGCATGGCGCAGATGGCACGCAATTATTGGTCAGTGCCGGAGTCAGCGGCATTACCGCCTGTATGATTGTGATAGCCTTGGCCTTTGGCGTGGCGGCCCCGATGTTATTGTGGCCGCGTACGGCGCATCACTAGTTATTTCTTACGCTTGCCGCATGCGGCGGTGCGGTAGTTTAAGTGGCGGCTGAATTTCTGTGGGGAAATTCAGCCGCAGGTTTTTTGGGAGTGTTGATGTCTCGTACGATTTATTTACTGCGTCATGGTCAAACCGAGCTCAATGCCGAGCGCCGGATGCAAGGCCATTGCGATTCGCCGCTGACCGAGCTCGGGCAAGCACAGGCGCGCGCGATGGGAGCGGTGCTGCGTCGACAGCTTGGCGATGCTCGCGATTGGCACGTTATCGCCAGTCCATTAGGGCGTGCGATGCAAACCGCCCGTTTGGTCTGTGAAGAGCTAGCACTGCCTGCCGAGGTGATTCAGGCCGAACCGCGCCTGATCGAGGTGGCGTTTGGCGAATGGGAAGCAGCGCAGGTTGAGCTATTACATGCTGAAATTCCGGTGCTGGCTACGCTGCCGAATTGGCACTTTAATGCCCCCAATTGCGAGCCATACGAAGCCGTGCTAGCGCGGATTGAGCAATGGTTAGCCGATCCCCTGTTGCCACACCAGCTCATTGTGGTCGCGCATGGCTTGCTCGGGAAAATCCTGCGCGGCGTGTATGCCGGTTTGGATTTTGACGCGCTGTGGGCTCAAGATATGCCGCAAGAGGCGTTTTATAAATTGCACAATGGCGAGTTGTTGCGGATCGAGTGCACACTACCCGTTCAACGTATTTGAATGTATTTGAATCGGTAGTTTCACGGCAATGCAGGCCGTGGAGCCCGATTGCCATGAATGATGGGGCGACAACTGTTGTCCAGCAAGGCCACCATAGATCAGCCGCAACGCGTTTAGTTTTTTATAGCCAGCCTTCAAATTGAACCACAGAGCCTATTGTTTTGATGGCCTCTGCACTGTTGGCAATCTCTACCGCTAGCCAATCACGGTTTAGCGTTTGCTGCTCTAGCTGTTGCACATGCGCATTCTGCTCACCTTGCGTGGCAGCGCGCCCCAGCGTGTTTTGATATAAGGTCTGCACATAGGCAGCATTGCCTAGGGCTGCCAGTCCCGGATTTTGGGAATGGAACCAAGCGAAAATCTTTTCTGCTGTCATGCTGCCAGCTTGGTAGGCCGCCACGGCCTGAGTGCCTTCCTGCCATTCAGTCATGCTCGCATCTCGGTTCAGGTAGACCTGTACCAGTCTGGCCAGCGTGGCTTCGATACCATTGCGCGCGAGCACCACGGTCTGCTGGCTGTCAAAGGCCAGCATTTCAGCATTCTGCAAACTGAACATCGCTCCATCGCTATAGCGGGTAATTTCCAGTGCGTTACCGTTCTTACCTAGGTGATAATCGCTGGCCTGACCTTGCAACTGCAGCACATCATGACCTGCATTGCCGTCAATCGTCAGACCCAACCCCATCGCTAGATAGCCTTGCTCGTTGGCTGAGCTTCCTACAAAGCGGGTGCTTGTGCTGATCTTCAGAATGTCGGGATTTTCTTCCGCAGTATGTACCTCGCCATAGCTTACTTGCAGATCATTGCCGCTGGTGAATTTGATGAGTTCAACATCAATCAATCGCTCGATTTCACCGAGCTTGTGGGTCAATACCACGGTGTTGCCTTCGGTACTGATCGTGTAGTCGTTACGGCCACCGCTCATCAGTGCCGTATCTTGGCCTAGGCCGCCATTGAGATGGTCATTGCCACTACCGCCACTGATTGTGTCGTCGCCAGCGCCACCATAAACCACATCATGGCCAGCCTCGCCATGAATCTGGTCATTACCGCCCAGCGAGCCAACAGTGTCGTTCCCCGCGCCGCCATGAATCAGGTCGTCGTCGGCTCCGAGCACCATAAATTGGGTTTGACCATCGCCGACGGCTGTATTCTGGCCTGCGCCGCCAATGGCACGAACTTCACCAATCACGGTGAGAAACTCGATGTCGTTGACCAGAATCACTGTACCTTTGGGTAGTTTACTGACATCAATAACCAATGCCTGCTGACCATCTTCTGGCCGATTTGAGCCTGTGATGATCAGCGGTAAGGCTGGTACGCCTGCCCCGGCAGGTAGTGTTGGGGTGATACTCTGGATCAGTAATCGCTCATCCGTTGGCAAGCCGCTTAAAAATGTTTTGAGCTCGGAGACAATCTGCTCGCGCGTGAGTGGATCATCTGATAGTGCGCGGGTAATGGCATCGCTCAGGGTACGATCAGCTGCAGCCGGGTTTTGTACGGCAGGTTGTCCGCTAATGATCAGACCAAAGCCTGCGGGCAGGCCGAGCTCCAGCACTGGCTGCCCATTGCCGTTTTTAAACAGCGGGATCTCGACATGCGAGGACGGCGTACCAGGGCGTTTATCAGGGATGACCGGAATGGTGATGACCTTGCTGCCATCGCTCTGCGTGACTTCGGTGACGGTTATGCCGTCGAAAGTGCCGACGGGTATCGGTGTTGGAGTTGGCGCGGGCGGTGACGGGGTAACGGTATTGATGCTGTAATTGGGCGATGCCACAGTGCCGCTACCGAGATTGCCCGCTAGATCATTCACGCCAGTCAAGTTTAGTGTGATGATGTTGGTGCTGTCGCTGATTTCGGCAGTTGGGGCGAAACTTGCAGTCCAGGTTTTTCCGCCATCATTGCTGCTCAGAGTGCCAAGCAGGCCATTTTCAATGGTGAGGTCGCTAGCGTCCAGACCCGTGATGGCTTCGGAAAATGCAAAACTGACCGATGCCACTGTGTCCTTGCCAAGGCTGTTGCTGCTGATGCTAACTGTCGCACTGGGAGCTTGTGTGTCGAGTGCATAGCTTTGAACTCTCTCCGGGCCGGTATTGTCAGCTTGATCGCTAACGCGCACGCGCAGTGTGTTATTGCCTGTCAAATTAATACTGTTCGACCAGGCCCCTGTCGCCGTATCGAGCGTGTCGGCCACTTGCCAGCTGCTGCCGTTATCCAGCGAAATCTGCACCGTATCAGTGGCGCTGAGTGCGCCGGTGATCAGGCCGGACAGTGTCTGTGCGCTGGTGCGGGTGACAAAGTCATTGGCGGAGCTGCCCGTATCGCTGGATAACTGCATGCTGGCAATGCTCGCCGTGGGGGCCTGGGTGTCCACAAGCAGCGCCGCATTGGCGCCGAGCGAGCCGCTTGCGCCGGGTGCCGGCAGGGTCAGGATGGCATCCATCAGTGCGGCATTGCGGATGCTGGCGCCATTGAGCGCCAGTGCGCCGGCAGACTGCACATCCAGATCCAGGCTTTCGTCGCCTGCCTGCACGGTATAACTGAAACTGAGGGTATTGCTTCCCGAGCCGCTCGTGTAAATGGCCTTGCGATCAATACCCCCGGTTTCCAACAGCAGGCTTGGCGTACCGCCGGCGGTGTTTACCGTGACGATCTGGTCGAAGGTGACGGTCAGCGTGAGGTTGGTGCCAGCCTTGTAGCTGCCATTGGCGCTGGTGGATTGCACACTGAGCACTTCCGGATTGAGCGGGGTGATCGCCAGCGCGAAGCTGTCGCTGACGTTGCCGCCGTGGCTATCACTGGCCATCAGCTCGATGTTCAGCGTGCCGATATCGCCGTCATCGGGCGTGCCGCTGAAGGTGCGTGTGGCGGCATCGAAGCTCAGCCAGGCCGGCAGCGCGCCGCCGCCAGCGAGTTGTGCACTGTAAGTCAGCGCGTCGCCGGCATCCTCGTCGGCAAAGCTGTTGCCGGCAAAGGTGAAGCTGAACGGCGTGCGGGCGCTAGCGTTCTGGTCGGCGATGGGATTGGCGACGCTAGGGGCGTCATTGGTGTTAGCGACCGTCAGCGTGAAGGTATCACTGATGCTGCCGCCGTTGCCGTCAGTCGTGATCACGTCAATGCTCAGGCTGCCGACATCACCGTTGCCCGGCATGCCGCTAAAGGTACGCGTGGCGGCATCAAAGCTCAGCCAGGCCGGCAGTGCGCCACCACCGGCGAGCTGCGCGCTGTAGCTCAGCGTGTCGCCGGCATCGATATCGGCAAAGGCATTGCTGGCGAACTGGAAATTGAAGACCGCGTCTTCGCTGGCATTCTGGTCGGCGATGGCATTGGCGATGGTCGGGGCATCGTTGGTGTTGGCGACCGTCAGCGTAAAGGTATCACTGATGCTGCCGCCATTGCCGTCAGCAGCGATCACGTCAATGCTCAGGCTGCCGACATCACCGTTGCCCGGCGTGCCGCTGAAGGTACGCGTGGCTGCATTGAAGCTCAGCCAGGCCGGCAGTGCGCCACCACCGGCGAGCTGCGCGCTGTAGCTTAGCGTGTCGCCGGCATCGATATCGGCAAAGGCATTGCTGGCGAACTGGAAATTGAAGACCGCGTCTTCGCTGGCATTCTGGTCGGCGATGGCATTGGCAACCGTCGGGGCATCGTTAGTGTTGGCGACTGTCAGCGTAAAGCTATCGCTGATGCTGCCGCCATTGCCGTCAGCAGCGATTACGTCGATGCTGATGCTGCCGACATCGCCATTGGCCGGCGTGCCGCTGAAGGTGCGCGTGGCGGCGTCGAAGCTCAGCCAGGCCGGCAGTGCGCCACCGCCGGCGAGTTGCGCGCTGAAGCTCAGCGTGTCGCCGGCATCCATGTCGGCAAAGGCATTGCTGGCGAACTGGAAGTTGAAGGCGGTATTTTCAGTGGCATTCTGGTCGGCGATGGCATTGGCAACCGTTGGGGCATCGTTGGTGTTGGTGACTGTCAGCGTAAAGCTATCGCTGATGCTGCCGCCGTTGCCGTCAGCAGCGATCACATCGATGCTGATGCTGCCGACATCTCCGTTGGCCGGCGTGCCGCTGAAGCTGCGCGTGGCGGCATTGAAGCTCAGCCAGGTCGGCAGTGCGCCACCGCCAGCGAGTTGCGCGCTAAAGCTCAGCGTGTCGCCGGCATCCATGTCAGCAAAGGCATTGCTGGCGAACTGGAAGCTGAAAGCGGTGTCTTCGCTGGCGTTCTGGTCGGCGATGGCATTGGCGACCGTCGGTGCGTCGTTGGTGTTGGCGACGACGAGGCTGAACGTGTCGCTAGCGGTCGCGCCACCACCATCGCGGGCGATGACATCAATCACCAGAGTACCGACATCGCCGTTGGCCGGCGTGCCGCTAAAGGTACGCGTGGCGGCGTCGAAGCTCAGCCAGGCCGGCAGTGCGCCGCCGCCGGCGAGTTGCGCGCTGTAGCTCTGCGTATCGCCGGCATCGACATCGGCAAAGGCATCGCTGGCGAACTGGAAGTTGAAGGCCGTGTCTTCGCTGGCATTCTGGTCAGCGATGGCATTGGCGAGGGTGGGGGCGTCATTGGTATTGGTGACGGTCAGCGTGAACTGGTCGCTCACAGTGCCGCCCGCACCGCCGTTGACGGCGGCAATGACTTCGATGGTGAGCGTGCCCACGTGGTCGTTCAGTGGCGTGCCGCTGAAGGTTCGCGTAGCGGCATCAAAGCTCAGCCAGGCGGGCAGCGCAGCGCCGCCGGCGAGCTGGGCGCTGTAGCCAAATACATCGCCAATATCCGGATCAAGGAAGGTATTGGCTGCAAAGGTAAAGCTGAGTTGGGCGTCCTCGGCAATACTCTGGTCGGGTATCGAATTGGCCAGCGTTGGCACATCGTTGATCGAGGTTGCCACCACCACGCTGGCCGTATTGGCCCGGCCCTGCTCACTGGCGTCTTGCGGCGTGAGCGTGAAGATGGTCTGCACCGTGACGCCAACGACGACCTGGTTGGCCGTTGGGTGGAACACCAGTGCGCGCAGCGCCGCGTTGAGGTCGGCCAGCGCCATGCCACCGGCGGCCAGCACATAATCACCAGCACTGCCCGACAGCCCTGCGCCGCTGAGTGTGCCGTTGGCGGCCTGATAGGTGATGCGGATGCTGCCGCTGGCCGAATCGGCATCGCTGACGGTGAGGTTGGCAAAGGGCGCAATGCTGGCGTTGTCGCCGATGGCGCCCTGGGTCATGAAATGGCCAGCCAGCGTGGGCGGCAGATTGCCGGGTTGGTTGAAGGCCTCGGCATAGGTCACGACCGAGACTTTGCCAGCGGTGGCGAGGCCTTCCGCGTTGTAGCTGGCCTCGGTGAGCCAGGCCGCTACAATGTTGCTGTCGGCGCCCAGTGTGGGGCTGCCAGCCAGCTTGCCCGCGTCGCCAACAATCTGGAAGGTGCTGCCGCCAGCAGGCTGGAAGCCATCAATGAACCAGGCGGTATTGCTGGAACCATCCGCGCCGCTGATGGCGAGCATGTCACCCGAAACCGATTTGCTGACCGATTTCAGCCCGGTCAGCGGCAGCACATCACGCACCAGCTGACCCAGGCTGCCATCGGCGCCGAGCGTCTGCAGATGGTAGGCACTGCTGGTGTTGCCGACGCCGGAGGCTGCATCGTTGCCGAACAGGTCAAAGCCGCCGCCATACATGGCGGTAATCAGCGCCGGCGCCTGGTAGTAGGCGGTGTCGATGGTGGCGACAAGCTGATTGGCGGCATTCCACAGTTTGACCTGGCTTTTGGTGTAGACATCGTCGGTGGCCACCGGAATGGCCAGATTGCCGTGCTGGTCTATGGCCGCACCCGCTATGTAGGGGGTGTGCGTGTCGGTATCAAAGGTGGTGCTGATCGTTGCGCCATTCAGGCTGCCATTGGCGTTGACGCGCTGGAAATTCAGCGTCTGGTAATTGTTCAGCGTCCACAGGACGACAAAGCCGCCATCGTCGGCCGCGAGCACCCTGACGTCGGGATTGAGGGAATTGGTCAGCGTGGCTATCGCAGACAGGCCGACGGCAGTGCCGGTATTGTCGTACATCTGGATGGCGTAGCCGTCATTGGAATATGACGCGACGACAAAGCCACCATTTTTCAGTGCGACCAGATTCGCGCCATCGTTGGTTTGCAGGTTGGCATCGGCATTGTGGGTAATGCTTGCATTATTGTTGACCACGCTAGCCACATTGCCGCTGAGCATTCTGGTGGTGACATTGCCCGCGCCATCGACAAGGGCAACCTGTAGGTAATCGAGGTTGGGCATGTCGTAATACTGGGCATGCGTATTGGCCAGCAGCACGGCGCGACCGCCATCGGACAACTCGACCACGCCCAGCACATTCAGCGGTGTCGTACCCGGTGTGGCCGATATGTAGTCGTTGCCGTTGGCAATCTGCACCTGCGCACTGGCGGCAGGTGCCGTGGCCAGCGTGTGGCCATACTCGGCCAGTGCCTGCGGGGCGTTCAGCGCGGCCGCACTGCTCAGGCTACCATCGGCCAGTGCCAGCACTTCCAGCGTCCAATCGCCGCCCAGCGCTTGCGCACCGCTCGGGTCATCCGATGCGGCAACCTGCAGGCCGGTTTCCTGCGCCAGCCGGCTGACAAAGGCTTCACCCTGCAGGCCGCTGGCCACATCGCAGCCATACAGCGCCAGCAGGCCATCTTGGCCTAGGCTGTCGGCCATTGCGGCGAGTTGCGCGCGGCTTTCCGGCTGTGCCAGCGCACGGGCATCGAGCACGCTGCTACCCAGCGTTACCCGTCCTGCGTTACCATGTGAAAAGACGTGAGCCACCGACATGCTGGGCGTATTAGCCAGTGTGTAGCTGATAATCTCTAGTCCATCGTGATCGGCAGGAATCGTAATCACTGACATAATCGGTGACAGTGCTGCTACTAGCTGTTCGTAATCGGCTAGCCGGGCATCAACAAATGCAATATTGCGCAGTAAAGGCTGATTTTTCTGGCTTGCAGTATGGATTTGCATATTCATTTGATACCCGGTTATTGCCGTAGGGCGTTGTGTTTAAAACTGTGTTCTTGAACAACTGATCAATCGTTGATGGCTAGGGGAGTGCAACGTACTGTGCTGCCGTACCCGCCTGCGTATTGCATCAGCGTTTGCTGCCTGCTTTTAACTGCATCCCGCCAAACGAGGCCGGTCCGGGAATGCTATATAGATGTAAGTCTCCATCAGCCACTTCTGCGCCGGAGATGGCTGTGACCCTGCGTTCGAGTTCAATCGTATTACTTGATGTTGCAATACTGATGTTGTATTGATTCTCCGTCAGATTAAGGGTGACGGGGTTTTTGATGATGGTTGTGCCCGAAAAACCGGTTAACTTGCTTGCTGCCTTGTTTTCCGGTTCGCCGTAGATGAAGTTGTACTGCACATCATTGTTACCTGTGAAGCGGATGGCGCAGTCTTTACCAGAAATCTTGACCGGATATATTTTCCCGGGTGTTAACGGCAGAGCTGCACCACTGGCAAATGCAGGGTCAGGTAGTCCGTCATAGCTCCCCTGTATGGCAACAAATAACTCCTTCACGGCGCCGGTACAAATACTGGCCGGAGTAAGAGTTACTTTGTCGACGCTCGACTCCCCACCACCGCAGGCGTTGAGTAGCAAAGTAATTACTAAAAGTGTGATCCGCTTTGAACATCGAATGTGCTTCATCTGAACAACCTTTATGCTGTATTTTGATTTTGCATTGTCCCGGCACGTGCGGGGATTGTCTTAGGTGCGAGGTGGAAATACGCCTTGTAGTGCAATTGCAAAATAACAGGTCAGGTAGGGCTGCATATTGTTGTGGGCTTGATCACCACCAGTGACAAACAGCGCCTCTGGGTGCATGGTTCCAGAGGCCGAGCTGGTCGGACTATACAGCGGCGTGGCTTTTGCACCAATCGCTAGTGCATTGTTTTGCGGTGAATTGCTGCTGCCGATCGCTGCGGTAGCCATCATTGCGTGGCTATGCGCAGGTATTTGCGCCTCGGTCAGTATGACAGTTTCACTGCCGCCCTGTTCACCCAGATCATGCAAAGAAAGGCCCGGCCCCTGACCCGGTTGCATGAGCGTCCGGCCTTGCAAATCAGGCAAGGCAAAGTTGCTTTTGCCATTGCCGCCATAGGTCGTGCCTAGTAGCGAGAATAGTGCCGTATTCTGAGAGAGCGGTAACAACTGCCCGTCGCACCAAGCCCAGCCTTTAGGTGCAAAATTGAAGGGGAAAATGCGAATCTCGGCAACAAAGGGATCGGCCATGATAGATATTCTCAAGTGGGGGACGGGAAAATCCCGTACAGCGAAATAATGTGGTTCACGCAAAGATAAGGCTGCATATTGCTGTGGGGCTGGCTACCGCCGCTACTGGTCAGCGTGACTGCATTCATTTGCGCAGCGGGTTGCAGGGGAGAGTAGGCCTTGATGCTTCCACTCGCTAGCAAGTGTCCGCCCTGTGCGCTGAAAGGTGCGCGGTGGGTGGCATTACCGGTGGCGGCTTGCACGGTGGCCTGTTTACCGTGCAGCACATGGTTGTGCGCCGGAATCTGCGACACGGTCAGCGTGACTTCTTCGACACCACCCGTTTCGGCTAGGATAAAGCCATTGCCCTGATGGACGGGAATGCGCCCACGCAGATCGGGCAGCGCAAAGGTGGATTCTCCGTCGCCGCCATAGGTAGTGCCGATCAGCTGGAACAGGGTTTCATTTTCTGAAATTGGCAGCAGTTGCCCTTCGCAGAACATCCAGCCTGCTGGGGCAAAATTGCCGGCAAAGATGCGGATTTCGCCAACATACGGTTGAGCCATGCTGTTTCCTCAGGTTGGAGACGGGAAAATGCCCTGCAGGGCGATGCAGAAATTCAGCGTCAGAAAGGGCTGCATGTTCAGATGCGCCTGCGAGCCGCCGACATTGCTGATGCTCGATGCATGCGCGGCAACCGAGGTTTCCAGTGCATTGCCAGGGCTGGTGTCGGAGTATTGCGGGCTGGGCGCCTGCCCGGGAATGCCGCCATGCGGGTTCAGCAAATTGGCCGGTGCATCCGCCGCCCTCACCAGGTGAGTGTGCACGGGCAGTTCGGCAATCGACAGCGTGTGTGCCTGCTCTCCGCCGCGTTCGCCCAGAGAATGCCCAGAGCCGACATGAATGGGCGTACGGCCACGAAAATCCGGCAAGGCAAAATTGACGCGACCATCGCCACCAAAGGTGGTGCCCAGCAGGGAAAAAAGTGCCTGATTCTGGTTGATCGGCAGCAGTTGTCCGTTGCACAGCGCCCAGCCTTTAGGGGCAAAGACAAAGCTGAAAACCCGTATTTCGGCCAAAAATGGTTCAGCCATCGGTGTTCTCCATAGGGTGATTAGTTTGATTCGCTGCCGTTAGTGGCGATTGATCACCGATTGTATTCGAGGGTAGCGATGAAATGGGAAGATCAGGTTCTCTGGCGACGAAAATATATGCGCCACGCTCTTCAATTTCTTGAAAACCAAGTCTGGCGTACCAGGCTCTGGCAGGATTGCCAAATTCGACATGGGCGGTCAATTTGGCTCTGACGCGACTCGCCTCTCCAAGTAACTGTTTCATGAAATAGCTGCCAATGCGCTGGTAACAATATTCGGGCAGCAAGCAGATATCCATAATGCGGATTTCGTCGGGGTGGCGATCAATATATAAACGGCCAAGCACAGTTTCTTCTTGCACAATGCAGCAAAAATCCGCCCTCGGATAATAAGTTTGATAATGAGTATGCTGAGCCATGAATTGCATCCGCAGGAACTCGGCCTTCTGTGGCTCCGAAAATGGGACTAAGTCCATTTCAGCGGCGCGGCTGGCAGCATAAATCTGCAGCAAAACGGGCATGTCGTCACTGTTGATAGGTCGCAGCTCTATAAGCTGATGATTCACTGCTAAATTCATTGGATTAGCCAAATACAGCCTGATAGTACGTTTTAGATGATTTCTGTATTGCGCCAACTGGATTCAGAAATAGATCAAGGTGCTTGATTGCTGCGTGCTGCACTGTGTAAATGGCATCAGGCAGGCGCTCACCTTCTTCAGCCACAAACAACAGACTAAAAGGGTCGCGTCGCCCATGTGTTGCTTGAGTAGATTCCGGCTGAGCGTATGATTGCGCATCAGTAAGTCGTAGCTTCGCGCTTTTATCTTGATTAAAAACGGTAAAAATCTGCCCTTTTAAAGAGGCAAAGTTATTCAATGAGATTGTGCTCGGACAGATTGCAGTCGCAGGCGATAAATCACTGCTACAAATGGCAGGTGCAACTTCTAATGCTTGTACAGAGTGAAGTGGTTGCCGCGAAGCGGTCAGCCCAGTTGCCGCTAAGGTCGCGGCGCTTCCGCAGATCAAAAAATTTCTGCGCGTCATTGCCGATTTTTCAGCCATCATCACTCCTTGCGAATTAAGCTCGATTTAAAAATATTCCTGACGAAAAATACAAGTGGCCTTGAGTCAAGATTGCGGGGTGGCTGACATATCTTGCATGTCGCCTAGCCCGGCAGTATAGGTTGTATTTGTAGAGTAGGGAATAGTCTAACTTATTGATTAATTATAGCTTCATATAACATTTGCCCAGTCTGCCGGTCTGGTCCGATTGGTACAATGAACAAGTCAAATCTGCCTAGCATGGCGTGAACAAAATGGTAGGTACATTGTGGCAAGTGGGGCGTTGGCTGCCCGCTGAAAATCAATGAAAAATGCCGAGAATCAGTGCTTCCAGGTGCTGGGTTTGCGCTGAGCAATTGCAATGCCCCTACGCTCTGATCCCCATAAAAAATATCAAAACCGGTGTCAGTGTGCTCTGAAAAGGCCTGCAGCTGGAATATATGCATGTTTTGCTCTGCTTGAATTGAATCCATGTTGTTCAACATTGCGTGTGCCGGATTTTTTCTGCGTGGTTTGGGTGTGCTATTAGCGATACTGCCGCAAATGCCGTGATACCGCGATCAGCGCGCCGAGCAGGCAGAGCGTGGCGATGGTGGTGCAGACGATGAAGATGGTCAGTGCATCCGGTGTTTGCAGGGCAAATTGCTGGCCGTATGATTTGGCCAGTGCTTCGATGGCGGGATTGGTGTGAGCAATTGCGCCCCATACCATGCCCACGGCAAATAGCCCGCCCGCGATGCCTTGCACAATGGCGCTATGGATAAACGGGCGGCGGATAAAGGCGTCGGTGGCGCCGATCAGCTTGGCCACTTCGATTTCGTCTTTGCGCGTCAAAATCTGCATGCGGATGGCGTTGCCGGTAATCAGTACTAAGGCCGAGCCTAGCATTACCAGGACTACTTCAAACAGGTTTTGCCCCAGTTCGCTAATGCGTGCCAGCCGGTGCGCCCATTCGGAGTCGAGCTGGATTTCTTCAACACCAGCTTGCGTGGCCAGCTCCTGTTTCAGCGTGGCCAGCAGCTGCGGGTTGGGGTCTTTGGCCTGCAGTACAAAGGCGTCGGGCAGCGGGTTTTCGCTGATGCCGGCCAGCAAATCGGCCGAGCCAAAGCTGCTTTGCAATTTTTTCAGCGCTTCATCTTTGGCGATAAATTGCACCACTTTCAGGCGATTATCGTTTTCCAGTTTTTGCTGCAGGGCCGCGACTTGGGCCTGATCGGCGCTGGGCACCATAAACACCGACAACTGCGGTTCAACCGAGATATTTTTGCTAATGCCCGCCAGACTGCTAACCAGCAGCCACAGCGCGAGCGGGAAAGCGGCCGTAATGCCGATGACCAGCAAATTGAGTAGGCTGCCAATGGGC
The DNA here is from genome assembly GCF_040047665.1 of Chitinibacter sp. FCG-7. Classification (NCBI taxonomy): domain Bacteria; kingdom Pseudomonadati; phylum Pseudomonadota; class Betaproteobacteria; order Neisseriales; family Chitinibacteraceae; genus Chitinibacter; species Chitinibacter mangrovi. Next base: position 2,059,881 of record NZ_CP157355.1, read on the forward strand.
TGGCGGAACAAGCCTCCCACCGAGCGGGTGAAGGCGAGGGTGTGCGAGCGGAACCAGGCTTTCATCGTGTTCCCTTTTTATGCGGTAAATTGGCCGTGTTTCAGGCGCAGAATGCGGCGGCCATAATCGGCCATCAGCGATTCATCGTGGGCGGAAATCACCAGCGTGACGCCAACCTGATGGAATGATTTGAATAATTCCAGAATATCGTGCGCGTAATCGCGATCCAGATTGGCCGTTGGTTCGTCAGCCAGCAGGATGGACGGGCGATGCACCACCGCGCGGGCAATGCACAGCCTTTGCTGCTCGCCGCCGGAAAGCGATACCGGATTGAGTTTTTCCTTGCCCGCCAGACCGACTTTATCTAGCGCCGCCAGCACACGACGGCGGCCTTTCTGATAATCAAAGCCGATAATATCAAGCGGCAGGCGCACATTGTCGAACACACTGCGGTCATACAGGATTTTGTGATCCTGAAAAATCAGCCCCAGATGACGGCGCACAAAGGGTAGCGAGCCACGGCTCATGCGGGCCAGATTTTGCCCATTCAATAGCACCGCGCCGCTGCTGGGCTTTTCGATCCCAGCGATGAGTTTGAGCAAGGTCGATTTGCCCGCGCCCGAATGCCCGGCCAGAAACACCAGCTCGCCGGTCGGGATTTCAAAGCTCAAGTTTTTGATGGCGTCAAAGCCACCGGGATAACTTTTACTGACTTGCTGAAACTGGATCATGTCGGTCCTTGTGCAGTTTGCTGGCGTCGAGTAGGTTTGTTGGTGATGTTCAGTGTGTTGATTACGCTGCTTTTTATGTCGCGTCGCGGTGGGTTACGCCCTAAGGGGCTAACCCACTCTACGATTCTTGTTATCAACGTGGTAGCTGAATATCAACTTTGGGTATTGCTTTGCAGGGTAATATGGCTGTGGCCTGCATGGCTATACCCCATGATTTAAACTTGCGCAGGAGGCAAGTTCAAACCGAGTTTATTCAAACAGCGCGTCAATATAATCTTTGGCGACAAAGGGGCGCAGATCGTCGATGGTTTCGCCCACGCCGATAAAGCGCAGTGGCACCGGGCGATTTTTGGCAATCGCCGCGATCACGCCGCCTTTGGCGGTGCCATCGAGCTTGGTCAGCACCAGGCCAGTTAGGCCCAGCGCGTCGTCAAATGATTTGGTTTGCGCCAAGGCGTTCTGGCCAGTGTTGGCGTCGAGCACCAGCATGATTTCGTGCGGGCCAGTCGGGTCGGCTTTTTGCACCACGCGTTTCACTTTTTTGATTTCTTCCATCAAATGCAATTGCGTTGGCAAACGGCCCGCTGTATCGACAATCACCACATCAATGCCACGCGCCTTGGCCGCATTCACCGCGTCAAACGCCACGGCGGCGGCATCGCCTGATTCCTGTGCAATTACGTGCACGCCATTGCGCTCGCCCCAGACCACCAGCTGCTCGCGCGCTGCGGCGCGGAAAGTATCGCCCGCCGCGAGCAATACGCTCTTGCCCTGGCTTTGGAAATATTTGGCCAGCTTGCCAATCGACGTGGTTTTACCCGCGCCATTGACGCCCGCCACCATCAGAATAAACGGCTTGTGGCCTTCGACATTGAGCGGGATCTGCAGTGGCTGGATCAGCTCAACCAGGCTGTCTTTCAGCGCGCCTTTGAGCTCGTTCGGGTCTTTCAGGCCTTTGAGTGACACGCGCTCACGCACGTCTTTGAGCAAATGTTGTGTCGCATCAACGCCCATATCGGCGGTCAGCAGCACGGTTTCCAGCTCGTCGTACAAATCGTCGTCGATCTTGCCGCCGCCAAATACGCTGGCCAGACTTTTGCCCAATTTATCGCGGGTTTTGGCCAGACCCATTTTCAGCCGGTCGGCCCAGGAGAGCTTGGGGCGCTCTTGCGGTTGATCGGTGTTGCCCAGTTTGGCTGGATCAGTCTCGATGTATTGCTCTGTAGGCTTTGCTGGCTCTGGCGTAGCGGGCAATACCTCTGGTTTTGCGACGACGGCGGCGCTGTACTCGGTAACAGCGGCTTGTGCTGGGGCTTCAGGCGTACTTGGCATGGCGGGCGCGGTGGAAGCTTCGGCCTCTGTGGCCTGCGCGGCTTGTTCTGCTTGCGCGGTCTGTGCTGCGGATGTGACCTGTGCAGGCGCTAAATCTTGCTCCGCTACGGTGTCAGCGGGCTTCTTTTTTTTGAAAAAACTAAACATGGGTTTGGCGCTCGGGCTACAAATCGCGGAAAATAATGAATTCACAGGATTTTACCGGAGCAACCGTGTCTGCACAGCATAAAAATCAGGTGCGTATTATTGGGGGCCAATATAAACGCCGACTTTTGAAATTTCCTGATTCGCTGGCGCTGCGCCCAACGCCCGACCGCGTGCGCGAAACGGTGTTCAACTGGCTGGGTCAGGATCTGACCGGGCAGCTGTGTCTGGATCTGTTTGCCGGTAGTGGCGCTCTGGGCTTTGAAGCGGCGAGCCGCAATGCCAAAAAAATCGTCATGGTGGAAATGGCCAAGCCCGTCCACGCAGCGCTCAAAGCCAACGCCGCCATGCTGGGCGCAGGCCATGTCGAGGTGATTCTGAGCGACGCTGAGCGTTTTCTGGCGCGCAATAGCCAGCAATTTGATCTGGTTTTACTCGATCCGCCATTTGCTACGCCATTGCTGGAGAAAGTGTTGCCGCTGGTCGTGCCGTTTCTGGCCGACGATGCGCGGGTGTATATAGAATGTGCCGAATGGCCGGATTTGACTGGCTGGGAGATGCTGCGCGAGGGCAAGGCTGGGACGGTGAAATATGCGCTCATCTGCCGCGCATCGGTCGATGATCAAAAAATAAGCGGCTAGATTGCAGAGTAAGGTTGTCGTTGCCGCGCGAAAGTGGGACAATTCTTTATATCTAGTTACTCGATTGTTTTGTTAAGGATTATCTATCATGGCTCTGATCATTACTGACGAATGCATCAATTGCGATGTATGCGAACCAGAATGCCCCAATAGTGCGATTTCTCAAGGCGAAGAAATCTATGTGATCGACCCCAACCTGTGCACGGAATGCGTCGGCCACTACGACGAGCCACAGTGCCAGCAGGTTTGCCCGGTTGACTGTATTCCGCTTGATCCAGAGCACAAGGAAAGCAAAGAAGAGCTGCAGCAGAAATATCTGATCATCTCGGGTCAAGCATAAATATTACAGTCATCTTCAGGCTGATAAGCGGGCTTATGCCCGCTTTTTTATTCCTCTATAATTAAGCACATAATAATATATAGATGTACTTGCAGCGCAAACACGACCAGCCCTCAGGGCGGCGTGAAGCAAGTCAGATGGAGTAAGACCATGGGCCAATATAATCTACGCGAGCAAATCAGCCAGACCCTTGATATTGCCAAAACCCTCATCCACCCCAGCCCGTTTGAAGCAATCCGCCTTGCCGATCAATCCGCCGAACGGGCCAATATCCTTGGCTACGGCGCTTTTGAAGCCGAAGCGGCGCTGATCAAATTGCTGGCCTACCGCGCCGAAGCGTCCACCCCGATTGATGTCATTGAAAGCACCGCCTTGCACACCATTGCGCTGGCGCAATTGCACCAGCAGGAGCATATCTGGCTGGAAGCCCTGAACTGGTATGCCGATATTCTATTCGGAATGAGCCAGTACGACGCGGCGATGGATTACTGGCTGCAACTGCTGGAAGTGGGCATTGACCGCAACTGGGCACAGGCGAGGGCGCAGGCGTATATCGGTATTGGCAAGCTGTTCTGGATTTTTGAAGACCACCAGTCCTGCCTTGAATACACGCACAAAGCCCAGCACGAAATGCAGCAGGTCAAGCAGGTGGAAGCCAAAGTTTGCCTGCTGATCAATCTGGCCGCTTATGCCTATCATCGGCGGCAATATTTATTGTCGCATCAGTACATTGATCAGGCGCAGGAGCTGGTGCTGGGTATTCCTTTCTGCGAGTACGAGCCAGAAATTTACTACTACCGTGGTTATCTGTTCCGGGCCGAGGGCAAAATTGACGCCGCCTGTGATCAGCTGAAACGCGCGCTGGTGCTCAATGCCCATAGCAGCAATAACTGGGGCAAGGCGGTCACCATGATCGGCCTGGGCGAAATCAATCTGGATGCCGGGCGACCCCATCAGGCTTTGTATTTTCTGAATCAGGCGCTGGAAGTCTCCAGTGCCATGCCCAACCCTTATCTGGTCATGCAATCGCACGAGCTGCTGGCGCGCTGCCACAATGCGCTAGGGCAAACCGATCTGGAATTCCAGCACTGGAGCAAGCATTTCGACTTGTCCGACGGGCTGGTCAACCATGTCATGAACCACCGATTGGCCAGCTTCAAGCGGCAATCGCTGCAATTGCGCGTACACGAGCTGGAAAATAGCGCGGCCTAGATGTTTGCCGCTGCATTGATGCAGTTGCCATTGGGGTATATGCATGAAAATCAATAGGGTATTGCCTTGGCGGGCAATACCCTTTGTTGTTTTGGTGTCTTGGAAAAATGCTCGCTGCTGCGTCTACTGCTAGCTGCTGTTGCCAGTGAAATCTGCCTGTCAGCAACATGTCTTGCAGAATATCCTCATTGTTTTTATGAGTTTTTTTGCATTGCGCTATGTAGTAAAGTTGCGCCATTACTCCAATAAACGTGAAACATTTCTACATGCAAATCGATCCCGTTGTGCTGTTTTTTCTGCTGGGGCTGGCTGCCGGGCTGGCCAAATCCGATCTGAAGCTGCCTAGTGCGCTATACGACACGCTATCGGTGTTTTTGCTGCTGGCCATTGGTATCAAGGGTGGGCTGGCACTGGCCAAGCAACCGATTATGGATGTGTTGCCGCAAGCGATGCTGGTGCTGCTGATGGGCTCCATCATCCCGCTGCTGTTGTATCCTTTGCTGCGCATCCGGCTGAGCCAGGTTGATGCGGCCAGCATTGCCGCGCATTATGGTTCGGCATCAGTGGTGACTTTTGCCGTGGGTGTGGCCTATCTTTCGCGCTTGAATATTAGTTACGAGTCACAAACCACGCTGTTTCTGGTCTTGCTGGAAATGCCCGCTCTGGTGGTGGGAGTGATTCTCTCGCGGCTTAAAGGCAGCGCAGCTGGCGCGGCCAAGCAGGCGGGTCATGGCTGGGGCAAGCTGCTGCATGAAGTGTTGCTGGGCAAAAGCGTGGTGCTGCTCATTGGCGGCTTGCTGATTGGCTTGATTGCTGGCCCGCAGGGCATTCAGCCGCTCGATCGAATGTATCTTGATCTGTTCAAACCGGTGCTGACGTTGTTCCTGTTGGAAATGGGGCTGGTCGTGGCGGGTAAATTCGGTATTTTGCGCCAGCACGGCGCGCTGGTGCTGGCGATTGGTGTGGGTGTGCCGCTGGCCTTGAGCTGGATCGGGATCGGTTTTGGCCTGCTGATGGGCTTGTCGCTGGGCGGGGTGGTGTTGCTGGCCACGCTGGCAGCGTCAGCCAGCTATATTGCTGCCCCTGCCGCGATGCGGATGGCCGTGCCGCAGGCCAACCCGGCCTTGTCGCTGGGTGCTGCGCTGGGGGTGACTTTCCCGTTTAATTTGCTGGTGGGCATTCCGGTGTATCACCAATTCACGATGCTGTTTTTTTAAGGACAGACAATGGCTTTCTATCCCAAATCCATGCTGACGCTGGTCACCGAGGCCGTCTTGGAAAACGATCTGGTCGAGTTATTCAATGAGCGCAAGATTCGCGGCTGGACCATCGTCGCGGCCAGAGGCAAGGGCGCTCATGGCGAAAAACGGGGCAATTTTGACGCCAATGAAAATATCCAGATCGAGCTAATCACCGATACCGCCAGCGCCGAAGCCTTGGCCGAGGAAATCATGCAGCGTTTTGGCGAGCATTTTGCCCTGGTGCAGTGGTTGTCCGAAGTGCGCGTATTGCGGGGCGAGAAATTCTGATGCGCTAGGTGATCCTCTGCGGCCACATTAGCAATTTGGCGCGGTACTGCTATGCTCAGAGCCTGTCACCGAGGATTTTTACCATGCAGTCCAATCCGCTTTCAGATCGCAAATTGCTGGCCCTCGCCCCCGATCCCAATTCCCCACAATCGCTGATGGTGCAGTTCTACCAGAAGCTGAAAATCGCGATCACGGCGGGCTACTGGTTGCCCAACGAATCCTTGCCCACCGCGCTGCAATTTGCTCAGTTGTTTGACTTGCCGCTGGCCACGGTGCAGGTGGTGTTTGACCGGCTGGTCGGTGAAAGCTGGCTGTTGCAAACCAGTACCCAGTATTACCAGATCACCCCCAAGATTGATCAGCCGATGTCGCATCTGAGCAATTTTTCCGATCTATTGCATGCGCGTGGCTTTAAAGCGGGCTCGGTCTGGCTCAAGCGCGAAACAGGCGAACCTGATCTGGAGGAAGAGTGGCGGCTGAAGCTGAAGACCGGCGAAAAAGTCAGCCGCCTGCAACGCCTGCGTACCGCCAACGATCAGGTGGTTGGCTACGAGTCAACGACCTTACCCAGCCATATTCTGCCCAACCCCGATGAAGTCGGCGCATCGCTGTATCAATACATGCACGAGCATCAATTGGTGATTGCCAAGGCGATGGAAGAAATTGACGCCTATATCTGCGATCAAGCGATGGCCGAGCTGTGCGGTTTCGTGCCCGGACAGGCTTTGCTGCGTCTGACCCGGGTCAGCTTTTTACCGAATGGCCGCGCTTTTGAATTGACCTACTCCTATTTCCGTAGTGATTATTATCGCTATGTGGTTGAGTACAATTGACCGGGGCCAGCATGAATCAAGACGATACCGATAGTGTCCATTTTGCCGAAGCGGCCTTGTTGCAGGCTTTACCGGTGGCCGCTTGGATCAAGGATCTGCAGTCGTGTTATATCTGGGTGAATCCCGAGCTGGGGCACTTGCATGGTCTGTCTGCCGAAGCGTTTCTGGGGCGCAGCGATGCCGATTTGTTGCCCGACTGGTTGTATGAGCATATCCAGTTTGAAGAGCTGGCCGTTCTGGCAACAGGCCAGCCGCGTATTGCCGAGCTGGAGCTGCCTTATCCGGGTGAAAATGCCCGTACGCTGCGCTGCCATCGCTCCTGCCTTTACGATGAAGCCGGGCAATTAAGCGGGATTGCCGGGTTTGCCGTCGATATTTCTGCTGAAAAGCAGTTGCGCAAGGAATTACAGACTCAGATCAACAGTCAGTCCAGCTGGCTGCGGGCGATGAAAGATCACGCACTGATTTCAATGATGAACCGCCAAGGGCGGTTTATCTATGTCAGTGAACAATACGGGCGTTTGATCGGTCAGTCCGCCAAAGCCATGCTGGGTCAATCGCGTGCCGAATTCGGCCTACAGCCGGAAGGCTTATCAGTTGGCTATTACTTGACGCTGGCCGAGCAGGGTACGCCGGTTACGCTGGAGTTTTCGGGGCAACGCCCGGACGGTAGCCCTTACTGGGCGCGCTCCCTGCTGATTGCGCTAAAATCGGCGGCGGATGCCGAGCAGATCTTTTTCGAGCTGGCGACTGATCTGACCGCAGAAAAGATGACGGCCAGCGCGCTCAATACCGTGAACGATAATCTGATCGAGCTGATCAATAAAAACACCGAGCTAATTGCTCAGCTGGAAGTGGTCGCCCGTACCGATCCGCTGACCGGCTTGCTCAATCGCCGCGCATTGTACGAACGAGCCAGGCAAGAGGGCGACCGCGCCAAACGCAAGCGCACGCCACTGAGCCTGATTGCGTTGGATATTGACCACTTTAAAAAAATCAATGATAGCTACGGGCATGAATGCGGTGATCAGGCGCTGGTGCAATTGGCTCGCTGGTGTGCTCAGGCTTTGCGCTCCAGCGATCTGATGGCCAGAACGGGCGGTGAAGAATTTATTATTCTGCTACCCGACACCGATCTGGAGCATGCATTGGTGATTGCCGAGCGCATCCGTGCCTTGGTGCAAAATAGCAAAGTCGTTGTGGAAGAGGGCGAACGGCATTTTTCCTATACGATTAGCCAGGGCGTTGCGCTGGTTGGCGCCGCCGAATCGGTGCAGGACGCCATGATCCGCGCAGACCGGGCGCTGTATCGCGCCAAATCCGAAGGCCGCAACCGCGTGTGCCAGGCCAGCCTGTAGAAAGACGAAATCTATCCATCCGATAGTAATAATTACCGTGCAGTATGCTGCTGTTCTGTGATTCAATCATTGAACTCTCAACAGATTTAGCACTCTAGCAATAAGAGTGCTAATATTGAGCAGTCAATGTATTTTTGGACAGGAGATCGAATCATGAGTACTGCACTAACGCTACCTGCACTATCTGTTGGTGACAGCATTGAGCGTTACGTTCAGCGTGTGAACGCGTTTCCGATGCTCACTCCGGAAGAGGAGCACGATCTGGCTACCCGCCATCAAGAACACAATGATCTGGATGCCGCCCGTCAGCTGGTGCTGTCGCATTTGCGCGTAGTGGTCTCGATTGCCCGTGGTTACAGCGGCTATGGCTTGCAGCAAGCCGATCTGATCCAGGAAGGCAATATCGGCCTGATGAAAGCCGTGAAACGCTTTGAAGCCAGCCGTGGCGTGCGCTTATATTCTTTTGCCGTGCACTGGATCAAAGCCGAAATTCATGAATACATTCTGCGCAACTGGCGTCTGGTGCGTATTGCCACCACCAAAGCGCAGCGCAAACTGTTTTTCAATCTGCGCTCGATGAAGTCCAGCTTTGCCGCGTTGACCCATACTCAGGCCAAAGAAATTGCCGATGATCTGGGCGTTAAACCCGAAGAAGTGCTGGAAATGGAAACCCGGATGACCGGGCAGGACGTCGCGCTGGTGGCTGATGATGGCGACGATGAAGGCTACGCACCGATTGACTGGCTGGCCGATAGCCATAGCGAACCGACTGCCGTGATGGCGCGTAATCGCCTGGATCAGCTGCAATCGGTAGGTATTGGCGCAGCGCTGGATTCGCTGGATGAACGTAGCCGTCGCATTATCGAGGCGCGCTGGCTGACTGATGAAGGCGAATCTTCGACCCTGCACGATCTGGCGGCTGAGTTTCAGGTCTCTGCCGAGCGTATTCGCCAGATCGAAGCCAAAGCCTTGCAAAAAATGAAGCAGGCGCTGCTGCCCGCCATGGTGTAAATACCTGTGGTGAATGCTGGCGAGTGCCGAAAATGACGCAGAAAAAAGGAGAACCTCGGTTCTCCTTTTTTATTGCTTGATGTACTTGGCGATGCGGCTTAAATCACTTCGCTTGGGCGGCCAATCAAGTAGCCTTGTGCGGCTTTCAGCTGCATGTCTTCCAGTTGTTGCCATTGTTGCTGCGTTTCCACGCCTTGGGCAATGGTCAGGATATTGAGCGAATCGGCCACTTGCAGCAGCGAGGCAATCATCTGGCGCGAATCCTGATGATCGTTCATATCCCGGATCAAGCGCCGATCAATCTTCACGTATTGTGGGCGCAGGGTTTGCATCAGCGATGCTGCGCTGGCGGAAAAACCGAAATGGTCGATGCCAAAGCGAAAGCCGCTATCGGCCAGTAGTTTGGCCAGCCGTTTGGCCAGCTCGGGGTGAGCCAGTAGCTGATGTTCCGGCACTTCAAATGCGATCCGGCTGGCGTAGGCTTTGATTTTATCCAGCTGCTGCAGAAAAATATCCTGCCCCTCTACCGTGCCCAAAGCGCCAAGCAGCCCCATATTGAGCGCGATGGATTCCCCGGCCAGAGTCGGGCTGGTTTTCAGCTTGCCGATAATCACCTCGAATAAAGAGCGCTCGGCTTCTTCCAGTAGGCCGTGGCGCGCGGCCATCGGCACAAACAGCGCGGCCTTGATCCAAGGCTGCTGATCGTGTTGCAGTGTGGCGGTAATTTCGTGGTGGAGTATTGCCTTGTGGGCTATGGTTTGCACTGGCTGCGACTGTATACCCCAGTGCTTGTTGCGAATGGCAGTTTGCAGCACTTCGCGCCATTCCTGCGAGCCACTGGGGTAGTCGTCGCCGCTGGTGCTGGCCGTGGTGCGCTGGATGCTTTCGCCACCGCCATACAAGGCCTGCTGCAAAGCTAGATCGACCGCGCCCAGCAGGCGGGATTTATTCATTCCGGCAGCAAAATCCACAATCGCCACCGCATAGCGGATCGGCTTGGGCATTTTGATGGTGATGCTGCGTAGCGAGAGCAAAATATCTTCGCTGAGCTGAACCAGCTGCTGCTCGTCCAGATCGTAGCGCAGCGCCAGCAGGGTGGTGCCATCGAGCCGTGCCACAATCTGCGCCTGTGGGCCGATGGTGTCGCGCAGTGCGCGGGCAAATTCGGCAATTGCCAGATCGCCATTCTGATAGCCTTCCTGCGTATTAAATTCGACCAGATTGGCCAGCTGAACGGCGATGGCCGCTGCGTTTTTGTCGTGCGGCTGGTTTTTCAGAATATGGTCAATCCTTAAATCTAGGCTGCGCCGGTTATCCAGCCCGCTGATCGGATCGGTAAAGGCCTGATGGCGGTATTCTTCGGCACGCTGCTGCTCAATGGCCAGAAACTGCCGTACGCGCTCAATCATCACGTTAAATGCTTCGACCACCCGGCGAAATTCGCGCGTGCCGGGCAGATCGCTGATCGGGTGAAACTGCCTTTGCTGTACTTGCTGCGCCGATTGCTCGATCTGGCGCAGTGGTTTAAGCAGCTGGCGCACCAGCACCACCATTAGTAGCAGGCTAATGATATAGACCAGACTCAGAATCGCCGTGGTGCGCGTCAGCGTTTTCCAGAGTTGCTGATACGCCAGCGCAGGATCGCTCACCACGACCACGCGGCCCATCTGTCGCCAGCCGTCGCTGATCAGCGCGCTGCCGGGCGTGAGCTCTAGCGGCAAGGCCGAGACAAACCAGGCGGGAACGCCTTCGATTGTTCTGGCCTGAGCCAGCTTGGCCAGGCTATTGCCGCGCACCGAAATAATCTCGATATGCAGGTAGTAGCCGCGATCAAGCAAGGCCTTGATCGCCGTTTCGGCCAGAATCACGTCGTCTTTGCCCAGCGCGCGTGCCAGCGGATAGGCTAGCGATGACGCCGCATCTTGCGCGGTGGCCGAGAGTTGCTCTTGCGCGTATTGGCGCGTACTCTGCACTCGCTCGATAAATAGCCCGGCCATCAGCACCGTAAACAATAAGGTGAGGCCGATTAAAAACTTGATCCGTAATGACATGATGGCCTTTGGCTCGATCAATCGGCCGCCGGGGGCGGCACACGGGTTAATGAAGGTGGCGCTTTATCGACCTGCGACGCACACCAGCCCAGCGCGATAATCACTGTAATCAGCAGCGCGTTGGCCGGAATCTGCAGATTGAAATCCACCGTGCTATGCAGCACGATCTCCAGCATCGCCATCAGTGCGCCCAGTGCAATGCCCTTGGCTACCGGGTGCGAGCGAGTCTGAATGGTGCGAATAATTCGCCAGAACGAGGCCAGAACCAGCAGTGCAAACAGGCTGGCGCCGATCACGCCGTAGTCTGTCAGGATTTCGACATAATCGTTATGAGCATGATCATAATAGCCGCGCGATTCGGCGGGGCGGTATTGCGGGAAAATCGAGTAGAAAGTCCCGGCTCCCGAGCCAAACCAGAAATAATCGGCAATCGCCGGGCGCGCATAGGCAATCGGCAGCGCGCGCTCTTCGACTGATTCTTCCAACCGGGGTTTGACAAAATTTAGCTCGTCGCTGGCTTGCTGCTGCGCCTGGGCGGCCAGCTCCTTTTTCTCGGCTTTGCTGATCTGCGTGGCCTCCAGCCGTGCCACGACCTTATCCAGCCCAACCCATTGCCCCAGAATCCAGATGTCGATGACGATCAGGCTGGCTAGCAGGACGAGCACCACTTTGCGTGTTTTCTGGCTATACACCGCGTATAGCGCCAGACTCAGCAGCATGGCGATGAAAAAACCGGCGTTACCCATGCGCGAGCGCGTCATCACCAGTGCAATCACCAAAATCACCAGCGCCAGTCGCAGCAGCATTTTCCGACTAAGCAGAAAATCCAGTCCATGCACCAGCCAGCGTTTGCTGGTGGCCGGGCTGGATTTTTCCAGCTGCACCAGAAACAGCCCAATCCCCACCGATAAACACATTGCCAACATGGCTGCGGTATTGTTGTGATAAACAAAAGTGCCGCGCATCCGGTCGTGCAGCACTTCGCTGGTAAACAGCTCGTACTGCGCCTCGACCGAAAACAGATAGCCGCCCAGTAAAGCCTGAAACAGAGCCATGCCAATCAGGGCATACGCCAGCGTATTCATCCGGCGGGCCGAGCGCACCAGCAACACCGTGAATAGAAAGGCCGAGGCGTAAATGAGGCACAAGGCCGCTTGCAGCTGGGTATGCGCGGCATTGAGCGACAAAGTTGCGCTGCCAAGCGGCGCAACGCGATGCCAAGTTTCCCCCACAGTGGGAGATAGTGTGGTCAAAATCGAATGAGGCAGGGGTATGGTCTGGAAAGTAATTACCAGTAATATACCCAGCAATATACCTATGGGGAGTTTGAATTGCAGGCAGCGCGCCCAAACCGCAGACCATTGCCCACGGAATATCCACACCGCACCCAGCCACAGCGCGCAAGTGAGCAAGAGCAAAATACCCACCGCCCAGGTACGATTGCTCGCCAAAGGCACGGGCGCCCAGACCAATTGCAGTATCAGCAGCCAGAACAGCGGCGCATCACGATCCGAACGGAGGTCGGCAGAATTGACCATCACGACAATACATCCTGAGCGTATCAACCGTTAGCAATGAGAAATGCGGCAGAACGATTGAACAACACAAAAAAAAGAAGATGCGCAAGGCATCTTCCCGGGTTTACCAAAAAAGGCACAAATTAATTACGCGAAACCGCAGAGCCGCCACCGCCGCCCAGTGAAGGCGCGCTAGGCAAGGCCAATACTGGCGCTGCAGCATTGCCAGCTGCAGGGGGAGCTGCGTTGTTGGCTGCAGGGTTGTCACCTGATGCTGTCGATTGTGCAAACTGTGCCGGGTCAAGACCTTTGCTCACGGCTGCTGCTGCAATGGCTTGCTCGGATACGCCTGCTGAAGCCAGGCCGCTGGCAATCTCGCTGCCTTTGGCACCTGCTGCTGACATAGCCGACATGATGGCATCGGTTTTTACGCCTGCTTTGGCCAAGCTGGCAGCCACGGCATCAGCTTTAAAACCCTGATTCAACAATGTCACCGCAACCTGATCAGCTGAAATGCCTGCAGCCAGTGCCGCCGCCGTGATGTCTTCGGCGGTTTTATTTTCTTTTTTCATGGTTTGCACCATGGCTTCGATCTGTGCAGGCGTCATTGTTTTATCAAACGCTGCAAAGGCAGTCAGGCTCAGCGACACTGATAGCGCCAGACCCAGAGCAATTGATTTTAAGTTCATGATTTTTAACCTATGAGGGTGAATACGTCATTGCCCCCGAGGGTAGTGAGATGGCACACAGTTGTCAACGTCATTTGCATGAAAAATGGGCAGGTGTGGGTGTTTTTGAGATTAAATTTTTCTTAAATTGAAAAACGCCGAACAGTATTCATTAAATTTGATTATTAGAATTTATTAATATTCAAATATATTGCCAATTAAATGTGCTGTTTTTGTAATTAATTAGACATGTAATATTTATGTTAAAATCATATGTAAAGATTAAACAAAAACAAGTGCATGCCGATTTGAAAAGTCGGGCAAAAGCGGATTGAGCCGCTACAGCAAATGCCTGCTGCGCCAAGCAATACAAGGCCTGAGCCAATGCCCAGCGGAGTGATGAACTGGGAAAACGGGCTAGCCACACTTCCACTCAATTGCCAATGGTATGAACTACCGCCAGCTGTGCTGGATGCGGACAGGCGTGTTGCTGCGCTATGCGCAAACTAGGGCTGCTGACTCAGCCCTGCGGCGCTATTGCCGCAAACACGAAATTTAAACCAAATTGAATAACCCGATGAGGCAGTAAGTATCAATGCGAAAAAGCGCAACTCGCCATGGCACAACCATTGTTAGCAAGCTGATTTTATTGTGCGACATGCTGGTCGTCTGGGGGGCTGCCTATGCTGCGGCCTACTGGCGGTTTGGCGACCCGAGTTTGCATAACAGCTATGCCACCCTAGTGCTGGCCACCAGCCTGATTATGGCGGGTGTGTCCTCGGCGGTGTACCAGTCTTTCCGCGGCGGCAGCTGGTGGGCCGTGTTTGCCCGCGCGAAGCTATGCTGGTTTGCTGTGTCCGTGCTGCTGATGGCCTGGCTGGTGTTCTCCAAAAGTGCCAGCGATTATTCGCGGCTGTTTATCGGCACCTGGATGGGGATAATGCTGATAGGGCTGCTGATCGAGCGCAGCAGCTTTATGCTAGTGCTGCGCTGGCTGAGCAAAAAAGGCTATCGCACCCGTGACGTATTGCTGGTGGGCACTGGCCCGATGAGCGCCGCGCTGAGCGATCGTGCCCGCCTATCTGCGTGGAGCGGCTATCGGATTAGCCAGATTGTGAATCCGCATGCACTGGAGCAAGTGGAGGATCTGGCCGATCACTATGACTTTGATGAGGTCTGGATCAATCTGGCTGCACACGACACCGAGCTCATCCCCAAGGTATTGCACGCACTGCGCCACAGCGCCGCCGATATTCGCGTGGTGCCCGATATGCTGACTTATCGCATTATCAACCACGGCATCACTTTCATCATGGGTGTGCCCATGCTGGATATTTCGGCCTCTTCGCTGGGCGGGATTAACAAGATCGTGAAGCTGGTGGAAGACTATATTCTGGCCATGCTGATTCTGCTGCTGATCAGCCCGATCATGATTGCCATCTCCATTGCGGTGAAAGCCACATCCCCAGGGCCGGTGTTTTTCAAGCAACGCCGCCATGGCTGGAATGGTGAAGAAATCACTGTATATAAATTCCGCAGTATGAAAGTGCACCAGGAAAGCGACGGCCATGTAAGCCAGGCCACCAAGGGCGACAGCCGCATTACCCCGCTAGGCGCATTTTTGCGCCGCACTAGCTTGGATGAACTACCGCAGTTTATCAATGTGCTACAAGGCCGCATGAGCATAGTAGGGCCGCGCCCGCACGCAGTAGAGCACAACCATCATTACAAAGAGCTCATCCCCCGCTACATGCTGCGCCACAAAATGAAGCCTGGTATTACCGGCTGGGCGCAAGTAAACGGCCTGCGCGGCGAAACCGATACGCTGGATAAGATGGAAGCACGGGTGGATTACGACCTGCATTATCTGGAGCACTGGTCTTTATTTCTCGATTTGAAGATTGTGTTTTTCACGATATTCAAAGGATTTATTAATAAAAATGCATATTAAGGCGTAGAGATTTATGCTCATTAATGTCAAAGGTGAATTTGATGTCACGACTGATATGGTCTGTGCTGATTATTCATTTCTTAATCTTGCCTCGTTATCTACAGCATTTGATTTTCCGCAGCAAGATATAAAGTATTTGTGCGATGGTATGCTGCTGTCTGCACTTTTTTCTATCCTAACTTTACATAAAGTTAGGCGATTTAGCTTCGATTTTACCTCCATTGCAGATCCTGTTTTTCGCACATGTGAAAATAATGGCCTGAGAGTTTTCTTTGTTGGTGGTAAAGATGCTGAGCTAGAGCGATTTATAGATAAAATCAAAAAACGTTATCCACTTCTAAATATCTCAGGATCCTCTGATGGGTATTTTACTAAGAGAAGAAGAGAGCAAGTAATTGAAGAGATTATTTCATCAGATTCAGAGGTGCTAATCGCAAGCTTAGGTGCAGGAATTCAAGAAGATTTTTTGAGGGATGTAAGGTGCAACGGATTTCAAGGCGTGGGTTTCACGTCTGGAGGTTTTATTCGACAAGAGTCATCTACAAGTACGAACTATTATCCTGTATGGGTTGATGTTTTAAAATTGAGGGCTTTTTATCGAATGTATAAGGAGCATCATACAATTAAACGTTATTTAATCAGCTATCCAGTAAATTGCTTTAGGTTGTTCTTTTATGTTTTATCATCAAAACTTAAAATAAGAATAATGTAGTCATGAAATCATTGTTAAAAGCTGTAGCAGGTAATGGCGGTGCTTCTTTAGCAAATCTAGCATTTGGCCTAGTTTTGCTTAAAGTACTGTCTGTTGAGGAATATGGCGTTTTTGCATTTTATGTGGTGTTGCAAGGGTTGGGTTTTGCTATATCGAATGCAGTATTCGGTTCGCCTTTGTTAAAGTATTCAGATTTTAACGATGAGTCGTTGAAAGTATTTTGCAATGTGAATTTGATATATACACTTTTTTTTGCCTTGCTAGTTTTCTTGACAGCATATTTTATGCTCGATGATCTCTATTCGGCTAGTGTACTTGCTCTTACATGTGTTTTTTCGTTGTTCAGATGGTTTCTAAGATTGTATTACGCGAACTTCGAGCGACATGAACCTGTATTTTATTGCGATTTGATATATTTTTTTATGGTGATGGGTTTTGCACTACTTATATTTGCAGTTGCCTCAGACAATTTTCAATTCGCCTGTTTAGGACTACTGTTGCCTGTATTCTTCTCTATGTTCTCGTTTGATCTCCGATTGTTACGTCATCATTTTGATTTTACTAATTTAAAACACTTTGATCTCTTTAAGAGAGGGTTTAAATCCCAAGGAAAGCATTCGCTTCAGGGGGTTATTGCTACTGAAGTAGTGAGTAGTGGACATAGTTATGCTCTAGCTGTATTTTTTGGCCCAGCGGCATTTGCGCCTATCGCATTTTTGCAGCTATTTTTCAGGCCAGTTGGAGTTGTTTTGACAGCCATTAGCCAGATAAAGAGACCTGTAGTTGCAAAGAAAATGCGTGATAAAGAATCATGCTGTACTGAATTAAAGCAAGGATTTATCCTTTCTTCCGCGTTTTTTTTAGTGAATTTTATCTTTGCGGCTATAGTTATTTTCTACTTTATTAATGCTTTTGAGAATAAGTTCAAATTAGATTCTGGAGTTTTGATTTTCTCCTTTTTACTTATCGCCCTTTCAAGCACTCTAAAGGTATTCAGGAATTCCTCGAGTATACTGTTGCAGGCTGCTGATCAATTTCGATATCTTGCTAGATCTACGTTACTGTCCGCGGTGTTGTGCATTTCGTTAGTTGGGCTAATGATTTATTTGAAGGAGCCCTATTTAACTTTAATTCCAATTGTACTAGCTGACTTTCTGCTTTATTTACTGATGAGAAATCGGGCTAAAAAATATGTCAACTAATTTTAAAATCTGTATCGGGGTTCCTACATTTAAACGTAAAGAAAGCCTCGAAGAGTTAATGGACTCTCTCAATAACTTGTCATTTAATTATCTCCCAATTGATGTATTCGTTGCAGACAATGACTCTGTTCAGCAAATGGGCGTAAAAACGATAGCTTCTATGTCGACATCGCTGACTAACCTAAAGGTAAGTACTTCAGTAGTTTTAGGCAAGGGTATAAGCGCAGTAAGAAATAGAATTATGGAATTTGCATTTTTTGAGAATGATTTCGATTTTTTAGTAATGATCGATGATGATGAGTTCGTAGATTCATCATGGTTGGTTGAGCTTATGAATACTCAAAAAACTTATAATGCTGATGTGGTCGGTGCTCACATCCTACCTGATTTTACTCATGTCAAAAAAAAATCATGGATGGAACATTTAAATATATATTTTGATAGCCCTAGGCAAGACGGTGCTACAGATCTGATTGAGGCATCCGGTGCTGTTCTATTATCTCGTAATTTTTTTAGAAAAAATCCAACTTTACAATTTGATTTAGAGTTTGGTCTCACAGGTGGAGAAGACAAAGATTTTTTTATTCGAGCTAAAAAATTAGGTTGCACATTTGCATATGCGCGAAATGCAATATGTTATGAGGCTATCCCTTTGGCTAGAGCAACTATTCAATGGGCATTTTGGCGATCTTATCGAATTGGTAGCTGTGATGCACGGATATCAATTAAATACTCTAGCAAACCAAATGTCCAAAAAGTAAAGATAATTGCGTATTCTACTTTTGCTGTGTGCGCTAATATTATCCTTTTAATTGGTGATTTGTTGAATCCTAGCCGAATGCCCAAGAGACTCTGTTCGATTGCTAGGCAGCTTGGAAAGGTATCATCAGTATTTAGATTGAATAAAAAATTCTATGGGGGTGATGTTTGTTGAATCAACAAAATTACGAGTCCAAATTGACAGAATGGTTCTCAATTATTGGGTATGTACTACTGATATATTCCTGTTCTGTAGGTTTTAAGCTATTTGCAGGTGAGGGCAATATCAGCGATTTGATTGAAACTGGGCAGGGTGATCTAGTTAAGCAGCTTGCATTTATAGCGTGCCTGTCATTAGCGATGTTGGCTATTTTTACGTCTAAAGTTAAAGCTCGCATTATTTACCTTCAGCCATATTTTTTATTTGCCTGTGTTATTTTTCTCTATTTTGGCTTGACATTGACTTGGTCAGAGGTTCCTGATGTCGCCTTCCGAAGGCTCGTCAATACTGTAATTGTATTTATGTGTGGTTATACCTTTGTATCAATACTTGGTATAGAGAAAAGTTTAAATATTTTGCAGTTGGTGCTTCTGATCTTAATTGGCTTGTCTTACTTATCTATTCCTATCGTACCGGAAGCTAAGCATACATATAGTGCACTTGACTTCGAGCTAGTAGGCAGTTGGAAAGGTCTGTTTCCCCATAAGAATGTATCCGGTATGCTGGCTTCCATTCTGGTTGGGTTACTTGTAATTGACTATTTTAGAGCTAAAAAAACATATCTATTGATTCTTGTTTTTTTATGTACTCTTTTTCTTTTAATGACTAAGTCGAAATCATCAATATATTTGCTTATTCCAACCTTGATTTATGCATTTTACATGTCTTCCAATTTTGATCGTCGAGTGGTGAGTTTCGTTGCTTCATTGAGTTTTGTTTTCTTGATATTTTTTGTGTTTCTTCTGTTTTTATTTGTGTTGAATAAAGTAATTTCCTCTGATGCATTCACAGGGCGTGGTGGTATATGGGAGGTTGTGTCTGCAATAATAGCTGATAATTATTTACTTGGCGTAGGTTTTTCGTCTATTTTTCATGTGGGTTTGAATTCGCCTCTTTATGATTATACGTCTGGATGGGAGGTCTTGGCAGCAAGTGCACATAATGGATATTTTGATATTGCAGCACAAACTGGATTAATTGGTTTTTTGTTGACTGTAATATTTTTGTATCTCATTGTTCGAATGTTAACCATGGATTGGGGCTTGAGAAATTTAGTTTTAAAAATGAGCTTCTTGTTTGTTTTTATGCTGCTTCATAATATCACTGAGTCTTCTCTATTTGATACAGCAAAATCTGGATGGTTGATTATGGTTTTGGTTTACTCTATGGTTGTTCAGCTTGGTCGAGAAAAAAATAATGGTTAAATTTTCAGTTATCATCCCTACCTATAATCGAGTAGATTTGACGCAAAGAGCCGTTGATAGTGTTCTATCCTGCCCAGGTAGTGAATATTCTGAAGTTATAGTAATTGATGACTGCTCATCTGATAGTTATCAATCTTTGAATTTGAGAAAACATGATAAATATTTTAGATTGAAAAGTAATCAGGGTGCCGCATTTTGCCGTAACTATGGTATGGATCTGGCCGTAGGCGAGGTTATATATTTACTTGATAGTGATGATTATTTTATATTCAGAGATTTTCAGGAAGACTATAATTTTATATTAAATTCAGATGCAAGCGCTTTCTATTGCGATATGAAGTCTGGTGCTTCATGCTCTAAATTTCCAAATAATGTTGACCATAGCAATTTTCTTGATTTTACTTTAAATCGACATGAAGGTATTGCAAATACATGTACTCTGGTTTTTTTGTCGGCTCGAAAGTTTCGCTTTACATCAGGTTTGCCAAGGCATCAAGATTGGGATTTCTTGTACCGTAATATATTCAAGAAAGGCGGACAACTAAAAAAGCTGGGAGGTTTTGTTTTTATTGATAGAAGTGATAAAAAATCGATATCAAGAGCCGGTACCCCAGAAAAATCATATATTTGGCTCGATTATATGCAAAATGAGTTAAGCGCAGATCAATACTGTAATCTTCGATACCATGTTCTATCGCATTTTTGCAGTGAATATTCTTGGCCTAGTTTTTTTAAATTAGGATTTAGATTGGTTCTGCAACGTAGATTGTCTGTGTTTAAGTTTATTAAAAGATTTGTGCAGAGATTTCTCTGATTGAAGATTGTTTTTTCTTGAATGATTTGATAAATTTTTAGTATCTAGTTTTTAAAGAGGTCTGCGTTATGAGTATTGTAGCTGTTTTAGGTTTGGGTTATGTAGGCTTGCCGTTAGTGGTCGAATTTGGTAAGAAAACGCGCACAATTGGCTTTGATATCTCTGAGCATAAAGTTGAGAAATGTCGGGAGGGTAAAGATCCTTCTTTTGAATTGTCTGATGAAGAGATGGCATCAGCGATCCATGCTGAGTACTACTCTGATCCTGCCGTTTTGAAGGATGCTGATTATATTATTGTTGCTGTCCCGACTCCGGTTGATGATGCGCATCGACCTGATTTCTCACCATTAATCGGTGCGAGCCAATTTATCGGTAGCTATTTGAAAAAAGGTGCAATTGTCATTTACGAATCGACTGTTTATCCTGGCGCTACAGAAGAAATTTGTATTCCTGAGATTGAAAGAACTTCAGGAATGAAATGGAAGGAAGATTTTTTTGTAGGTTATTCACCTGAACGTATTAATCCAGGTGATCGTGAGCGTACCTTAACTACGATTATGAAAGTAGTATCTGGTGATACACCTGATACTTTAGAAAAAGTAGCAACTCTTTATGAGCAGATTGTAAAACCAGGTGTACATCGCTGCAGCACGATTAAAGCGGCGGAAGCGTGCAAAGTGATTGAAAACACCCAGCGTGACTTGAATATTGCATTGATGAATGAGTTGGCTATTATTTTCGATAAACTTGAAATTGATACTAATGAGGTTTTAGATGCTGCAGGTACTAAATGGAACTTTCTCAAGTTCAAACCCGGCTTGGTAGGGGGCATTGCATTGGCGTTGACCCCTACTACTTAACTCATAAAGCTGAAATGGTCGGTTATCATCCACAAGTAATATTGGCAGGTCGACGCATTAACGATGGCATGGGTAAATATATTGCAGAACAAACGGTCAAGCAGATGATTAAGACCGGGAGCTATATTAAAGGTGCTAGAGTAAATATTTTAGGTTTAACATTTAAAGAAAATTGCGCTGATTTGCGAAATTCAAAAGTAATAGACATTATTAACGAATTGCAGAGTTATGGTGTTGAGGTGTCGGTACATGATGCTCAGGCTGACGCCGATGAGGCCTATGAAGAATATGGTGTTCGATTAGCTGATTGGACGCAATTACCCCGTGCAGACGCTACTATTTTGGCCGTTAGCCATAAAGAATATCTTGCCTTGGAAGCAGAGGATATCGCTCGACAAATTATTAGAGGGGGATGTGTTATTGATGTGAAAGGCGTTCTCGATCAAAAAGCGCTTGAAGCAGAAGGGCTTAAAGTATGGCGTCTATGATTTGCTAAAGAAACATTTGGCTATCTAAGTGAATTATTAATATTTAGTTCAATTACAATGTCAAATCGTGTAGAAGCAGGGTTGCTTGCTGCTTCATATTTTTATTGGATCTCATTCGATCCTTTATTAAATCAGGGGTATATGCATTTATCACTTGTGTTCAGGCTTGCACTCGTAACCGCAGTGCTGTGGCTGTTACGAGCTTGGCTTTCTTTGCCTGACGTCCGCTTGCTCTATCCTGTACCGATTGATAAATACGTCCATGCTGGTGTGTTCTTCTGTATTCCGTTTTTGCTCGCGTGGGCTACGCGATGGCATGTATGGGTATTGCTCTGTGGGCCAATCGCATTGGGCGCTTTAGAGGAATACCTGCAGCAGTATCAGCCGGGGCGCTCACCTGAGCTGGCTGATTGGCTGGCTGGGTCGACTGGTGTGGTGACCGCATGCTTGGTGATTGGAGTGTGGCGCTGGTGGCGGAGGCGGGCTGCTTAGTTTGTTGGCATTGTAGAAATCCCTTTGTCCTAATAGTGCAAAAAGCCCCCCTAGCCCCCCTTCGACGAAGGGGGGAACGACTGCGAAAAACTTCTGTAGTTGCTCATGTTCACACAGGGGAGTGCTGCTGATTGATCCCGCCTTTTTCCATGAGTCAAAATCCAGATTTTTACGTTAATGCTATTTCTGACTACATGGCCTGTTCGCGGGCCATTTTTTCTTTTAGTTCGCGCCAGAAGCGGATTTGGCTGGCGCTGCCTTTGCGCTGGGTGTTGCCGGTCCAGATGTCGTCGTCGTTAAAGCTGTATACCGGCTCCAGGTCGGTGCGCTGCGAGGCGGGTTTGATGTCGCCGATCAGGTTGTCCAGG
Organism: Chitinibacter sp. FCG-7; assembly: GCF_040047665.1. NCBI lineage: Bacteria > Pseudomonadati > Pseudomonadota > Betaproteobacteria > Neisseriales > Chitinibacteraceae > Chitinibacter > Chitinibacter mangrovi. Next base: position 2,082,319 of record NZ_CP157355.1, read on the forward strand.
ATGAGGGGTTCGGCTTCCGGGGTGGGGTACCAGGCCAGTACCATATGGGCTTCGTTGCGGCGCAGCGCGCGCACATACACCATGCGCAGCTGGCCTACGGGGGCACCCAGCTCGCGCAGGCTAAAATATTTGCCTGCGGCGTAGTCTTCGCAATCGCCACCGTTAGACCCTAGCATTTCGATGGGGGTGGCCCAGTAGTCTTCCGTGCCCCAGTGCGTCTGGTCGCTGTAATAAGGAATGCGGTTAAAGAATGCGTTGGTGATTTTTAATGTGTTCAGGGTGGCGCTGTTATTGCTGCTGGTCCATTGGTTTTCCGCTTTGGGTTTTTGCTCCTGCACCACTTCTTGCCAGGCCAGCAGGCGCTGGTAGGCAGGCGTACCCCATTTCCGGCTTACTGCATTAAGCAATTTGCTGGAAAAATCAGTGAGCCCGGCGCTCACTGTTAGCGCGCAGGCCAGCCCCAGAGCGAGGGTGATCCACTTTAGCTGGCGCAGGCGAGGCGATTTGGGCTGGTGGTGGGCGGCTATTTGCGGCAATTGGGGCTGTAATTCAGAATGTCAGGTTGGGATAATTGGCCTGTAGTTTACGCACTTTTTGTTGCTGTTGCTGTAGCGCTCGGTTTTCCAGTTGGCGGATTTGGGCGTGCATTTCAGGTGTGAGGCGTGGCCAGTTCTGGTAGCCGGCATTCAGCAGTGTGAGCTGGATGTCGGCTTCATGTGGGGCTATGCGCTGCGCGCGCTGAAATAGCTGGGCAAATTCGGCGTCGGCTTGCCCCAGATACGCTTTAAATTGCACCAGATTGGCCATGCTGTGGATGTTGTTGGGTTGCACATTCAGCGCCATGCGGTAGTGCTCGCTGGCCTGCTGGTAAAACCGGTCGCGTATGGCGGGGGCTTGCTGTGCCTTGATGGCGCGAAATACCTGCAGCCGTGCCAGCTCAATGTGGTATTGTGCGACAGCAGGGCAGGCGCGGTTGGCTTCTTGCAAGGCGTCGCGCGCGGCAATCCAGTCTTCCAGTTCAAAAGCCTGTTGCGGGTTGCTGAGCCAGCGGTCTATCTGCTTGCGCGCTTGCAGCGTATGCAGGTCGTACCAGGCTTGCTGCAGGCTGGGCCAGATAATCAGTACGCTGAGCATCATGCCCAGCGCGATGGCGGCCATGCTGATCAGGTTGGTGATGCGTGGGCTCAGCTTCATGCCGGGTTTCCAATAATACGCTGCGGGTTGTCGATGACCAGCATATCGGCATAGTCCTGCCCGTGCAGGGCGCAGACTGCGGCGTGGCCTTGTTGCAGGTTAGGTGGGCGGTAATCGGCGTTGTGGCAGTCGCTGGCCATCGCATATACCCAGTCATTATCCATCAGTAATTCGGCGGTTTTTTTGGCGCTGCGGCCAAATTGGCCCAGCAGTGATCCGGCGGTGATCTGTAGCCAGCAGCCCAGATCGAGTAAGGCTTGCAGCTTGTCGGGCTTGGCCTGGATGGCCAGATTCCGCTCCGGGTGGGCAATCAGCGGGCGTATGCCGCGCTGCAAAAAATGGCGTACCAGTTGCTCGTTGCCTACCGGAACCAGCTTGTCGGGAAATTCCAGCAGCATGATCTTCATGCCATCTACTTCACCCAAATAGGGTATTTCATCGCGTTCCAGTAGCGGCAGTATGTCTTCACCCAGCCGCACTTCGCCGCCCAAGCGTATTTGCAGCGGTATTCTGCGGCTATTGAGGTGCAGCTGGAAAATCTCCAGCTCGCAGCGCAGCTGGGTTTGCTGGTTGTTCCAGCGGGCAGGGTAAATATGCGGAGTGAGCACGGCGGTGTGAATGCCGTTGGCTACCGCCAGTGCAGCCAGACTCAGCGCCGCCTCCATATTGCTTGGGCCGTCGTCAATGCCGGGAAGGATGTGGCAGTGTAGGTCTATCATGCTGCAGCGCGTGCCTTTATCAATATCTACGCAATCTCTTCATCATTATTTCCCCTGGGTGATGGGGGGATTTTGGCGTTATTAGAACAATATTTTACTGCCCAAATAAAGTGAAATCCCCCTTTGTCAAAGGGGGAAGTGGTCCATTTTACTGGCATACAGCGCGTATTGAGTACCTTGCTTGCTATTCTGTCGGGCGTTAATCATGCGTAGGGTGGCTTAGGCCGCCACGATCTTGCCTAAAACTACAAAAGGTTTTTCGGCCGTAACCCACCATCACGCTACTCTGATTAATATCACGCCCCGGTGGATACGCGGCATAAAACCGCCTATCCATCCTACGAACTCAGGGGTATTGCCCTGCAGACCAATCTAGCTGCCGTATGCCTTGCCATACTGCCCATAGGCTCCGTACTGGCCGTGGTAGCGTTCGGCTTTTTTGTAGTCCAGATGGCCTAGCGTCACACCCATGATATGCCCGCCCGCCTGACTGATGCGAGCCAGGCTCTTCTTGGCTAATGGATGCGCAGTTTCCTGTGCACGCGCTACAAAAATGGTGTTGGTACACAGCGGTGCGAGCACCAGCGGATCGCTCACCAGACCCACCGGCGGGGCGTCGATCACGATCATTTCAAATTGTTCGTTCAATTGCGCCAGCAGCTCGGCAAAGCGTTTGGACATCAGGATTTCCAGCGAATTCGGTGGTGCATCACCGGTGCCGATGCAGAGTAAATCGCTGCCGGGTACACGCTGCAAGCATTCGCTCAGCGTGGCAGTACCGGTAACCAGATTGGTCAGGCCTTTGGCCGCAGGATTCAGCCCCATTTTGCGCGCCATGCCCGGCTTGCGCAGGTCGGCATCAATCAGCAGCGTTGGGCGGGTGCTGGCCAGCGACAGCGCCAGATTGGCGGCGAACGTGGTTTTGCCTTCGTTCGGCAAGCTGGAGGTAATCAGCAGCGAGCGTTGCGTGCTGTCGATAGAAGACAGGGCAACGCCAGTACGCGCGGTGTAAATCGCTTCGGCGTAGATTGATTTGGGGTCTTCCACCACCAGACGGCCATTGTTGGATGCCTGCTTTTTCGGCAGCAGCGGCAGGGCGGCGAGCAGCGGCAAGCCCAGCAGGCGCTCTACATCGTCGCTGCTGTTAATGGTGTTATTGAGTCGATCCAGCAAAATAGCTGCTGCAGCTGCGGTGAGCAGGCCAAGCAGGAAGGCCATCAGGATGATTTGCGCTTTTTTCGGTTTGATGGGCTTGAGCGGGATGCTGGCATTGTCCACAATCCGCGCAATCGCCGATTGTAGATCTTGCGCAGCAGATGTTTCTTTCGCACGCTCCACAAAGCTTTCATACACTTGGCGGTTGGCAGCGGCTTCGCGTTCCAGTACGCCTAGCTGGACTTCTTTGCGGTTCAGATTGGATACATTGCCACGGGCTTGCCCGAGTACACCGGCAATCGCCTGCTCGGTGCCCAGTGCGGCCTGGTAGCTTTGGCGCAAGCTGCCCACTACGGCATCGACTTGGCGCTTGGCGTTGGCGCGGGCGGCTTTCAGCTCAGCTTCTGCCTGCACCATGCGCGGGTGCTCGGTGCCATAGCGTTGCGACAGCTCGGATACCTTGCGCTCTGCTTCAGCTTCTTGTCGCTTGGCGTCGGCGACTTGGGGGTTGGTAATCACGGCGGGTACGCTGCTGTAATCGCCATTTTTTACGCTAGTGACTTGGCGGTAGGCATTTTCAGCCTCGGCACGTTTCATTTTTGCCGCAATCAGTTGCTCGGTGGTGTTGCTGATCTGGGCTGCTGCGCCACCTTGTGCTTCCTTGCCCAAGGAGATAATTCCATTGGCTTCACGGTATTGTTGCAGTGCTTTTTCTGAAGCATCGAGCTTCTGGCGCAAGCCTCCCAGGCGTTCATTCAGCCATTTGGCGGCGGTTTGCGCCATTTGCATGCGCGCATCGCGATCGCTCTCGATATACATTTCGGCCAGTTTGCTCGGTACGCTGGCAGCCAGCTTGGGGTCGGTGCTGGTAAAGCTGATCTTGGCCAGTTGGCTAAGACGCACTAGCTCGACATCCAGATTTTTCTCGAACACCGGATACACTGCTGCAGCCAGGCTGTCTTCATTCCAGCTGATCTGCTCTTCATCCTGGGTTTTCAGAAATTGCGACCAGAAGGTTTTTTTGCTGGCGGCCAGGCGCGGGTCGTAGTCCGGGTGCTCCCAGAGTTTCAGCGCCTTGATCGTGCTGATGGCCAGATCGCGCGATTTCAAAATCTCGGCTTGCGTCTGGAAATATTCGCGGTTGGCTGATACGCCGGAATAGACTTCTTCGACCGACAGAATTTTCTGGCGGCTCGATTCGATCAGCACCGTGGTGGTTGAGCGGTAAGACGGCGCAATCGAGAACACCACCGCAGTGGCAACGGCGGCCACGGTCAGCGCAAATAAAATAATTGCCCATTTACGTTTGTTGAGGCTGCGCCAGTATTCAAGCAGCGGATTGGGTTCCGTGCCCGTGCCTGGCAGGGCGCCAAGAAGATTCTGAGCCTGATTCATATTACGTTTGATCCTTGTGGCAACACGGCAGCTGGCGTTGCTAGATTGTCAGTGGCGGTGATATTAGAAAAAGCTGTCTTGTACCGTGATAATGTCGCCCGGATAAATCGGGCTGGTGAGATCGACTTTTTGTTGTTGCTGGGTGGGGTCATCGGCACGGATTACAAAGATTTTGTCCTTGGAGGCGCGCTCTTTAAAGCCACCCGCCAGCGCAATCGCTTTGAGCACCGTCAAGCCGGGCTGGAATGGAAAGCCGCCCGCGTTATACACCATGCCGTTGATGTAATAGGGGCGGTATTCGTCAATCAGCACGGCAACGCGCGGGTTGACTAGATATTTACCGCGCAGCCCTTCGGTAATTAGCCGCTGCAAATCGCCCGTGGTCATACCCTTGATCACAATTTCGCCAATCACCGGATATTGCAATGTCCCTGCGTCGGTCAGGCGAACTCTTTCCCGGCTCAGCTCATCTTCGCCAAAAACACGGATGGTGACTACATCACCTGCGCCCAGCTTGTAGTTAGATAGAGAAATGCTACGCACAGGCGCACTGCTCAGGTGATCGGCGGTCGCGGTTGCTGGTTCAGGTGTCGGGCTTGGGCTATCAAAAATTGAAGCATGGGCGGGGGCAAACAATCCCAGCAGGCCTGCGGCCACAATGGCAGATAAAAGACGCATTGGGCGACATTTAGCCGATTGTTTCGGATGGAATAGCCAGATTGATTTCAACATCGATTGCTTTTCACTTGTAAATTGACTTGGGGCACGGTTTGGGGCATGCGAAATGCAGCCAGCTATTCCGTCGCTTTTTGTGGTGCATCAAGCACCTTGGCCAGCGACGGCAGAAGCCTGGCTGGTGTCTGCGCCGATTATAGCGAGCCGCTCAGATTGACCATATAGATGCCACGGGTGTAATCCGAGCTATTGATATTGGAATTGCGGTTTTCATAACGCAACTCAATGCCGGTTTTCAGCCAGCGGGTGAGCTTATAGTCGATATTGAACGCCGCATAGAAAGTATCATCATTCCGGGTTGCACCCACATAATCACTAGCGACGTAGCTCAATGTGGTGCGTGTGCTGGTGAAATTGCTCCAGGCATGATTCCACGCGACAGAGAACATATCATCAAGCAGATAGTTGCCTATGCCGGTTGATTCGGAAATGGTGCGTACCGCAGTGAAATCAAAGCTGCTGTAAGTGCGTGGCATAAAGCGCACCAGCGCTTCATAGCTGAAATCGTCATAGCTGCCACGACGGGCATCATCATACTTTTTGCTCATCATGCCGACTTTGGCCGAGCCGGTGAAGTAGGCGTCCGCATCCCAGGTTACGCCCGTATAGGCACGGTATTCCTGGCTATTCTGGCGGTTGCCTTCAAGGTCGTAGTTGATGTCCTGATAGCGCGCTTCAAGCAAAGCGCGCGTGCGCGGTGCCACGCGGTAGAAGAAACGGCCAGTCAGCCCCAGTGTTTCCTGGTCGAGCAGCGCAGTGCTGGCGCGATTATTCAGATAGCCTTTGTTGACGTAAGTGATTTCGCCTTCCAAGCGGCCTGTGGCATCCGGAGCGCCATAGCCCACCATACCGCGCAGGCTGTACTGACGGTATTGGTCGGGTGATTTGCTGGCACTATCGGTTGCACCTACCTGGTCTTCTGCTTGCAATACATTCGCAAATAGCAGGGTGCTCAGACGGGCGCTATAGGCATTTTGCGCCTGAAATTGCAATTCATGGCTGTCGGTATTATTCGCTGACTGGCCAAAGTAACGGGTGAAGCGGCCATTGTAGCCAACGACATAGCGATCCCCATTATTGACTAGATCGGCCACGATTGAAGGCGCAATCAGCGCTGCGCTTGAGCTGATCTCATTGCTGGCTGCACGCGTGATATTGTCGTCGTGACCAAAACTCAGGCCCAGGGTCGGGTAAATATAGAACGGGCCAGCTTCAATCGGAGCCGGGTTCTGGCGGCCAGTGTCGGCAAATTCCTTGGCACTAAAGCTGGATTTTTTTTGTGTTGCATTGGGTGATGCCAGATGATCGGCCAGCTCCGCGCTGGATACTGCCTGTGGCTGCTTTGGCTGTTCGTCGGCCAAAGCGGTGGTCGATAGCGCGCTAGATGCAAACAACAGGGTGATAGAGAGGGGGATATTTTTCATCATGCATTCCTATGCGGCGTAACCAGGGCAGTATTTAAAGGTGGCTGAAACAAGACAAGCCTATTTCAAATACCAGCTTAATAATAAGTGTTAAATGTTACGCCTAAGCTACAAATAATTTTTCGCGATTGTACATATAAAACATAGGCTTGTGTAGCGCGGGATTTCCTGGCTTATTCGGCTAAATATTCAAATTTCCTTATGTTTGATTTTTATTATATTAATAAATGATTATATTCTATCGGGGTTGTTGACAATATCTGCTGGTTTTGATGTTTGAATTGTGATGAATATGACTGGGTTTGGTATTTAAGAAATATGAAAAATAGCCGATACTTGTATTAAGTGATTGATATTTATGGTTAATTTTCATGTTTTTGACTAAAGCCCTACCTTCTCTTTACGAAGCCTCAGATTTGTCTGTCTCTGCATTGACGGCTTATGCCGGATTTGATGCCGGAATTCGTAAAAATGACCGTGTGCCGCGTCGTCCCGCGGCTTCTGGGGCTGAGGTGTGGAATGGTCATGAGCGCCGCCAAAACGCAGATCGTCGACAAGCTTCACGACGCCAATATCGCGCCCAGCCCTTGCTTGATACCAGAACCGAGTCCGACCGTCGTCGCGAAGGTAGAAGAGCGAGTGATGGTGCAGTGGTGCAGTTTATTGCTTGTAAGGTTTGAGCTTCTCGCAGTGTCGGTTGGCCATTGAAGGCGGCAAATCGTGTTGACGGATGTTGTGGCGATTAGCGCAAATGCAAAATCACTGCCACTACAGCGCTAATCAGCAGGCTGACCGCCGCTATCTTCGAATAGTGCCTCAGTTTGCTGCGCCTTTCTGCGCCAATCAGCTGCCAGCACAGTAGGGCCAGCAAGGCGAATGCTAAAACTTGATTGATTTTGCCGTTCATCAGGAAATTCACGTGTTTTTTGTAAGGCAGTGAGGCCGAGGCTGATTTGGGTGACGTTTGTCGCTAGGGAAAGTGATTGAATTTAAAGTAATACTTTAACTTTATCAGCTGGGTGTTTGATTTTTATGAATGTTAAATTGGCGTGTAGTTAAGCACTAAATCATTGTATCAAAACGGGAAATGGCCCGGCGCAACTTGTGCCGGGTTTTTTTTTACTCTATAGTGGGGCGCTGTGGGGGAAAGTGGGAAAAAGTGCATTTTTCTTCTCGATTGCAGCAAAAGTGGGGACAAAACCCCCGACGAGCAGATTGCATATTTACAGCGCCTAAAAGGTGGTAATTCGGTCATGTTTAGTGGTGTGTCTTCCTTGAATCTGGATAGCAAAGGGCGATTGGCGATACCTGCCAAGCATCGCGATACTTTGCTCGCCCAAGCTCAAGGCAAACTCATCATCACGGCTGATCCTGCGGGTTGCTTGCTGGTTTATCCGGAGCCAGCCTGGTTGCCGATTCGGGATCAACTGAATCAGTTGACTGGCGCGAAGGCGAATATCCGTCGTTTTATCGTCGGTCAGGCTGAAGAAGTCGAAATGGATGCGTCGGGTCGTGTTTTGGTACCGCCACGTCTGCGGCAGGTGGCCAAGTTGGATAAAGAAGTTGCTCTGGTCGGGATGGGCAATAAGTTCGAGCTGTGGGATGACGCGAGTTGGATCGCGACCACCGAGGCCATCATGGAGATGGATCCGCAAGAACTTGAGAATAATATGGAAGGAATTTTGTTGTGAGCGATACACAAAGCTTCGTGCATCGCACGGTATTGCTCGATGAGGCTGTGGATGCGCTCGCTATCCGGCCTGATGGTATTTATGTTGATTGCACTTTCGGTCGCGGCGGTCACTCGCGGCTGATTCTCTCCAAGCTCGGCCCGAATGGCCGTCTGATTTCATTTGATAAAGACCTGCACGCCATTGCCGAGGCGGCGACGATCACCGATCCGCGCTTCACGATTGTGCACGAAGGCTTTGTTACGCTGGCCGATTCGCTGGCCAAGCTCGGTATTACACAAATTGATGGTCTGCTGATGGATCTGGGGGTTTCCTCGCCACAGCTGGACGATGGTTCCCGGGGGTTTAGCTTCCGGTTTGATGCTCCGCTTGATATGCGCATGGATACCACGCGGGGTATGACTGCGGCTGAATGGATTAATTCGGCTGATGAAAAAGACATTGCAGAGGTGGTAAAAGATTATGGCGAAGAACGGTTTGCTCGGCAGGTTGCAGCAGCGATTGTTACGCGTAGGGCAGTCCAACCTTTTGCTACAACAGGCGAACTTGCCGCGGTCGTGGCAACGGCAGTCCGGACCCGTGAGCCGGGCCAGGATCCGGCGACGCGTACCTTCCAGGCTGTACGGATTTACATCAATCGTGAGCTTGAGGAGTTATCGCTAACACTGCCGCAAGCATTATCGCTCTTGAAAGAAGGCGGACGCTTGTCGGTGATTGCGTTTCATTCGCTCGAAGATCGCATTGTGAAACGCTTTATGCAGGATAAAGCCACCGGCGATCGCCTGCCATCACGCTTGCCGGTCATGGCCAGCGAAATCGCGCCGCCGCCGCTGAAAATCGTCTGCAAGCCGATTCGAGCTAGCGAAGCCGAGCTCAAAGCCAACCCGCGCGCGCGCAGCGCCATTCTGCGCGTGGCTGAGCGCACCGAGGGGTCCTTGTGACTCGTCTGAATCTATTTCTGCTCTCCATTCTGGTGGTGTGTGCCATGGGCGTGGTGACTAGCCAGCATAAGGCGCGCAAGCTGTTTATCGAGCTGCAAAAAGAAGATGCACTAACGCGCAAGCTTGACGTCGAGTGGGGGCAATTACAGCTGGAGCAAAGCACCTGGGCGATGCATTCGCGCGTCGAAGCCGAGGCTAGGCAGAAAATGGGCATGCAGGTTGCGCCCGCTAACCGCACCCAGGTGATTCTGGAGCATGGTCAGCAAGTGCCCAAACCCGTGGTGTCGGATCTGCAATGATTCGGCATGCGCGCGCAATCGCCGGACGGCGATCTGACAGATATGCGGTGAAACCCCGGCTGGAGCGCTGGCGCGTCTGGTTTGTGCTCAGCTGCTTGCTCGGTCTGTTTATTGTCCTGCTCGGGCGCAGTCTGTACCTGCAGGCCTGGAACGAAGATTTTCTGCAAAATCAGGGTGATGCCCGCTATCGCCGCACGCTCAAGCTTGAGCCTAATCGCGGGGTGATTACCGACCGCAATGGCGAGCCGCTGGCCATTTCTACGCCTGTGCAATCCATCTGGCTCAGTCCGCGCAGTATGCAGGTGCTGCCGATTGGTCAGAGTAGACCCAAAGACTGGAAGCAGGCCACCGAAGATGAGCTGGTGCCCATCTCGGTGGATGAAGTGAAAAAGCTGGCTGCCATGCTGGCCATTTCGTCCGATGAATTATTAAAGAAACTCAATACCACCCGGAAAAACAAACAGGGCGAAGAGGTTAAATCCGATTTTCTCTGGGTCAAGCGCCACATCTCACCCGCTGATGCCAAGCGGGTTTTGGCTTTGAATGTGCCCGGCGTCTACTCGCAAACCGAATATCGCCGCTATTACCCCGCGGCCGAGGTGATGGCGCATGTGGTGGGCTTTACCAATCTGGATGGCAAGGGGCAGGAAGGTTTCGAGCTGACCAAGAACGCCATGCTGGCCGGCAAGCCCGGCTCGCGCACGGTGATTCGTGATCGCCGTGGCTATATCGTCGAAGACGTCTCAACCATCGTGCCGCCGCAGGAAGGCCAGACGCTGCAGCTCTCGATTGATCGCCGGATTCAATACTTGGCGTATCGCGAACTGAAGGCCGCCGTAGACAATAGTCAGGCGGCGGGCGGTGCCATTGTGGTGCTCGACGCTCGGACTGGCGAAGTGCTCGCGATGGCCAATGCGCCGTCGTACAACCCCAATAGCCGCGCCAAAATCGACCCTGCACACAAACGCAATCGCGCGCTCACTGATCTGTACGAGCCGGGCTCGACGATGAAAGCCATTACCGTAGCGATGGCGCTGAACGCCGGTAAGGTGAAACCAACGACGGTGATTCAAACCGGTAATGGCACGATGACCATTGGCCCGGCGACGATTCGTGATGATCATCCGGTGGGCGCTGCGACGGTTGAGCACATTATGCAAAAGTCATCCAACGTCGGCGCGGTCAAAATGGCGCTGATGATGGAGCGCGAAGAGATGTCGAATTTCTTCCACGACATCGGTTTTGGCGAGAAATTGAATACCGGATTCCCTGGCGAATCGCCTGGCCGCGTGCGGCCGTGGAAAAACTGGCGTCCGATCGAGCAGGCCACCATGTCGTATGGCTATGGCGTGTCGGTATCGGTGATGCAGATGGCGCGTGCCTATCAGATCTTTGCCGGGAATGGCGAAGTGCATCCGGTGACCTTTACCAAGCTGGTGGCTCCTGCGCCGGGCAAGCAGGTGATTTCGGCCGAAACCGCGGCGCAAGTGCGAAAAATGCTCGAAATGGTGACTCTGCCCGGCGGTACCGCCACGCGTGCGCAGGTGGTGGGCTACCGTGTTGGCGGTAAAACCGGTACGGCTAAAAAACTGGTCAATGGTGTTTATTCGGATACCGCGCGGGTGGGCTCGTTTGTTGGCCTGGCGCCGATTTCGAATCCGCGGCTGATTGTGGCGGTGATGATCGACGAGCCTTCGTTTGCGCTGCGCTACGGTGGTCTGGTTGCCGCGCCGGTGTTTAGTAATGTGGTGGCGGGCAGCCTGCGTCTGCTGGGTGTACCGCCTGATGCTCCAACAACGAATATTTTACTGCCCGGCAATGGGGTGGAAGACGTGAAGGAAGACGCATGAAACCAGTGAGCTGGGCATTACCTGCCATCGATTTTGCCGCAATCACCGCGCTGACCCGTGGCCGAGCTGTCGTTGCCGACAGCCGCAAAGTCAAAGCCGGTGACGTATTTATCGCCTACCAGGGCGAGTATGTTGATGGCCGCCAGTATATTGACGACGCCATTGCCAACGGCGCTGCTGCCGTGATTTGGGAGGCAGACGGTTTTAGCTGGAATCCGACGCATGATGTTGCCAATCTTGCCGTGCCTGCTCTGCGCTATCAGGTGGGTATATTAATGGCAGCCTTGCTGGGTAATGATGCTGGGCATTTACCTGTGGTAGGTATTACCGGAACCAATGGCAAAACGTCGATTGCCAACTGGCTGGCGCAAGCCTTTGACGCCTTGGGTGGCAAAGCCGGGGTGCTGGGGACGTTGGGCAATGGTTTTGTGGGTGAGCTCAGCAGCTCGACGCATACCACGCTTGATCCGCTCAGCCTGCAACACTGGATCGCCCGCTTTCGGGCCGAAGGCGCGACGCAGGTGGCGATGGAAGTCTCATCGCACGGGCTAACGCAGGCACGCGCGCATGGCGTGCAGTTTCACACTGCCGTATTTACCAATCTGACGCGTGATCATCTCGATTACCACGGCGATATGGCCGCCTATGGCGCGGCCAAAGCCAAGCTATTCGAGTGGGAAGGCCTGCAAGCGGCGGTTATCAACGCGGACGATCCTTTTGGACGTGAGTTGATTGGCTTTACCACGGCCAAAAAAATCTATTCCTACGGCTTTAACGACGGTGATTTGCGCTGTGTGCAGCTTGAATCGTCGCTGCAGGGGCTGACGCTGACCGTGGAAACGCCGTTCGGCAATACGCGGATTCAGTCGGGTTTGCTGGGGCGTTTCAATGCCAGCAATTTGCTGGCCTGTCTGGGTGTGTTGCTGGCGCAAGGCGTGTCATTGAGCGATGCCACGGCTGCGCTGGAAAAAATCCGCCCTGCCGCTGGCCGGATGCAATGCCTGGGTGGGCTGATGGCCGATGGCAGCCGCAAGCCGCTGGTGGTCGTCGATTACGCGCACACGCCGGACGCGCTGGAAAAAGTGCTGATGACATTGCGCGAAGCCATGCCAGCGGGTTCGCGCCTGTATTGCGTTTTTGGTTGTGGCGGAGATCGTGACACCGGCAAACGCCCACTGATGGGCGAAATTGCCTGCCGTCTGGCCGATTCGGTGGTGATTACCAGCGATAACCCGCGCTCGGAAGCGCCCAAAGCGATTATTCAGGACATCGTCGCCGGTGTTGAAGGCGTGCCAGGCACTGGCGAAGCGCATTACTCGATCGAATCGGATCGTGCTGCTGCGATTGCCGACACCGTCGAGGTGGCGCATGCCAGCGACGTGATTCTGATCGCCGGCAAAGGACATGAAAATTATCAGGAAATCAAAGGCGAGCGTTACCACTTCGACGATGTGGAACACGCCGAAAAAGCATTGGCTAGAAAAGTCACAAGGAAAGAGAAGTAATGATGTTGAGTTTGCGGGAGGCCGCGCAAGCGCTGAAAGCCAAATTGCTGGCCAGCGATTCCCAATTGACGTTTAGCCGCGTCACCACCGATAGCCGCGATATTCGCGCAGGTGATCTATTCGTCGCGCTCAAGGGTGAGCGTTTTGACGCGCATGATTTTGTCCCTGCCGCTTTCGCGCAAGGTGCGGTGGCAGCGATTGTGCAAAATGACAGTCAGCCCGCCGAGCAAGCGCCTGCGGCGGGCAATTGCATTGTGGTCAAAGATACGCTCGCCGCACTGGGCGAGCTGGCCAAATACTGGCGCGCCAAACATGCGCATATCCCGCTGGTTGGCGTGACTGGCAGCAATGGCAAAACCAGCGTGAAAGAAATGCTGGCCTCCATCTGTAATGTGGCTTCTGGTGGCGAGCAGACCGCTACGAATGAAAGCTGGGTCCACGCCACCAAAGGTAATTTGAATAATCACATCGGTCTGCCGCTGACGGTATTGGGTATCCAGCCCGAGCATCGTTATGTGATTGCCGAAATGGGTATGAATCACTTTGGCGAGATCGACTATCTGACGCACATTGCCCAGCCCGACGTGGCACTGGTGAACAATGCCGGTGCTGCGCACTTGGAGGCTTTGGGGTCGGTGGCGGGCGTGGCGCAGGCCAAAGGTGAAATTTTTGCCGGTCTGGTTGCCAACGGTACGGCGATTATCAACGCCGACGATGAATTCGCGCCGCTGTGGCATCAGCTGGCCGCGCCACACGCGATTACCACTTTTGGTTTTAACGGCGAGGTGAGCGCGACAGCGCTCGTCTTGTCTGCAACAGGTAGCCAGTTTGTGTTGAAAACCGCGCACGGTGAAGTAGCTGTGCAGCTGGCGGTGCCGGGCGAACACAATGTGCGCAATGCGCTGGCGGCAGCGGCGGCGGCCTTGGCCGTTGGCGTGAGTCTGGAACACGTTGCACAAGGCTTGCAACGCTGGGCCGGGGTGAAAGGCCGTTTGCAAGCCAAAACTGCGTTTAATGGCGCGGCAATACTGGACGACACTTACAACGCCAATCTGGATTCGATGAAAGCGGCAATCGATGTCCTGGCGGCGATCGGTCAGCAGGGCAAACCCACCATTCTGGTGCTGGGCGATATTGGCGAAGTGGGCGATAGCGCTGAGCATTGCCACCGCGAAGTAGGTAGGTATGCGTCTGAACGTCAGATCAATCATGTTGTTGCGATGGGTACTGATATGCAGTATGCCGTTGAGGCGTTCAATCAGGCGGCCGGAACACTGCGTGCGCAGCACTGCAGCGATCATGCTGCAGCGATTGCAGCAGTGCGTGCGCTGATGACGCCCGACAGCCAGATTCTGGTGAAAGGCTCGCGCTTTATGCGCATGGAAACCGTGGTCGAAGGACTGATCGCGCAAGATTTGGATAACAAGCAAGGAGCACAGCCATGCTGCTGATGTTGATGCAATGGTTGGGCGAGTCGGTACGCGCCTTCAACGTCTTTAATTACCTGACTTTGCGCGCGGTACTGGCGACGATCACCGCCTTGGGGATTTCCTGGGTGCTGGGGCCGTACGTGATTCGCAAGCTGGCCGAGTTGAAAGTCGGCCAGGCGGTTCGCGACGATGGCCCGCAAACGCATCTGGTGAAAGCCGGTACACCGACCATGGGCGGTACGCTGATTCTGCTCTCGATTGGTCTGACCACGCTGCTGTGGGGCGATCTGAAAAACAGTTATGTCTGGCTGGTGCTGATTGTGACGATGGCGACCGGCGTGATCGGGTTTATTGATGACTACAAAAAAGTTGCGCTGAAAAACCCCAAGGGTTTGTCAGCCAAAGCCAAGATGATCGGTCAATCGGCCATTGCCATTGGCTCGGGTATTTTTCTGGTCAATATCGGCCCGGACGCGGCCAATACCGGCTTTATTATCCCGTTTTACAAAGAAATTCTGTATCCGTTTGGCGCAATCGGGTTTTGCGTGCTGACCTATTTTGTGATCGTTGGCACCAGCAATGCGGTCAATCTCACTGATGGCCTCGATGGCCTGGCGATTATGCCGGTGGTGCTGGTGGCGGGCGCATTCTGCATTTTTGCCTATGTTGCCGGTAACGTGAAGTTTGCGACTTACCTCGGGGTGCCTCATGTGGCGGGCGCGGGTGAGCTGATTGTGTTCTGCGCAGCCATGGTCGGCGCGGGTTTGGGCTTTTTATGGTTTAACGCCTACCCGGCTGAAGTCTTCATGGGCGATGTGGGTGCGTTGGCGCTGGGGGCTGGCCTTGGCGTTGTCGCGGTGATTGTGCGGCAGGAAATCGTGCTGCTGATTATGGGCGGCGTGTTTGTCGTGGAAGCGCTGTCGGTGATGATCCAGGTCGCCAGTTTCAAGATGACCGGCAAGCGCGTGTTCAGAATGGCACCGCTGCACCATCACTACGAGCTAAAAGGCTGGAAGGAAACGCAGGTGGTGGTGCGGTTCTGGATTATTACCATGCTATTGGTGCTGGTCGGTTTGGCCACGCTGAAACTGCGCTAGGTGTTAGGTGTAAGGAGAGAGGTGTAAGGCGTTGTGCCTCGCCTTTATCCTTGTTGTGTATTTAAGCGAAGTGTTCAAGTTAAAAATGGAATCGACGGTGGAACAATTGACCCCCCACTCCTCACTCCTCACTCCTTACCAGGACAAACATTGCATTGTCGTCGGTCTGGGTGACACCGGTTTAGCCACTGCCCGCTGGTTGGCGGGTAAAGGCGCGCGCGTCACGGTGGCCGATAGCCGCAAAACACCGCCCAATCTGGATAATCTGCGAGCCGATCTGCCGCAGGTCGAGTTGCGCCTCGGCGCATTTAATGTCGATACCTTTGCCGACGCCGAGATGCTGGTCACCAGCCCCGGCGTGCCTTTGGCGACGCCAGAAGTTGCTGCCGCGATTGCGCAAGGTATTCCGGTGGTGGGCGATGTCGAGTTGCTCGCCCAAGCCTTGGTGGGCGGACCGGATCAGTCGCGGGGCAAGGTCATTGCGATTACCGGCTCGAACGGTAAATCTACGGTCACCACCATGGTGGCGCAAATGTGCGAAGCCGCCGGGTTTAAAACCGTTACGGCAGGCAATATCGGCTTGCCGGTGCTCGCTGCGCTGGCAGACTGGGAAGCGCGTGGTGAATGGCCGGATTTTTGGGTGCTTGAGCTATCGAGCTTTCAGCTGGAAACGACGAGCTCACTGATGCCTGCGGCAGCCACGGTACTGAATGTGTCGGAAGATCATCTGGACCGCTACGCCGGGATGAACGAATACGCGGCGACCAAAGCGGGCATTTTTGCGGGTCTGGGCGTGCAGGTGCTCAATCGCGAAGATGGCTATTGCCGGGGTATGGCACGTCCAGGCCGCGATGTAGTTTGGTTTGGAGCTGATACCCCCCGTAACGGTAGCGAGTATGGCTTGGTTGAAATCGACGGCGATTTCAGCTTGCGCTGCGGTGATTTCGAGCTGATCAAGGCCAGCGAGCTGCCTGTGGCCGGGTTGCATAATGCCGTGAATGCATTGGCTTCGATTGCCCTGTGCCGTGCAGCTGGCTTGCCTACAGCGCCATTGCTGGCGGCTTTGCGCGCGTTCAAAGGCTTGCCGCACCGCGTTGAGCTGGTTGCCGAAGTCAATGGCGTGGCGTATTACGACGATTCGAAAGGCACCAATGTGGGCGCAACAGAAGCCGCACTGAAAGGCATGACACGCCCGGTGGTGCTGATCGCCGGCGGTGATGGCAAAGGGCAGGACTTTTCGCCGCTGCTTGAAGCGTGCGAGCGGATTTGCCGTGCAGTTTTGCTGATTGGCCGTGATGGTCCGGCTCTGGCTGATGTGCTGAACGAAGCGCATTCAAGCTTTCTGCCCGACGACGATGACAACTATCTGCCGGTAATGCAGCTACCAACGCTGGAAATGGCCGTGAGCGTCGCCAGCAATCTGGCCGAGCCGGGTGATGTGGTGCTGCTTTCGCCTGCGTGCGCCAGCCTGGATATGTTCCGCAATTACCATCATCGTGCTGAAGTGTTTATTGCTGCAGTGAAAGGCCTGGAGCAGCACTGATGCGCCAGATCTTCTATCAGGCCATGAGCCGCATGAAACCCACCATGAGCAGCTACGATCAGGCGCTGTTCTGGTGTGTGACGCTGCTGCTGTCAATTGGGCTGGTGATGGTGTATTCGGCGTCGATTGCGATGGCCGAGGTCGATAAAGACACCAGTTTTCGCTCGTATTACTTTTTGCAGCGTCACGCTGTATTTCTGCTGGTTGGCGTTCTGGCTGCTGTGGCCGCGTTCAATGTGTCGACCGAAAAATGGCGGCTCTGGGCGCCATCGCTGTTTATTATCGGCACGGTGTTGCTGGTGCTGGTGCTGATTCCCGGTATTGGCCGCGAGGTGAATGGTAGCCGCCGCTGGTTGAGCCTGTTTGTGATTAATCTGCAGCCTTCCGAGCTGATGAAGTTTTTTGTGGTCTTGTACGCGGCCGATTACACCGTGCGCAAAGCGCATAGCATGGATGCCAAGCTGGGCGAGAGCATTAGCAAAGTGCTGTTTCCAATGGCGTTGGTGATGGCGGTGGTCGGCGCATTATTGCTGCTGGAGCCCGATTTTGGTGCCTTCACTGTGATTACCGTGATTGCGATGGGCGCGCTGTTTCTGGGTGGGTTTAACTGGCGGGTTTTTCTGGGGCTGATCGCGATTCTGGGCGTGGCCTTTGTCGGTTTGATTGCCTCAAGTCCGTATCGTCTGGCGCGGGTGCTGGGCTTTCTGGATCCGTGGCAAGACCCGTATGGTAAAGGCTACCAGCTGAGTCACTCGCTGATTGCTTTTGGGCGTGGCGAATGGCACGGCGTTGGCCTGGGTGCCAGCGTGGAAAAATTATCCTACCTGCCTGAGGCGCATACCGACTTCTTGATGGCGATTATTGCCGAAGAGTTCGGCTTTGCTGGCATCGCTGTGGTGATCTGCCTGTTCATGTTTCTGGTTTTTCGCGCTTTTGCGATTGGCGTACAGGCGACCAAACTTGAGCGGCACTGGCACGCGCTGGTCGCGCAAGGTGTCGGGATCTGGATCGGCTTTCAGTCGTTTATCAATATGGGTGTGAACATGGGGCTAATGCCCACCAAGGGGCTGACTTTGCCGCTGCTGTCGTTCGGCGGCTCGGGCATTGTGGCCAATCTGATTGCGATTGGTGTACTGATGCGGATTGATTATGAAAACCGCCAGCTGATTCGGGGGTATCGCGTATGAGTAAGCGAACCTTGCTGGTGATGGCGGGTGGCACGGGTGGCCATATTTTCCCTGCTTTGGCGGTGGCCAATGCGATGCGTGACAAAGGCTGGGAAGTGGTCTGGCTAGGAGCCAAAGACGCGATGGAAACGCGCGTGGTGCCGCAGCACGGGATCGAGCTGGTGACGCTTGAAATTACCGGCGTGCGTGGCAAAGGCTGGCTGAAAAAGCTCTCGCAGCCGTGGGTGCAGGGGAAGGCTTTGCTGTCCGCCTTGAACCTGATTTTCCGCCGCCGCCCTGATGTGGCAATTGGCTTTGGCGGCTTTACCGGCTTTCCCGGTGGCCTAGCCATGCGCTTGTGCTGGTTGCCGCTGGTGATTCACGAGCAGAACTCGGTGGCCGGGTTGACCAATAAGGTGTTGTCCAAATTGGCCAATCGTGTGCTGTTTGCTTTTCCGAATGCATTTGCTGCATTGCCTGCCAAGCAGTGCGTTGGTAATCCGGTGCGTGACGAATTGAAAAATGTACCCGCGCCAGCCGAGCGTTTTGCTGGCCGCACGGGCGCACTGAAATTGCTTGTCGTCGGCGGCAGTCTGGGGGCGCAGGTATTTAACGAACAGGTGCCCAAGGCGCTGGCCATGATGCCGCTTGACGCGCGGCCGCAGGTGATTCATCAGGCGGGTGAAAAACACATTGAAGCCCTGCGCGCCAATTATGCCGCAGCAGGTGTTGATGCCGAGTGCGTGGCGTTTATCAGCGATATGGCCAGCGCTTACGCCGAGGCCGATCTGGTCTTGTGCCGTGCGGGCGCTTTGACCGTTGCCGAGCTGGCCTGCATTGGTGTTGCTGCCGTGCTGGTGCCGTTTCCGCATGCGGTTGACGATCATCAAACGGGCAATGCGCAATTTTTAAGCACTGAAAACGCGGGTATTTTGCTGCCGCAGAGTCAGCTGACAGCCGATTCGCTGGCGGCTTTGTTGCAGCAAACAAGCAGAGAACAATGTCTGGCGCTGGCAAGCAATGCCAAGCGTCTGGCCAAACCGGAGGCAACCGCGCAAGTTGTTGCCGTAATTGAAGAATTAGCTGGATAGGAGTATAGGGTAAAGCCCTGCAGAGTATATAATGCGCGCTCTCTGGTCTTATACCCTTCGTGGATATGAAGCATAAAGTTAAACGCATTCATTTCGTCGGCATCGGCGGCGTAGGCATGAGCGGCATCGCTGAAGTCTTGCTGAACCTTGGTTTTGAGGTCAGCGGCTCCGATCTGGGCGCTAACGCCACCACACAGCGCCTTAGCGCTGCTGGTGCTGTGGTGCATCAGGGCCATGCGGCCGAGTTTGTCGCCAATGCCGACGTGGTGGTGATTTCCAGTGCGGTTAAGGATGACAACCCGGAAGTCATCGAAGCGCGTTCACGCCAGATCCCGGTCGTGCCCCGCGCCATGATGCTGGCCGAGTTGATGCGCCTAAAGCAAGGGATTGCAATTGCCGGTACGCACGGCAAAACCACGACCACCAGTTTGAGTGCCAGCGTGCTTGAAGCGGCTGGGCTGGACCCGACTTTCGTGATTGGCGGCAAGCTGCATGCCGCAGGCTCGAATGCGCGTCTGGGGCAGGGCGATTTTCTGGTGGCTGAAGCCGATGAAAGCGATGCGTCTTTCCTGCTGCTCTCGCCGGTGATTTCGGTCGTGACCAATATCGATGCCGATCACATGGACACCTACGGCCATGACTTCGAGAAATTGAAACTGGCCTTTATTGATTTTCTGCACCACCTGCCATTTTATGGCCGAGCGATTCTGTGCATTGACGATCCGCACGTGCGCTCGATCCTGCCCAAAGTGACTAGCCCGGTTACAACCTATGGCACGGCGGCTGATGCCATGCTGCGCGCCGAAAACATCGTGGCCGCTAATGGCCAGATGAAATTTGACGCAGTCTGGCAAAACGGCGAAACGCGCCGTCTGGCCGTCACGCTGAATATGCCCGGCATGCACAACGTATTGAATGCGCTGGCGGCGATTGCCATCGGGATCGAAGTCGGTGCCGATGAAGCGGCGATTGTCGCTGCGCTGGAAAAATTTGAAGGCGTGGGTCGCCGATTCCAGCGTTATGGCGAAGTGGCACTGCCCGATGTTGATGGCCAAAGTCGTGGCTCGTTTACTTTGGTCGATGACTATGGTCATCACCCGGTTGAAATGGCGGCGACTTTGGCTGCCGCGCGTGGCGCTTTTCCTGGGCGTCGTTTGCTGTTGGCTTTCCAGCCGCATCGCTATACCCGTACTCGCGATTGTTTTGAAGACTTTGTCAAAGTGCTCAATACCGTCGATGGTTTGTTGCTGGCTGAAGTGTATGCCGCCGGTGAAACACCGATTGTTGCCGCCGATGGACGTGCGCTGGTGCGTGCTGTCCGTGTGGCTGGCAAGATCGAACCGATCTTTGTGGAAAACATTGCCGAGATGCCAGCGGCAATCTTTGCCGCAGCCAAGGATGGCGATGTGATTATTACGATGGGTGCTGGCTCGATTGGCCAGACCCCGAAGCAATTGGTGAGCGCATAAGCATGAATAAATTTGGCAAAGTAGCAGTGATCATGGGCGGCTCGTCAGCCGAGCGCGAAGTGTCATTGATGAGTGGTGCCGGGGTATTGGCTGCGTTGCGCAGCCAGGGCGTCGATGCCCATGCCTTTGATCCGGCCGATAAAGCGCTGACCGCCCTGAAAGAAGAAGGGTTTGATCGTGCTTTTCTGATTTTGCACGGTCGTGGTGGTGAAGACGGCACGATTCAGGGCGCGCTGGAATTCATGGGCGTGCCTTATACCGGTTGCGGCGTTATGGCCTCAGCCATTGCGATGGATAAATGGCGCACCAAATTACTCTGGGAAGCGGCGGGACTGCCGGTGCCAGAGTATCGCATTGTCGATAATGCGGCCGAGTTAAAGCTGGCCGCAGAAGAGCTGGGTTTGCCGATGTTCGTCAAACCCGCCAGTGAAGGCTCCAGTGTGGGCGTGGTAAAGCTTAAATCGCTGGCCGACGTTGATGCCGCTTGGGCTGAAGTGTCGCGCCATGATTCGGTGGTGTTAGCCGAGCGCAATATTGGTGGCGGTGAATACACCTGCGCAGTGCTGGGCGGCAAGGCGCTGCCTAGCGTACGGATTATTCCGCAGACCGAGTTTTACGATTACGAAGCCAAATACTTCCGTGACGACACTGAATACCGTTGCCCTGCCGGTTTGGGCGATGAAAAAGAAGCGCTGGCACGCTCGCTGGCCGAAAAAGCTTTCCGCGTACTGGGCGCGGCAGGTTGGGCACGCATCGATTTTCTGACCGACGACGACGGCACGATTTATCTGCTGGAAGCTAATACGGCTCCCGGCATGACCAGCCATAGCCTGTTCCCGATGGCCGCACGAGAATCCGGTTTGTCGTACGAAGATCTGGTCGTCCAGATTTTGGCCACGACCTTGTAAACAAAAGGTATTTCTAGTGAATATTTGTCCTCAAATGTGCGTAGCGAGCCGGCTTCAAGCAAGAAGTCAGCAGCGCAGCGACCGGAACGTACATCAAGTACGTGAGGATCGCGAGCAGCGCACGCCGCAGCGTGAAGTTGGCGCAGTAGCACAGTTGAGGTGCAAATAATGTGGGATAAGCCGCAGCTTTTAATGTGGATCGCCAATCTATTGACTGGTCTGGCCATGTTATTGCTGTTTTATTCGCTACTGTTTTTAGCGGTGCATTCGCCGCTATTTCCGGTGAAGCGAATTAAAGTCGATGGTGAATTGCGGCATACCACGCGTGAGCAATTGCAGTATGTAATTAAGAACGAATTAAAAGGGACGTTTTTCACGCTGGATTTAAATAAAACCCGGCAAGATTTTGAAAAATTGCCCTGGGTGCGCCGAGTTGAAGTGCGTCGGCGTTGGCCTGATCGGCTGGAAGTGAATATTGAGGAGCATCGCGCCATTGCCCGCTGGGGATCAAGCGCCTTGTTAAATCAGTATGGCGAACAATTTGATGCGGCGAGTAATGAAGCCTTGCCAGTATTGGAAGGCCCGGAAGGGGCAGAACGGGTGATGGTTGAGGGCCTATTGCGGCTCAATGAAATTACCCAGCCGCTGGGGAAAAAGCCCACGCAGATCTGGCTGTCCGAGCGGCGAGCTTGGCGAATGGAGCTGGATAAGCAGCTGATGATTGAAGTGGGGCGTGATGAGCCCATCGAGCGGGTCGAGCGTTTTGTCAAAGCCTATCCCAATTCCTTGGCGCTGCTGCAGCAGTCATTTGAATATATTGATTTGCGCTATCCGAATGGATTTGCCGTGAGGTTGCCTGATTATGTGCCGCTTGAGCCGGGCAAGCTCGATGCTCAGGGAAAACCGGTAGTCGTCAAACCGAAAGCCGTAAAGGCTTCGGCATGATTTATGCTTGTTACTCATTAAAGTAATTAAAAATATTAAGTTGGCGTGTTTTTTTAAAGTGAATTCTTAAGTTTTGTAAAGAGGCTGTCAGTGACTAGGGACGCAAAAAATCTCATCGTGGGGCTAGATATCGGAACGTCGAAAGTCGTTGCGGTGGTTGCGGACGTGACCGAGGACGGCTCGCTCAATGTTGTCGGCATGGGCTCGGCCTCATCCAAAGGCCTCAAACGCGGTGTCGTGGTTGATATCGAAAAAACCGTCGGTGCAATTCAGGCTGCATTGGGCGAGGCCGAATTAATGGCCGATTGCAAAATCAGTGAGGTCTACACCGGAATTGCTGGTAGCCATATCAAGAGCCTTAATTCACACGGTATGGTGGCCATTAAAGATAAAGAAGTCACTCAGGCCGATATTGACCGCGTGATTGAAACGGCCAGTGCGGTGAATATTCCGGCTGATCATCAGGTGCTGCATATTTTGTCGCAGGAATATGTGATTGATGGTCAGGAAGATGTGAAAGAGCCATTAGGCATGTCGGGTGTGCGTCTGGAAGTGCGGGTACATATTGTTTCTGGCGCGGTTTCTGCGGTGCAGAATATTACCAAATGCGTTCGCCGTTGCGGTTTGGAAATTGCCGAAGTGGTATTGCAGCCATTGGCCAGCGCGCATGCGGTATTAACCGATGATGAACGTGATTTAGGTGTTTGTTTGGTTGATATTGGCGGTGGCACCACTGATATGGCGGTATTTATTAATGGCGCAATTCGTCATACCGCGGTTATTCCAATTGCCGGTGATCAAATTACCAATGACATTGCCATGGCATTACGCACGCCAACGGGTGAAGCCGAAAATATCAAGATTCAGCATGGTGTGGCATTGCGCCATATGACTGATCCGCAAACGATGATTGAAGTGCCCGGAGTGGGCGAGCGTGGTGCGCGACAAATGAGCCGCCATACGCTGGCTGAAGTGATTGAGCCACGCGTTGAAGAATTATATAGCTTTGTTCAGGCCGAATTGCGTCGCGTTAATCTGGAAGATCGATTATCAAGCGGTATTGTTATTACCGGCGGTGCTTCATTAATGCCGGGAATGACCGAATTGGCAGAAGAAATATTCCATATGCCGGTTCGATTGGGTTTACCACGTTATGTGGGTGGATTGGCCGAGGTGGTTAAAAACCCGCGCTATTCAACTGCAGTGGGTTTATTGCTGGTGGCTCGGCAACAAATGCAAAAATCCCCTGGGCAAAGGGGTAAAGATGGCTCTATTGGAGACATTTTTGGCCGAATGAAGTCTTGGTTTCAAAATAACTTTTGAAATTTTCGGGTAAGCGGTAAAATCGGGTAACAGGAGAGAGAATCATGGCATTAACTATTGAAGTTCCAGAGGTATCGCATCACGTCAATATCAAGGTCATTGGTGTTGGTGGTGCCGGTTGTAATGCAATCAACAATATGATCGAACACCATATGCAAGGTGTTGATTTTATTTCTTCCAATACCGATGCGCAGGTATTGAAATTATCCAAAGCTGATAATGTGGTTCAGTTGGGCGCTGAATTGACTAAAGGTTTTGGCGCGGGTTGTAATCCCGATATTGGCCGTCAGGCGGCTGAAGAAGATCGCGAGCATATTGCCGAATTGATTTCTGGCGCAGATTTATTATTTATCACTGCCGGTATGGGCGGTGGTACAGGCACTGGCGCGGCGCCTGTGATTGCACAAGTGGCGCGTGAAAAAGGCATTCTGACCGTGGGCGTGGTGACCAAGCCAGGTCTGGACGAAGGTGGTCGCCAGAAAGTGGCGCAAGCCGGTATCGATGAATTGTCACGCTACGTTGATTCATTGATTGTCGTATCAAATCAGAAGCTTGAAGAAGTGCTGGGCGACGATGTCACCATCGACGAAGCATTCCGCGCTGCTGATGATGTACTGCGCAATGCCGTGGGTTCGATTGTTGAGATTATTCAATACCCAGGTTTTATTAACGTCGACTTTGCCGATGTTAAAACCGTGATGCGCGAAATGGGCATGGCGATGATGGGCTCGGCCTATGCGACTGGTCCAGATCGTGCGATTCGCGCCACTGAAGATGCTATTCGCAGCCCATTACTCGACAACATCAGCTTTAAAGGTGCGCGTGGCGTGCTGGTGAATTTCTCCGCATCGCGCGCGTCGTTGAAAAAATCAGAAACTCGCCAAGCCTTGGAAATCATCGAAGCTCATGTTGCTGAAGGTGCACTGGTTAAACATGGTGTGGTTTACGATGAGTCGCTGGGCGACGAGATCCGCGTGACGTTGGTGGCGACGGGTTTAGGTGGCGGTCGCGACATGAATAAGCCGCAACTGTCAGTCGTTAGCAGCCAAACAATGAAGACCGGTACGGATAATGTGGGCTATGACGACGCCTTGGATACGCCGGCAATCTGGCGTAACAATCGTCGCAATCCGGCACCGGAAGCAGCTTCAGCGCGTCCGGCAATGTCGAATATTGATATGGATATTCCGGCCTTTTTGCGCCGTCAAGCAGACTAAGTTGCAAACCAGAACTGATCACGCTGCGTGACTGCGCCTTGCCGTACGATTTGTACCGAGTGTTGCGTGTGCCTTGTGACAATTCTGCTGCTGTGAGCTAAGTGCTTGAATAAACGGTGCCTATGAGCCCGATTGTAATGATTCATCCAGAGCAGGACCCGAGGCTGGTAGAATTAAGACAATTGAAGCTGTGAGAAGGCAGGAATGGCCATGTTTTTACAACGAACCTTGAAAAGCACCATCCGTGCAACCGGCGTGGGTTTGCATTCGGGCGAAAAAGTGACCCTCACTTTGCGCCCCGCTGCCGCCGACCATGGCATAGTGTTTCAACGCTCTGATTTGCCCGAGTCAAAGCCCTTCAAGGTTGGCCCCGATCTGGTAAACGACACGCGACTCTCCTCGACGCTCGTCCAAGACGGCGTGCGTGTCGGCACCATCGAGCATCTGATGTCGGCGTTTGCCGGCCTTGGCATCGACAATGTACTGGTCGATGTCGATGCCCCGGAAATGCCGATTATGGATGGTTCTGCTGCACCGTTTATTTACCTGCTGCAAAGTGCTGGTATTCGCGAGCTCAATAAACCCAAACAATTTGTCCGTGTGCTCAAGCCAATCGAAGTGCACGATGGTGATAAATGGGTCAAATTTGAACCGCACGATGGCTATAAAGTCGCGCTGACGATTGATTTTCAGCATCCTGCCTTTAAAAAATCCGCCCAGAAAATCGAAATCGATTTTGCCCACACCAATTACATTAGCGAAATTGCCCGCGCGCGTACTTTTGGTTTTATCCACGAAGTTGAATATCTGCGTGCGAATGGTTTAGCGCGCGGCGGCAATATGGATAATGCCGTCGTGATCGACGAATTTCGCGTCTTAAACGACGGCGGTTTGCGCTTTGAAGACGAATTTGTCCGCCATAAAATTCTTGATGCGATTGGCGATTTGTATATTCTGGGCTTTCCGCTGATTGCGTCGTTTTCCGGCTATAAATCCGGTCACGCCATGAATAACAAATTGCTGCGTGCCATGCTGGCTGACCGCGACAGCTATGAAATCGTGACGTTTAACGACGATGATCATGTGCCATCGTCGTTCCATGACCTTCCTCCCCTGAGTATCTAGCGCTATGTTTGCGCTCTTGCGGATTCTGGTCATTGTCGCGCTACTCATTATTGTTTATGCCGGCTTTCGCTATGTTCGCGAGCGTGATCGGCGCTGGCTCAATCTCATCCGCTATGTTCTGTTTTCCCTGCTTGGTTTGGGCGTGATCTTCAGTATCGGCCTGTTTATCGAGCGCCTCACCCTAGGTTGATCCCGATGGCTTTACCCCGTTTTTATGTCGATACTCCGCTAGCATTGGCACAAGAGTTTGATTTACCCGAAGCCGTTGCGCGGCATGTGCAGGTGCTGCGGATGCAGCCCGACGAGAGGGTGACGCTGTTTAACGGTCTGGGTGGCGAATATCAGGGCATCATCACCGCGATGGGCAAGAAAAGTGTGACAGTGCAGGTGCAATCATTTGACCCAGTCGATCGCGAATCGCCTTTGCAGCTCACATTGGTGCAGGCCGTATCGGCGTCGGACCGGATGGATTACACGGTGCAAAAAGCCGCCGAACTCGGTGTGAGTGTTTTTCAGCCGGTGATTTCGCAATATTGCCAGCAGCGTTACAGCGGCGAGCGCGCCGAAAAACGCATCGCACATTGGCAAGGTATCGCTGCCAGCGCCGCCGAGCAATGCGGTCGCACGCGCTTGATGGCCATTCGTCCCATCATCACTTTTGCGCAATTTCTGGCGGCTAAGGACGAGAGTGAACTCAAACTGTTGATGTGTCCCACCGGGGCCATCCATCATTCGGCTTTGCCGGAAAAGGTGGAATCGGTCACCGTATTGGTGGGGCCAGAAGGGGGGTATTCGACTGAAGAAGACAATCAGGCTATCTCACAGGGCTATACCTCGCTGATTCTTGGGCCGCGGATTTTCCGCACCGAAACCGTTGCTCCGGTGATCGCCGGCCTGTTGCAGCTGCGCTATGGTGATTTTGCCTAGACGTCAAAAGTGCCGCTGACGGCCTGCGCTTTCGTTCAGCTGAAGCGGGTATAATCGGCCGCATGAATACAGATCCTTCCATGAATACCCGCGTCCTTTATCGCCGTCTGCTGACACATTTTCGCCCCTATCTGTGGGTGATTATCGCAACCATCATCTGTATGGCGCTGGCCTCGGCGGCTGAGGCTCTGCTCACGCTGCTGCTCAAACCCCTGGTCGACAATAATCTGAGCAGTGCCGATAGCCTGGTGAAACAGGCGGCGTGGATTGTGCCAGCGCAATTATTTGGTCTGGCCGTGCTGCGTTTTATCGGTAATTTCGGCAATGATTACGGCAATGCCTGGCTGGCTTCGCGTGTGATGCGCGATTTTCGCGAAAAAATCTACGGCAAATTGATGCGCCTGCCGACGCGCTATTTTGACCAGTCGTCCACCGGCGTGTTGCTCTCGCGGGTGACTTACGATGTCACGCAGGTGATGGAGGCGGGAACGTCAACGCTCACCGGCTTGGTGCGCGATGGCGTCGCCGTGATCGGTTTTCTGGCGGTGATGTTTTATTCGAGCTGGCGTTTAACGCTGTTCTGTCTGGTGTTGCTGCCGGTGGTGGCGCTGAGTATACGCGTGGTGGCCAAGCGCCAGCGCCGACTGGCGCGCGAAACGCAGGACAAAATGGGCGAAATGAATTCGCGGCTGGATGAATCGCTGTCCGGGCAGCGCATTGTCAAGGTGTTTGGCGGGCAGAATGCCGAGGTGCGCCGTTTTGCCGACGTGAATAATCGCGTGATGAGTCTGGGCATCAAGCAGGGCCTGATGGTGGCGATCAACTCGGGCACCATCGTGCTGCTGATCGGCATGACCGTGTCGGTGGTGCTATATTTTGCCAGCCTGCAGGCGCAAGCCGGGCAGCTGAGCGCCGGTTCCTTCCTGTCGTTTATCGCCGCCATGGTGGCGATCCAGGGGCCGGTGCGCAATCTGACCAAAATCAACGAGCGGCTGCATCGCGGTTTGGCGGCTGCCGAGTCGATTTTTGCCTTGCTCGATGAGCACGAAGAGCCTGATCACGGCCAGCATCGTGTCCAGCGGGTTCGCGGCGAGATTGAGCTTAATGCGCTGAAGTTCAGCTATCAGCCCGATCATAAACCGGCGCTGGATGGTGTGTCGTTGCACATTTCGCCGGGGCAAACCATTGCGCTGGTTGGGCAGTCGGGCAGCGGTAAAACCACGCTGGCCAATCTGCTACCGCGTTTTTACGACGCCAGTGAAGGGCAGATTACGCTCGATGGTGTACCGCTGGCCGATTATCAACTGGGCAATTTGCGCTCGCATATTGCACTGGTTGCGCAGGACATGGTGCTGTTCAATGACACGGTGACGGCAAATATTGCCTACGGCAGCGCAGAGGTCGATATGGATCGCGTACGCGCCGCTGCACAAGCGGCACACGCGAGCGAGTTTATCGACAAAATGCCGAATGGTTTTGACGAGCTGCTGGGCGAAAATGGCGGGCGGCTATCCGGTGGCCAGCGCCAGCGTCTGGCGATTGCACGGGCGATTTACAAAGATGCCCCGGTGTTGATTCTGGACGAAGCCACCAGCGCGCTTGATACCGAATCGGAGCGCAAAGTGCAGGAAGCGCTGGAGTTTCTAATGCAAGGCCGCACGACCTTGGTGATTGCGCATCGACTCTCAACGATTGAAAAAGCCGATCTAATCGTGGTGATGCAAAGCGGCCGGATTGTCGAGCAGGGCACGCACGCAGCGCTGCTGGCCAAGCAGGGTATGTATGCACAAATGCATGCAGTGCAATTCAGTATTGAATCCTGAGGCATGTGCAGATTCTGTGTTGATATGGCCGGATATTGTGATTTGACGATGAAAAGCGGTATTCGTAGGGTGGGTTAGGCGGTTTTATGCCGTAACCCACCGGGACGCGGTATTAATAAGAGTAGCGTGATGGTGGGTTACGGCCGAAAACCCTTTGTAGTTTTAGGCAAGATTGTGGCGGCCTAACCCCCCCTACGCATGATCCATACCAAATCTGAATATGCCCGAATCCTGATGGGTATATGTCTGTAGCGCTTTATTGCTCTTTGCTGTGGGCAGATACCCTGCCTAGTTGCTCTAGCTTTACAAAGCGGTAGAAAGTGGTTTCGGCATTCATCAGCGCAATCAGAAAGCCAGCCCGGCCATCCAGAAAGCCGCGCTTGAGCAGGTAGGTGCGCCAAAAAGCCCATAGTCCGCGCAGGATGGCCATGCCCAAACTGGCCTGCTTACCCTTGGCAAAACGCTGCGCCGCGCCCGCGCTGGAATAGCTGTTGATTTTGTTCAGCACGGTTTCAAAATCGTCATACGAGTAATGCAATAGCTTGCCCGTCAGCGGCTGCGCCGCTGCGCTGTGGACGAGGCGTTCGTGTACCAGATCATCCGAATAATGCGCCGCGCCGCGTTTGAATAGCCGCGCCACCCAGTCATTATTCCAGCCGCTGTGCGCAACCCATTGCCCGCAAAAAGCCGAGCGGCGTTCCAGCCGATAGACATCCGCTTGCGGCTCGGCGATGGCGTGACGAATCGCTTGTGCCAGCTCTGGGCTGACAATTTCATCGGTATCGAGCGCCAGCACCCAGTCGGTGTCCAGTAGGGCGATCGCCCGGTTTTTCTGGATGCCAAAGCCTGGCCAGTCGCTGGTTTGCTCAAAGCGAACGCCCGCCGCACGGGCGAGGCTTTCCGTCTCATCGCTACTGCCCGAATCGAGCACAACAATCTGGTCTGCCCAGCTGACGGCAGCGAGGCACGAAGCCAGATGCGCGGCCGCATTTTTGCTGATAATCGCAACGCCCAGTGTCGGCATGGAAATCTCTAAGGATGGAATCGGGCTGATATAATCGCGTTTTGAGCTTACTCATGCAAGCAATTCGGAGTCTGGATGAAAGTCAGTGGTTTTACATTTCTGCGTAATGGCACGATGCTGGGCTACCCGTATATCGAGAGTTTAAAAAGCTTGCTGATGGTCTGCGATGAAGTCGTTGTGGCCGTCGGGCAGAGTGAAGACGACACGCTGGCGCAGGTGCGGGCGATTAATGATCCGCGCATCCGCATCATCGAAACGGTCTGGAACGAAGGCATGGCGCAGCGCGGCTATGTTTACGCGCAGCAAAAGATGATTGCGCAGTTCAATTGCACCGGCGATTGGGCGTTTTATCTGGAAGGCGACGAGGCGATCCACGAAGACGACGCGCCCAAAATCCGCGCCGTGCTGGAAAAACACCTGAACAACCCCGAAGTCGAAGCCATTGCCTTTGATTACCACCATTTTTACGGCTGC
Source organism: Chitinibacter sp. FCG-7 (assembly GCF_040047665.1). Lineage (NCBI taxonomy): Bacteria > Pseudomonadati > Pseudomonadota > Betaproteobacteria > Neisseriales > Chitinibacteraceae > Chitinibacter > Chitinibacter mangrovi. The sequence continues at coordinate 2,112,789 of NZ_CP157355.1, forward strand.
CCCGATCTGGTGGCCAAAAGCCCGGCCTGGTATCGGCAAGCGCCAAGGATTATCCGCAATACCATCCGCTCCTGGGCGCCCGATGGCCTGTTCTGGGTGGTGATGGATAAAAACAAAAAGGGCCGCTATCCGCGCGCCGCTTTGGCGGGCTGCCCGATCTATCATTACGGCCATGTGCGCTCGGCTGCCAAAATGCAGGAAAAAAACCGTCAGGTCGCCAAATACTGGAGCCACGCGCCCAAAGCGCACGATTACTCGCAAATCGACGCCGCCATCCTGCAGCGATTTGAAGGAACCCACCCGCAGATTGCCCAGCAGTGGTTGCGCGAGATGGCCGAGCCTGCTTTTCAGCCCGATCCGCATTACACACTTTCCAAACGTGAACGCAGGCATCGGCTCTTAATGAAAATCGAAGCATTGGCTGGTTACGATCTCACCAAGAAACATTTCATATTGGTGCGATAAATGCAGATTAAGCCTTCTAGCTGGAACATCGGGTTGATTCATTGTCTGATGTTCCTGTTCCCTGCCGTGCTGGTCACGGTGCCAAAATCCTACGGTGTGATTGCCGCGAGCCTGATTTTGCTTGCCTTGATCAAGGGCCGTTGCCGCCTTTCAGGGCTGAGTAAACAGGATATTTTATTCATTGCGCTGATACTGATTTACCCCGCTTATTTATTGCTGGATCTGCTGTTTCACCGCGGTGAATGGGGTGGGGTTGATTACGCCTTGCGCGCATTGATTTGCGTGATTTTGCTGCTGTTTTGGCGAGAGCAGACTATCAAGCCGCGATATATGATGGCCGGGATGGTGGTAGGGGCAGTTTGGGGGCTGGGGCTGGCTTTATATCAGCTGCAGTATTGCGTGTCTGACGTTCTATTTTTAGCTGGGCAGGCTAATCAGGCTTTTTATTGTGGTGATGATCAGGGGCGGCCCGGGGGAATGACCAACCCGATCCCGTTTGCACAAATCATGGCCGTTTATGCGATGGTGCTGCTGATCTGGCGCAATCAATTGCCGCGATTCTGCTGGGTATTGGGCGTAGTGTGTGCCGGATTAACGCTGTTTTTATCCGGTACCCGTGGTGCCATGCTGGGGTTTATGGTGGTGGCGTTTGCCTTGCCCCTATTTATGGTGCGCTGGAATGTGAAAAAGTTGATTGCAGCTCTGGCCTTCTTGCTACTGGGGATGTTTGGGGTGGCCAGCTCGGGCTGGATGCAGCAAACAATCCGCATTACCGAATTCAAGGCCGACATGAGCCGCTATGAGCAGGGAGATGCCAATACATCGTCAGGGATCAGGCTGATGCTATGGCAACAAGCCTGGCAGGCTTTTCAGGAAAAGCCACTGCTAGGGTTGGGCAGCGGCCGCTTTTCTGCTTACCTAGCGGAGCGGGTCGAGCAAAAGCAGGCTCCTGCCTATCTGGCTCAGTTTGGGCATGCCCATAATCAATATCTGGAAACACTTGCCAATAATGGGGCGCTGGGGCTGGCGGCTTTGCTGCTGTCAATGCTCGGTAGCGCCTATCTGTTTATGCGGCGAGCCATTGAGCGGCAGGGGGCGGCTAGGGCAGCTGCATGTTCGGGCGGTGCGATGGTCGGCATGATGCTGGTTTTCAATCTGACCCAACCCATGTACGCCCACCATATTACGGCTGTGTTTTACTTTCTGATGCTGGCTGTGTTCTGGCACCTGTCCGGGCAGCAGGACACGAGCGATTCGGTGGCGTAAATGCGTTCTTCATCCGTATTGCGTATTGTCCTTGTCGTTGATCAGCCTGTGCCGGTTGCCAAATATGGTGGCACCGAGCGGATGGTGGTCTGGATGGCACAGCTACTGTTACGCCTAGGCCATCAGCTGATCCTCGTTGCGCCATCAAGTTCGGCGCTGCCTGGTGTTACGCACTGGCCAGCCAATACGCAGGCTCAGGCGCGCCAGATTTTATTGCAGCACCAGGGGCAATATGACCTGGTTCATCTGCATGGCTGGTACGGCGCAGGCGAAGGTTTGCCCGCTGTGGCCACTTTACATGGCAATATGCAATTGAATGAGTCATTTCCATTGCCCAACTGGGTGTGCATCAGTGCCGATCATGCTCGCCGTCATGGGCGGCGCACTTTTGTGCATAATGGTTTGCCGGTGGATGAATACCCGTTTAATGCCATCGCGCAACGTCAGGCCTTGTTTTTCTCCAAGGTCAAACGCAAAAGCAAAGGGATTGCCCGTACATTGAAAATGGCGCGGCAATCAGGTTGGCAGCTTGATGTTGCTGGTGGGCGTCGGCTCGATTTAATCAAGGCCGGGGGCTTGCTCGATAGCCTGTCACCGAAAATCCATTTTCATGGCGAAGTGGGTGGTGTGCGAAAGCTGGCTTTGCTGCAGCAGGCCGCGTTTATGGTTTTTCCAATTGAATGGGATGAGCCTTTTGGCCTCGCAGTTGTAGAATCAATGCTCTGCGGCACACCGGTGCTGGCCAGCCCGCGTGGTTCCATGCCCGAGCTGATTGTGAATGGTGTTTCAGGTCAGCTGTGCCAGAGCGATGCCGATTTTGCCCAGGCAGCCGAAAATGTCCCGCACCTGGATCGGGTGCGGTGTCGGCAGTTTGCGGCCGATACCTTTCCGATAGAGCGCTGTGTTGCGCGCTATCTTGAGCTTTATCATCGTGTATTGCAGGGCGAAGTATTAAGTTAAATCCCTATAAACAAGCTTTGCCAAGGGCCAAGTATGTCTAATGACAGTGTCGGAATTGTAATTCCGCAAAAAATCGAATTTAACGAGCCCATCACGCTTTCCTCCGGCGCAGTGTTGCCGCGCTACGAGCTGATGGTGGAAACCTATGGCGAACTTAACGCCGATAAATCCAACGCCATCCTGATCTGCCATGCCTTATCGGGCCACCATCACATCGCCGGCAAGCATGCCGAGAGCGATAAAGCCGCGGGCTGGTGGGACAATATGGTGGGTCCTGGCAAGCCGATTGATACCAACAAATTCTTCGTCATTGGCCTCAATAATCTGGGTGGCTGTCATGGCTCGACGGGGCCGTCGAGCACCAATCCGGAAACCGGCGCGCCGTATGGCTCGGCTTTCCCGGTGGTGCTGGTGCGCGATTGGGTCGAAACTCAGGCGCGCTTGGCCGATCGCTTGGGGATTAAACAGTTCGCCGCGATTATTGGCGGCAGCCTGGGGGGCATGCAGGCTTTGCGCTGGTCGATCACGTATCCCGAGCGAGTTCGACATGCTTTGGTGATTGCGTCGGCGCCAAAACTGACTGCGCAGAATATCGCATTTAACGACGTCGCGCGTCAGGCGATTATTACCGACCCCGAATTTCACGGTGGCGATTTTTACCAACATGGCGTCGTGCCACGTCGCGGCCTGCGTTTAGCGCGGATGTTGGGGCATATTACTTATTTATCCGACGACGGCATGGGCGAGAAGTTTGGCCGCATGCTGCGCAGCGGCGAGTATAAATACGGCTATGAAGTCGAGTTCGAAATCGAATCCTACCTGCGCTATCAGGGCGATAAGTTTTCGACGATGTTCGACGCCAATACTTATTTGCTGATGACCAAGGCGCTCGATTATTTTGACCCGGCTCGTCATTACGGCGGTAGTTTGGCCGAGGCGATGCGTCAGGCGCAGGCGAAATTCCTCGTCGTTTCGTTTACCTCCGATTGGCGCTTCGCGCCGTCGCGTTCGCGCGAGATTGTCAAAGCCTTGCTTGATGCCGATCGCACCGTGTCGTACGCCGAAATCGAATCGCAACACGGCCACGATGCTTTCCTGATGGAAGACGCGCCGTATATGGCGGTGATGCGGGCTTATCTGAATAATGTGGCGAAGGAGATCGCGTAATGGCTAATCACAACACTCTCCGCCCCGATTTGAAACACGCGCTTCGCGCCGACTTAAAACAAATTTCGGACCAGATCAAACCCGGCTCGCGCGTGCTCGATCTGGGCTGCGCCGACGGCGAATTGCTTGCGTGGCTGCAAGCCAATAAAGCCGTGCGCGGTATCGGCGTCGATGTTGATGTCATGTCGATTGTGAGCTGCGTCGAAAAAGGCCTGAATGTGATTCAGGCTGATATGGAAAGCGGCTTGCAAAGCTTTGAAGATGGCAGTTTTGATTATGTCGTGCTCTCGCTCACCATTCAGGCCATGCACAATATCGAGCTGATCCTGCAGGAAATGCTGCGCGTCGGCAAAGTCGGCATTGTCACTTTCCCGAACTTTGGCTTCTGGGAAAACCGCTGGCAAATCCTGATTGGCCGCATGCCGGTGTCCGAGACGATTCCATACGAGTGGTACAACACGCCGAATATTCACTTCTGCACCGTACATGATTTTGATCGTTTGCTCGGCAAGATGGGCATGAAAGTGGATAAACAGGTCGTGCTGCATCAGGGCGAAACGGTGGATTTTTTGCCGAATCTGTTTGGTAGCCTAGCGCTGGTGCAGTTTAGTCAGGCGTAGGGTGGCTTAGGCCGCCACAAGGTTTTTATTAAACGCAAAATGTGTCGGCCGCGTACCCACTGGATCGCCATGCTCACAAGTAATGGCAATACCTAGTTGGTGTATTGCTCTGTAGTTAATACGATGTCTGTTTTGCAGGGATATACCCAGAGGTTAAACATGATTCGTTTTGGCATCATCGGTACTGGCAGCATCGCCCAACGCTTCTTTGCAGGCCTCGCCCACGTCCCCGATGCCTCGGTGGTGGCGGTGTATAGCCGTGGCGGTGCCAAGGCGCGGCAGTTTGCAGCGGTGCACCATATTCCCACCGTCTTTGACGAAATCGACGATCTGCTCGCCAGCGACATTGATGCCGTCTATATCGCCACCCCGCATCCCAGCCACGCAGCACTCAGCATCGCTGCGCTCAAAGCGGGCAAAGCGGTGCTGTGTGAAAAGCCCGCCGCGACTACCTTGGCCGATTTTGACGCCGTGACCGCTGTTGCACGCGAAACCGGGCGGCTGTATATGGAGGCGATGAAGCCGCCGTTTTTCCCGCTCTATCAGCTGATACGCGAGCGCATCGGGATAGGTGCAATCGGTGATGTACGCTTCGTGCGCGCTGGCTTCGCAAATCCTAATGTGCCTGAAGGCCACGCCGTACTTGATCCGGCACAAGCGGGTGGCGGGCTGCTCGATATTGGCATTTACTCATCGTTTCTCGCCGTTGATTGGCTGGGCGCTGCCGGAGAAATTCAAACCTTGGGGCGAATCGGTGTGAGCGGCGTTGATACTTTTGCGAGCCTGAATGTTCAGCACGAGCGCGGCATTAGTCAGCTCTACTGCGGGCTTGACATTGCTGGTAGTGGCGAGGCCTTGATCGGCGGTAGCGCGGGTTATGTGATCATCCACGATAAATGGTGGAATCCGGCCAAAGCCACGCTGGTCAATGCGGTGGGCGAGCGCGAAGAATTGGCGATTGCGCCAATCGGTTCGGGGCTCAATTACGAAACCGCGCATTTCTGCGAGCTGCTGCGCGCTGGTGAGCTGGAAAGCCCGATCATGAGCCACGTCAAAACCCGCGCCGCCTTGGCGATGACTTTACATACACGAGATACATTGCTGGGTATTGCTCCTTAGGGCAATACCTGATTAATTTAGCGAGATATACCCTATGAAAGAATTTCTGCTCGACGAGCGCATTATCAAAAAAGTCGCCCTTGGGCACGGCAGCTGCATCGCCAGCGATGAAATCACCATCGAAGGCTATCCGGTCGGCCTGATGTACCGCGAAAAACCACAAAAAGACGGCGACAGCGGCTGGCGCTTTTTTTCGGGTACTGAAGATCAAAAATACTTAAACAACCCGAAAAATCACAGCGAATTTGATGTGAATGTGATTGCAAATTACGACAGCCACATCATTCCGCTACTCGCTTCGCCGGTGGGTAGCGTGTTCGAGCGCTTTGTCAAAAGTGAGGATGATGATGAATTCAAGCCTGTTACCGATTGGTCTCCGTTAAGTTAATTCTGAATGGATAATTATGTACAAAAAGCATGTAATTGATTTTTTTAAAATTCAGGATGATCTTTTAATTTTATTTAGCCTTGCCTCTGCAAAGGAAAAATTAGTTGTTGCTGTCAATAATTCAAAATATCATGATGGAAATATCAATCAGCTTAGTATGGATTACAGATTTTGGCTTGAAGATAAGGTTTCACGACTTTTAATTGATATTGCAACCCACACTCGGATAGCTCAGGACATCATTTATGATTGTGATGAAGCTATGTCAGGTCAGAACTCTAGTTTTAAAAGGTCTACGCTTTCAATTTCTTCGTGTGAATTAAGGCCAGCTAGTCTAGTCGGAATTAATCCAGAGCATAAGGATCCTATTCGAGAAATATGCAATAAAATCATTCATGCATTGAGTTTTGAGTTGGAGTATGTGGATTTTTGGAGTGGAAAAATATCTCTGAGAGGAATTCAACGTGGTAGTGCTTGGCAAGTTGAAGTGGATGTAAATGAGTTGTGCTTAAGACTGAGAAAATACATCGAATTATTGCATCAACAGTTTGTATATACGATGCAATTTTATGAAGTTTGAACGAATAATTTAAGCAAATGGAGTGTACGTGATTCTAATTACTAGTCATTTCGATTCTGGCTCAATCGACGTCATCGACGCGACTGACTCCGCCAATATCCGGCTGAAACTGCGCCCCGATAACGCGTCCGACTTTGCGCAGTGGTTTCACTTTCGTTTGAGCGGTGCGCGCGATGTGGATTGCACGCTGAAGATCGAAAACGCAGGGCAAAGCGCTTATCCCGATGGCTGGCCTGATTATCAGGCGGTGGCTTCGTATGATCGCGAAAACTGGTTCCGTGTCGAGACTGAATACGATGGCCAGACGCTGACGATCAAACACACGCCGCATACCGATGTGATGTGGTTTGCCTATTTCGAGCCGTATAGCTGGGAGCGCCATCAGACGCTGATTGGTAACGCGATCACTGCTGCGCCGTGGGTCAAGCTCGAACAATTGGGCGTGACGCCGGACGGGCATGATTTCGATCTGCTGCGCATCGGCGTGCAAAAAGGCTATTACGGCATTAATAAAAAGAAAGTCTGGATCACGGCGCGTCAGCATCCGGGCGAGAGCATGGCCGAGTGGTTTGTTGAAGGTCTGCTGGAAACGCTACTCGATCCGCAAAACGCCATCGCGCGGGCGCTGCTGGAAAAATGCGTGTTTTACGTCGTGCCGAATATGAACCCCGATGGCAGCGTGCGCGGTAATTTGCGTACCAATGCGCTGGGTGCAAACTTAAACCGTGAATGGCAAACGCCAAGTATGGAGCGCAGCCCTGAGGTGTATTGGGTGCGCGAGAAAATGCAGCAGGTTGGCGTGGATGCTTTCTTTGATATTCATGGCGACGAGAGTATTCCGCATAATTTCGTTGCCGGTTGCGAGAGCAATGAATCATTCTCGTGCCGTCAGCATGATTTGCAGGAAGCATTCAAAAAGGCGTGGCTGCTCGCCAGTCCCGATTTCCAGGTTGAACATGGCTATGAGGTCGGCAAATTCGGCCCCGAAACGCTGACTTTGGGCACTAACTGGGTTGGCAATGAATTCGATTGCTTGGCCTACACGGTGGAAATGCCGTTCAAAGACACCGCCAATCGGCCGCTGCCCGAGGTGGGCTGGAATGGTGAGCGTTCAACGCAGCTGGGTAGTAGTTTGCTCACTGCGCTGTATGCGATTGTTGAGCAGATCTGATCAGCTGCCCTGTGTAATTTGCGCACGCTGTGCGGCCATTGCGTCACACAGCGGAGGCGTAAATTCCTGTTACTTGCCAGAAGTCAAAGCGCTTGCCTTTGGTAACACAAAAACGCAGTAATACGCTTGGCAAAGCCAACCTGAAAGCGTAATTTGAAAGGCCGTCTTGCCCTGGAGCTTCGCCATGCTGAACCCTTTCGCTACGGAAACGGTGACATTTGAAACGCCGATTGCCATGCTGATCGCCTGTCATGATCGAGTGCGGCAATACGCGGCTTTGACTGAAACGCTGGTGAGCCATGTGGCGAAACATGGTGCCGATGCGGCGGCGATTGCAGGCGCGCAGTCGATTTTGCGCTATTTCGATGTGGCCGCGCCTTTGCACCATCAGGATGAAGACGAAGACCTGTTTCCGGCCATGCTGCCGCTGGCATCGCCCGAGCTGGCGCAGGTGATTACCGAGATTATGGCCGAGCACGACGAGCTGGGGGCATTGTGGCAGCAGGTGCGCGCCGCGCTGCTGGAGCTGGTGGCGGGCAATGATAATGAGCTGAGCGCCGAGCTGGCAGCGCAATTTGCCAGCCGCTACCCCGCGCACGCTGCGCGCGAAGAAGACGAAATTTATCCCTATGCCAAAGCCTTGCTGGATGCCGAACAGCTGCAACAACTGGGCCGCAAGATGGCGGCGCGGCGCGGGCAGAAAATTTAGCCTTGCCCTGACACCACCAGCCGGAATTCCCGAATATCCAGCGGCTCGATCTCGGGCCCTTGCCAGGGCTTGCGGTAAATAAAGCGCAAAGTCACGTCGCCCTCCTGCCGGGCAATAAATCGCCAGGTGCTGTCGCCTATCGGCTGGCGCTGGTTTTTATGGCGTGGAATAAAGCGCCAGTCTTGCGTCATATGCAGCGTGGTCAGTGCGCTGTCCGAGCTTTCCATAAACCACAAATAGCCGCTGCCGGGATCGGTAGGCAGCTTTACTGTGATGGTTTCTTTGGGTTTTAGCCAGATGATCTGCCGATGATCGAGCTGGGTTAGCACCTTGTCTGCCCAGCCATTCGGGCTTAGCCCCATGGCTGCGATGCAGCAGCATAAATAGCGGCGCATATTCACCCCCGTGTTTTCGCATAGCTAAAGCTTACGGGCAAGGGGGTTGCAATTCAGTGATGAACTACCATCGTGGCAGGGTGAAAATTGCCTATATAGGGTATTTGGTTGTGGAGTACATCTATGTTGGTCTGTAGAGCTATACCCTGCTATTTGCTTGAGCTGGTGGCATTATTGCCCCCGTTATACTGCTCAGCGTTGCATAACGGGGGGGCGCAGGCACTTACTTCAAATTGCGGCGGAATAGATCAAATGCGAGCTGGTAGCCCAGCAGTGCCAGTTGCGGATCATAGCGGTCGCCTTCATCACGCATAAACGCATGCGGGCCGTTAAATTCGTGCCAGGTGAAGGTTTTGTCTGCCGCCACCAGCTGCTGATACACCTGCGCGCGGCCTGCGGCTGGAATATGCGGGTCCTGCTTGCCCCAGATCATCAGCAGCTCGCCATTGATGTCGGCCAGGCGTTCCATGCTGTGCTGGCCCGGTAAATTAGGGATCACATTGGTGTGCAAATCGGTCGCGTAAAAACACGCGGTGGCTTTGATTTCCGGCTGCAGCGCGGCGCGGAAGGCCAGATGGCCGCCAATGCAGAAACCCATCGCGCCAAAATCGCCGTTGTGCCAGCTTTGCTGTTTCGCCCACGCAATCATCGCCGCGTTATCGGTGTCGTAGCCTTCGACCGATTTGGCCATTTTGTCGGCATTGCCTTTATCGCGGCCAGCATCGTCATACGCCAATACCGTGCCGATGGGGTTCAGCTCATGGAACACTTCTGGCACCAGCACGTTATAGCCGTGGCCAGCGATGATTTTCGCCGCGCGCTCAATCGGGCCGGTTTGCTGGAAAATCTCGGAATAAAACAGAATCGTCGGGTATTGGCCGTCAACGGCAGGGCGGTGCACATAAGTGCGCATCACGCCGGTGGTGGTGTTCAGATCGGTGATTTCGCTTTTGAGCATCATGATGGTGCACTCTTTTAAATATGTGGATTGATTATTAATAGTCGAATTCTGCAATTTTTATTGTGTTAGGAGGTTTTTTTGAATGTGTTATTTGTATAATTTTCAATATGGTTTCTTTAAGCTTTTCTCTGTCGAGATCTGCGACAATCATGGCTCGTAAGAAGTAATAATACAAAGGCTCTTTGCCTGTGAATGTATAGCAATAACCCTGATTGTTTTCATTGAAAGCTATTAATTCAAAAGATGTTCCCGTGTTCTTAAGTGGGGAGTACTTATCTCGAAAACGAATTCCAGATGCTCTTCCTTCTTCAATTTTGCTTGTAGTGTTGGTGTCTGATATCTCAATGCAGCAATTGTACATTTCTTTAGCGCGTAAGGTGTTTAATAATAATTCAGCTATCTCTACAGCCTTTATTGTCTCATCTATTGACGGTATCTCATAATCGTGCTCAATATTATTTCTTAGTGATCTAACTTCTTTTATAAGTAAAGAAGGAGAAAAGCCAAGAGCGCAAAAAATGCGGAGACTAGTAGGGTTAATGTTTTTATCCCATTCAGGAAGTACATCGTTACAGAACTCTAAAGCATGAGCGGGTATATTTCGTGGATCAATTGATAAGCTCTTGAGAGCAATCTCAATAATGGAATCAATGCTTCGTTTTGCATTGCTTAATGCATTTATGAGCCCTCTTGCCGATCCTTCTTTGAGGTCACTGTGGGCAAATCTTAAATAGTCTTCTGGCATCAATGGAAGGCGGTGCGTAAAGTTAATGTTGTCACTAGCACCAATTGACAGGCTGGAGGTATTTAGCTTTCTTATTTCAAATATTTCTTCAATACTTGCTACGTCTTTCATCTGCATAGGTTTAGGGAGTGTAAGAGTTGAAATGAAAAATAAGCCGATGTGAGTAACATCGGCTTATTTTTTACTTCGTCAATTTTTCTAATGCTTCGCGGTATTTCGCTGCGGTTTTCTCTGCCACTTCAGCAGGCAATGCGGGTGCTGGCGGCGTTTTATCCCAGCCGGTTGTTTCCAGCCAGTCGCGTACGAATTGTTTATCGTAGCTTGGCGGGTTGGTGCCGGGCTGGTATTGATCAGCGGGCCAGAAGCGGCTGCTGTCTGGTGTCAATGCTTCGTCCATCAAGCACAACACGCCGTTTTCATCGAGGCCAAATTCAAATTTGGTGTCGCCAATGATAATGCCGCGCGTGGCCGCGTATTCGCTGGCGGTTTTGTAGAGCAGGATCGCGGTGTCGCGTACTTTGGCGGCCAGCTCTGCGCCGAGGATTTCTTCGCACTGCGCGTAGCTGATGTTTTCGTCATGATCACCCACGGCGGCTTTGGTCGATGGCGTGAAGATCGGTTCTGGTAGCTTGTCAGCTTCTTGCAAGCCGGTTGGTAACTGGATACCACACACGGTATTACTCTGTTTGTATTCTTTCCAGCCGCTACCAGCGATATACCCCCGTACAATGGCTTCAACCGGAACGGGCTTCAGGCGTTTGCACACCACGGCGCGACCCTGTACTTGCGGCAGATCTTCGGCTGAGACCACGTCTTCGGGTTGATCGCCGGTGAAGTGGCTAGGCACCACGTCTTTCAGTTTGTCGAACCAGAAATTCGAGATTGCAGTGAGGATTTTGCCTTTTTCTGGAATTGGCTCGGCCAGAATCACGTCGAAGGCCGAGAGGCGGTCGGTGGCGATCATCAGCATGCGGGTTTCGTCGATCTGGTACAGATCGCGCACTTTGCCCGAGTAGATTTTTTTCAGGCTGGTCAGATTGGTGGTGGTCAGGCCGGTCATAGTTGCTCCAAAAACGTGGGCGCGGCCCACTACGGACATTTAAGGCGGTATTTTGCCTGAATGTGGCGCAGCCTGCATGCACTTACGTCGGCTTAGCCGAGCGGATTAGGTTGGCGTCGGGAGTGATTTGGTCAGGCGGAATACTTTCAGCGGCTCGCTGCGGTGGTCGATCCGGGTTTCCCAGCCTTCGTTCTGAAAGCCCAGCGTGGTGTAAAAATCGTAAGCGCCCTGATTATTGGCAAAGCAGATGGTGGCCATTTCTTTGGCACGATAGCGTTCCTGCGCGATGGTGGTCAGTGCGGTGACCAGATAGCGGGCCACGCCCATGCGGCGCGCGCGCGGGTTGACGATTAAATGGCCGATCCAGGCCCGGCCTTGCGGTTTGGGGTTGTACAGGCTGGCGTAGCCCAGAATGCGTTCGCTATCGCAGACCACAAAGCCTTCTTCGTGGTTGGCCAGATGCTCCAGCAGTTTGAGCGGCTCGGCTGGCCATTGGGCGCGCGGGAACAGGTAGCGTAGTTCGGTGGGCGTTTGCGGCCAGCCGACGACGCTGCTCAGATCGTCCAGTGTGGCGCGTCGCAAGTGGTAGCGGGTTTGTACAGCCATGGTGGTTGGCAGGGGCCGAAGCGGTAAAACTAAATCTTAACCGAATGTCTGTCAGCGAAGTGAAATAATCCGCTTTGTCCGGCCTGCCGCCTAGCGGGTGTGCCATTTATGACGACAGCGTTGCCGTCATTGGGCTTGGCAGTGTTTGAGCGCTTCGCGCTGCGACAGGGGCGAGAGCTGCGCGCGGTGTAGTGCGACAAAATCGGCAACGGCTGCTGGTGCTGTGCGGGCGTATTGGCGAAGCGCCCAGCCGATGGCTTTGCGGATGAAAAAATCGGCGTCGGCAGCATTGGCAAGGCAGGCGTTAAAGAGCCGCGCCTGATCGGTGTCGGCCTTCCAGCCTAGCTGGTACAGAATCGCCGTGCGGCGTAGCCATAGATTGTCGTGGCGAACCAGCTCGTCCATTTTCGCCAGCAGCGCAGGTTCGCGCTTGACCAGCGGGCCGACGATTTTGGCGGCCAGTGTATCGACGCTATCCCACCAGCTGTGCTGGATGATCAGTGCTTCAATCTGTGGCCAATCGGTGGCGCTCAATAGGCGATGGCAGCGATGCAGCAGATCCAGCGCGCAGTAATGATATTCGCGCTCGTTCTGGCTGTAGAGCAGGGCGGCCAGCGCCAGAAGCTGTGCGGATTTGAGTTCTTTTTTGGCGGCCAGCTCGATATGAGCCACCATTTTACGGCGATTGGGGGTAGGTATGCCGATTAAAGCAAAGTGGTGCTTCATGTACGCAGCCATACCCATGGCGCGTATTGGGTCTGCAGCGCTACTAAGCTGGGTTTGATAATCAGCCAAGTAGCGCGCGAGGTCCATTTACAGTGTTTCTTTAATCGCGTTGGCTTGCTCCAGCGCGTCTTGCGCGGTGTCGGCCAGCACATTGTAGTGGCCCATTTTGCGCCCCGGACGCGCCTGCTTTTTGCCGTACAGGTGCAATTTGGTATTCGGTGCGGTCATTAGCACTTCCCAGCGTGGCTCGCTGCCATCCTCGCCCCACACATCGCCGAGCAGATTGACCATTACCGCTGGTTTGAGCAGATCAGGCTTGCCCGGATACAGGCCACACATGGCGCGCACTTGCTGCTCGAACTGGCTGGTCAGCGTGGCGTCCAGCGTGTAGTGGCCGGAATTATGCGGGCGCGGCGCCATTTCATTGATCACCAGCGCGTCGTCTTCGAGCACAAAAAACTCCACCGCCATCACGCCGATGTAATCGAGTTTTTCCGCCAGCTGCATCGCCATTGCGCGTGCGCGTTCGGTCACCTCCGCTGAAATGCGGGCTGGCACAATCGACACATCCAGAATGCCATTCACGTGCTCGTTCTCGGCCACGGGAAAGCTCACCACTTCGCCCGCACGCGTGCGCGTGACAATCACCGAGACTTCGGATACCAGCGGCATCATTTTTTCCAGCACACAGGGCTGGTGCTTCATTTCGGCGTGCGCAAAGCGCGCTTCTTCAGCGGTTTTCACGCGAACCTGGCCTTTGCCGTCGTAGCCCAGCCGCGCGGTTTTCAAAATGCCGGGCAGGTAGGCGGCCAAATCGCCATCCAGATCGCCTGCTGTTTTCACTGCGACAAACGGCGCGACATCCAGGCCAGCATCGCGGATAAAGGTTTTCTCGGCAATGCGGTCTTGCGCAATCGCCACACAATCGCCCGACGGTGAAACCGGAATGCCTTGCGCGGCCAGCCAGCGCATCGAGTCAGCGTTAACGTTTTCAAATTCGGTGGTAATGGCCGCACAGTGCTCGGCCATATATTGCAAGGCTTCCGGGTCGGTGAATGATTTGCACAAATGCACATCGGCAAAATCAGCCGCGGGTGCGTGATTGTCCGGGTCGAGTACGGTCACGCCATAGCCCATGTTTTTGGCTGCGGCTGCGAACATGCGGCCAAGCTGGCCACCGCCCAGAATGCCCAACATCGCGGGTGGCAAGATGGGTTTAGTGTTGCTCATCATCGTCTTCCTTAAATTGCAGTCTTGCTTTAAATGCCTGATGCCGTGCAAAGCCCCATTGCCCAAAGCCGTATACCCCGCCAGCCATTGCTGCCATTGGGTTTGCAGCCAATACCCCTTCAAGTAAAGGGTAGGTGCCGCTGTAGTGCCACAGGGCGGCCAGCAGCAGTGAGCAGGTGAGCCCCCAAAATAAACAGCCCTTGACCAGTATGTAATACCAGCAAGGGCGGAGGGTGTCGGCAGCGGTGCTTGGCGTCATTCTACTTCAGGCAAATCCATCGCGAGCACGGTTTGTTTTTGTGTCTCGCGGAAATCGTTCAATTGTTGCGCCAGAGCCGGGTTGCTACCCGCCAGCATCGCCACGGCAAAAAGGCCAGCGTTGGCTGCGCCCGCTTCACCAATCGCAAAAGTGGCGACCGGAATGCCTTTGGGCATTTGCACAATCGACAGCAGCGAATCTTCGCCACGCAGATATTTGGATGGCACCGGTACGCCCAGTACGGGTACGGTCGTTTTCGCGGCCAACATGCCCGGCAAATGCGCTGCACCGCCTGCACCGGCAATAATGCAGGTCAGGCCACGCGCCGCCGCTTCTTCGGCATATTGAAACAGCAAATCCGGGGTGCGGTGAGCCGAGACGACTTTGCATTCAAACTCGACGCCAAAAGCTTTGAGCTGCTTGGCTGCGTGTTGCATCACATCCCAATCGCTGTTGCTACCCATTACTACGCCGACTTGAATCATCGCCGTCAACTCCAAACGCAAAAGCGGTCAATTTTACCGAAAAAACAAGCAAGTCCGATAGGGTTTTGGATAAAAGGTGTCGATATTGCCGTGCATTTTTGTGTATTAGTATTGACTAATGTTCTTATGTGCTGCATTATCGCGGCATGCACAGAGATAGGCCGCTCACGCGGCGGTGCTGTAGTGTTTTGTCTCCATCCTATGTCTTATTGAGCGCCGCAATCGATTGATTGTGGCGTTTTTTTTGGCTCGCAGAGAATTGTATTCTCCGATGCCCGTTCCACATCCCGCAAAAGTACAGCTAGGCTAAAGAAGCCGCTACAGTGAGGGACGCAACGCCACTCAATTTTTTAACTTCTGAGGACAGGATTAATGGTCTTCAGGAGTGTTGCGAGAATCAAATATTACTTGAATTCCTATTCCTTATTATTAGACTGACGCAGCTATAGATATAAACGTAATAAATTGGGCGTTCGGCTGTGGCCTGAGTCCTGATTCTTCACGAAGGAGGGAACGAATAAGAATGAAAAAACAGATTCTGTGCCTATGTACGATATTATTTTCTGCTGGCGCTTGGTCGACACCGACATCCACTATCAATTGGATACTGAACGATTTTCCACCTTTTATTGACGTCAGCGGTGAAATGCCAGGCAAGGGGATTGCCGATGAAATGCTACGCTTTATTATGCCGCGCATGCCGGAGTACACTCACCATTTTGAAGTGGCCAGCATTGCACGGGCGCATGGATTGATGGCGCAAAAGCAGCTGGTTTGTCACCCCGCGCTACTGATGAATGACGAGAGAAAGAAAATCATGGAGTTTAGCGACCCTGTGTTTTTCATCCTCACGCACCGCATCTTGATTCGCGAAGATAAACTGGCGCGTTTTAAGCCTTATATGACCGCCGATGGCAGCATTGATGCCCTGCGACTAGTCAAGGATTCCAGCCTGGTTACTGCAGTAACTGAAAAGCGCGGCTACTCACCATCGATAAACGCCGCACTGAGCAGCGTACAGGGAAGTCCACATATTCTGAAAGCTGGGGTGCAGTTTAGTGCTCCATTTAATCAGTTGACCTCAGGCTGGATCGATTATTTATTTTCCTATCCCGCAGAGTATGGCTGGTATCGCGAACAGAATGCCGAGGCGAAAAAGGTCAAAATGAAAACGCTGCGAATCAGCGGTGATCCAGAGTTTATCCTGGGTTATGTAACCTGCACCAAGGGTGAGTGGGGCGAGCAGGTGATCAAAAAGGTCAATGCCGCCATTAAATCAGCAGGGACAAGACCGCCTTGGGTGGATAAAACAATCTTTTACACTGAACGGAGCGAGGTGAAGAAATTTGAGAAAACCTTCAATCGCCATAATCCATATCGCAATGCAGTCAACTAACAGGGGTTGAAGTTGTCGGCCACCAAACCTTGTCACTCGATTACACCGCTTGCACGCCGCTTGTTATTCTGGGTACTGCTGATTAGTGCTTTTAATGCCTTGCTTGCCATTTCGGTGCAACTGACGCTCGATTACCGGCGTGATTTGGCCGATCTTGGCGACAATCTTAGTTTTATTCGTAAAAGCCAGAGCGAAAGTCTGGCCGCAGCAGCTTGGAATTTTGATCAGCCCTTGGTGCAGGTTCAGCTCGATGGCCTTGTCCAGTCCCCCTGGATTGCCGGAGCGATGGTTCGCTATGGCCCCAATGAGGGCGCGCACGCTTCGGCTGGCACTATCGATGAAAAACAGGCCGATTTGTTATCCTACCCCTTGGAGTTTGCCGCGGGAACGCGCCGGATCAAAGTCGGTCGCTTAATTGTTGCCCCAAATCTTGACCTTGTTTATCAGCGAACATTCGATCGTGGCATTGTTGTTGCTGCCACGCAGGGCATGAAAACGCTGATCTTTTCAATGGCCTTATTGATCTTGCTGCATTATCTAGTGACGCGTCATTTGTCGCGTTTGCTGGACTATGTACGCAGTTTTCAGTTGGGTGAGCAGATGAATACCTTAAAACTGGAGCGCGGCAAAAATGAATCGGAAGATGAGCTGACCACCCTCGCTGCCGCGCTGAATCAGAACTACGCCAAGCTAAACGAATATCATCTGGCTGAGCAGCGTCAGCTTGAGTATCTTGAGCAAGAAGTCGCTCGACGAACTCAGCACCTGGATCAGGCGTTACTCGAGCAGCAAGCGATTTTTGATAATTCGCTGACCGGCATTGCCTTTCTAAAAAATCGGGTCTTTATGCGCTGCAATCAGAGCTTCGAGAGAATCTTTGGCTATGAAGCCGGAGAGCTGATTGGGCAGTCGACTCGCACCTTGTACCCCAGCTATGAAGACTTCGAACTGGCAGCAAAGCATTTCATGCCCATTCTGCAAAGCGGGCAAGTCGCTGAAAATGATTTTCAGCTAATCCGTAAAGATGGCAGCAAGGTCTGGTGTGCAGCCAGCTTAAACAGATTGATATTAATGATCCAGAACAGGGCGCAGTTTTAACCTTGCAGGACATTACTGTGCGCCGCGAAACCGAAGATGCCATGGAAAAACTGGCCAAGCTTGATGGTTTGACCGGCATTGCGAATCGACGCACATTTGATGAAGCATTAAATATGGCTTGCCGGGAAGCTGTGCGCAACAATTCAGGGCTGACTCTGGCGATGCTGGATGTCGATTTCTTCAAGCAATTTAACGACCATTATGGACATAGCGCCGGTGATGAGGCATTGCGTGCCGTTGCCTGCGCTATTGCAGAGTCGGCCCGTCGCCCCTATGACGTGGCGGCCAGATATGGCGGAGAGGAGTTTGCCCTGTTGCTGCCGGGTTGTCTGGATGCCGCTAATTTGCTTGAACGGCTACGTTTATCGGTGCTGGATTTGGCAATCCCGCACGCGCATTCAACAGTGCAGAGTGTGATTTCTGTCAGCATTGGCGCGCTTTGCCTCACTGGAGAAGAGTGTCAACCAGACAGCTTGCTGCGCAAAGCCGATGAGTTGCTTTATGCCGCTAAGCATGCTGGACGTAATCGCGTTATGTGGCTGAGTGCAACGGAAAGAGCCAATTGAGAGTCCCTTGCCTATGAAGGGGTATTAATTGGCAGAGCATTTGCGGGCCAACCCGCTCCGCTGCCTTCTGAAGCAGAGGCATAATCAGGATATTTTTTGTCAGGGCGCGCGGCCACTATTTCCCAATACAGAATCGGCTGAAGATCACGCCGAGCAAATCATCGGAGCTAAATTCGCCGGTGATTTCATTCAGGCAATTTTGCGCCAGACGCAATTCCTCTGCCAAGATCTCAATCTGTAAATATGCCGCATCGGCGGTGTGTAAATGTTCGCGTGCGGCGCGGATGGCGGTGAGGTGGCGCTCGCGGGCGATGAAGACGCCATCGTTCATACCTCCCCATCCTATTTGCTTGAGGAGCTTGATACGTAATTCTTTCAGGCCTATACCCTGCTTGGCCGAGACATGGATTTCATCTTCAGCCACTTCGCCGGGCGTCTCGCCGGTTAAATCGATCTTGTTGAACACGCGCAGCACTTTCAGCGTAGGCGGCAGTTTGTTCAAAATATTCTGATCGTGTTCGGTAATGCCTTCGCGGCTGTCGAGCAGCAGTAGCGCCAGATCGGCTTTGTCGACCGCCGCCCACGTGCGCTCGATGCCGATTTTTTCGACGGTATCGTCGGTATCGCGCAGACCGGCGGTGTCGATCACATGCAGCGGTACGCCGTCGAGCTGAATCAGCTCGCGCACCGTGTCGCGCGTTGTACCTGCGATGTCGGTGACAATCGCCACGTCTTCACCGGCAAGTGCATTCATCAGGCTGGATTTGCCGACATTGGGCTGGCCGATCAGCACCACGTGCATGCCTTCGCGCAATAACTTGCCTTGCGTGGCGGTGGCGAGCGTGGTTTCCAGCTGCGCGGCAATGCCAGCAAGTTTGCCGCGCGCGTCGGCGGCTTCGAGAAAATCAATGTCTTCTTCGGGGAAATCGAGTGTGGCTTCAACCAGCATGCGCAGCGTGATCAGCTCGTCGACCAGCGTGTGTACTTCGCGTGAAAAAGCGCCGTCGAGCGATTTGAGCGCTGATTTGGCGGCGGCTTCCGATTGTGCGTCGATGATGTCGGCGACAGCTTCGGCCTGCGCCAAATCAAGTTTGCCATTGAGAAATGCGCGCTTAGTGAATTCACCCGGTTGCGCGTGACGTGCGCCCAGCTCAATGCAGCGTTTGAGCAGCATATTCATTACGACGGGGCCGCCGTGGCCTTGCAATTCGAGCACGTCTTCGCCGGTGAATGAGGCCGGATTGGGGAAAAACAGCGCGATGCCTTCATCGAGCGTGCTGCCATCCGCGGCTTTGAAGTGCGCAAAATGCGCAAAGCGCGGCTTCATGGCGGCCTGGTCGCGCCCGAGCAGGCCCGCAATCACTGGCGCAATGTATTTGCCTGACACGCGAATCACGCCGACGCCGCCTCGTCCGGGGGCGGTAGCAATGGCGGCGATGGTGTCGGTTACGTATAAAGTCATGATGAAAACGCGGTATCAGCAAACCGCCATGATACCGCGTCTGATCGGTGCTGGCTCTAGCCCGGACTTAATGGTGCATGCCTTCCATACCCGCCATCGGTGCTTCTGCCATCAGCAATGTGGGATCGAGCATGCCGAAAATCATCGCGATATGCGCCACGACCAAGAAGATCGCGACAAAGATCGCGTGCAGTTTCAGCTTGCGTTCATCGTCCCAAGCTTTGCAGATCAGCCCGAGATCGAGCAGCGCCATGCCGCCGAGCGGAATAATGCCGCTGAGATAAAAACCCACCGCAATCACGTCGGCCGCACCCAGCCAACCGCCGCTGGCGGTCAGTGGAATCACGGCGGTTTTCATCAGGTAAATGAACACGCCAGTGAAATAAATACCGCCGACGATGCTGGCAAAGCGATTAATCTGCCGCAGCGTGCCGTTCAGTTGCCGTGAAAACAGAATAAATAATTCGGTAATCGCAACGGTTTCGGCAAGGATCACCGGAATCGCCATAAACAGAATCAGATTCCACGGTTGATTGTCGGCCAATAGGGCCATGTAATGGGTCATATTCATGATTTTTCTCCGCAGGGGCGCAGCAAGGCGTGCGCCCAATTGAGTGCGTTTAAACAGGCTAACTAAGCCAAAAATTCCCACGCATCGTTACCTCGCCTCGCCGTACGTGTGTACTGTCTTCGGCTCGCAGCCTAGCGTGGAAAGTTTTGTCTATCTACTTATTTGCTGGGTTTAGACGGCGGAGAGCTTGGGTGGGGGCGAGGGTGGCGTTTGTACGATGCTGATAAAGCCAGGCTGGGGCAGGGCCGTGCGATGCTGGCGATATTGCAGCGTAGCTGGTGCGTAGGCTATCGGCGCTGGCAGCGCGCAATGACCAAGGCAATCAAGCGCTTGCTGCGGGCTGGTGGTGCTGGGACGGTTTTGATCGACACAATGACTGGCGATGGTCGGCGTCGCGTGCTGGCTGACGGCAGCAAAGCGCAGGCTGGCGCTAAAAAGTAGCGTCAGTGCGAGCAGCAGAATGCGAATAGAACGCCAGCTGGGTTTGAACATGATGCCATCGTTATCGATGAGATGGATTTGATTGTGAAAGCAAAACGCGCACAAGATATTGCGCCAGATCAGCCTTTGCAGTCTGGTGGGATGGCTTGATGAGTAGTTAAGGGGTATTGCCTGCTGGGCTAAGTTGGGTAAGGTCTGGTGGCGTATACCTGCCTTGGTAATAAAAAGCCACCTCGAAATGAGGTGGCTTTGTTGATTGCGCCTAGCGATTAGCTGTTCTTGGCGGCTGCAGCTTGTTTTTCAACCTGCTTGGTAATCACATACTGCTGAGCGATCGACAAGATGTTGTTCACGACCCAGTACAGTACCAAACCGGCCGGGAAGAAGAAGAAGAACACCGAGAAGGCAATTGGCATCCACTTCATCATCTTGGCCTGCATCGGATCAGGTGGCGGTGGCGACAATGACGATTGCACGTACATTGACACGGCCATGATCAGCGGCAGGATGTAGAACGGGTCTGGAATCGCCAGATCGTGAATCCAGAATTCCCACGGTGCCTGACGCAGCTCTACGGCGGCCAAGAGCATCCAGTAGAAAGCGATAAAGACCGGAATCTGCACCAGCATCGGCAGGCAGCCGCCGAGCGGGTTGACCTTTTCGGTCTTGTACATTTCCATCACCGCTTGCTGGAATTTCATGCGGTCATCGCCATGACGCTGTTTCAGCGCTTCCATGCGTGGCGCAAGCTGGCGCATTTTCGCCATTGAGCGGTAGCTGGCGCTGGCCAATGGGAAGAAAGCCAGTTTGATCAGTACCGTCACCAGAATAATCGCCCAGCCCCAGTTGCCCACAAAGCCGTGGATAAACTGCAGTACGGCAAACAGCGGCTTACTGAAGATGGTAAACATGCCGTAGTCTTTAACCAGGTCAAAGTCTTTGGCAACGGCGTCAAGACGCTTGGTTTCTTGCGGGCCGACATAGAGGCCGACTGATTTTTCCGCTTTTTGTCCGGTCGCAATGGTCGGGATATCAACGGTGGCGCTGACGGCAAACATATTGTCTGGCAGGGCTTTCATCTCATAACGGCAAGCGTTTGGTGTACATACACCTGCACCGTCTTTTGGCGAGAAAATCCAACCAGAAGCAAAGTAATGCTGAATCATCGCAATCCAGCCGTCTTTGGCGCTTGGGACGTATTTCGCTTCGCCTTTGGTGATTTTTTCAAAGTCCACTTTTTGGAACTTGCCTTCGTCGGTGTAAACCGCCGGGCCAGTGAAAGTGTGCGTGCCAAACATGCCCGGATTTTCTACTTTGCCGTCACGGATCAGGCGGTAGTAGGCGCTGGCCGTCACTGGCGCTGTGCTGGCGTTGACGATTTCATACTTCACGTCCACCACATACTGGTCGCGTTTGAAGGTATAGATTTTGGCAATTTTGACGCCGCTGGCCGTCACTTTTTCCAAGCGAACGGCCACTTCATTCTGGCCATCAGCCAGTGTGTAGCTGCTTTGTGCGCTGGTAAAGACGTCTTTGTGCGTTGGTAGGCCATCACCGAGCAAGCCGGTTTGCGCCACATAAATGTGCTCGCCTTCATCTTGCAGCAGGGTGAATGGCTTTTTCGGGTCTTTGCTGTCGCCGTGCTTGAGCAATTTCACTTCACGCAGGTCGGCACCATTGGTGTCGATCACCGCTTGCAGCAAGTCGGTGGTGACGCTGATGCGCTGGCCCTTGGCCAGACGGCCTGCTTCAGGTTGCGCAGCGGTGCTGGCTGTTGCCGTTGCAGCGCCCGAGGCAGTGGCAACGCTGGAAGCAACCGCAGGCTTTTTAATCTGCGGGTATTGCTTCTCCATATACTGCTGCCAGAAATACAAAATGCCGAACGACAGCGCAATAAATACGATGAGTCTCTTGGTATCCATTTTATACGGACGAGCTCCCAACTCAGATTAAGTAGAAATTAAGGTACCGGATCGTGGCCACAATCACCCCAGGGGTGGCAGCGGCATAAACGGCGTACAGTCAGATAGCTGCCTTTGGCTGCGCCGTATTTCTGTACGGCTTCAATGCTGTACTGCGAGCAGGTCGGCACAAAGCGACAGCGCGGGCCCAGCAGCGGGCTGATCATAAGCTGATATAGTTTCACGAATGCGATGATAAGGCGCGACATGAGCGTATTTTCTTGAACAAACTCAATAAAGCAGCTCGGGCAGCCGCACCTTCCTGGCGATTGAACGCCTTGCGCGATCGCACCACGATATCCAGGCCCGCCAATTGAGTGGCGTTCAGCCGGAAAGTTTCGCGAATCGTGCGTTTGATATAGTTGCGGCCTACGGCCCGCTTGTCGGTTTTTTTGCCGACAACCAGCCCTAGCCGGGCAGCCGAGCTCTGGTTGCGTTTGCCCAGAAGCTGGAAGTAGTCATTGCCCACTGACGCGCGCAAACTAAAAACGGATGAAAAATCATCCGTTTTTAGTAAACGCGCAGAACGCGTAAAGCGGTAGCGGCCAACGCTACTCATACTGTGACCTGCTTTCGCAAACTCAAGCAAAGCTTAAGCAGACAGTACTTTGCGGCCTTTAGCGCGGCGTGCGTTCAGAACGCGACGGCCACCTACAGTGCTCATGCGAACGCGAAAGCCGTGAGTACGCTTGCGTTTGATTACAGAAGGTTGGAAAGTACGCTTCATGATAAATCCTAGATTGACAAAGGTGCAGTAAACACGCGATTTAATCAGTGAACCAATCACCTTGTCAAGCCAAAATGTAATGCGCTGTTAGGGATTAAATGCGCCGGGGCTGTGGATAAGTTGCGTATAAATCGGTACAATCGGCCCCTTCCCATTACCAACATGAATCCATACACCTACCGCGCAAACGGCATGCATTCGCATTGCAGTCAACATGGCGTGGTGATGGACCGTCCCCAATGCAAATAAAAGTCTCGACTGAAGACCTGTGGTCACATTGTCTCAATGAGCTCCAGCAAAGCCTGGCGGCCAGCCAGTTTAATATCTGGATCAAGCCATTGGCCAATAGTGCGCAAGTGGTGGACGGAAGCTTGGTTATCGCCGTGCCCAACCAGATTTTTCTGCAGTTCATTCGTGATCGCTATCTGGGCATGATCGAAATGGCTGCCGCCAAGGTATGCAATGGCGTGCCGCCCCATATTGAATTAAAAGTCGGCGTTCTGGCTGCCAGTGCGCCCGCCGAGCGCAGCGCCAAACCGGCGACGCAAGAAACAGTTCAAGCAGCGCCCGCACCTGCGCCGGTGCAAGCAGCGCCCAAGCCTGCCAAGCGTTTTGATGCGGCAGGCTCAAATCACGAATTATCCCGCCTGAACCCCGGCCACACTTTTGATACGCTGGTAACGGGTAAAGCCAATCAGGTGGCGCGCGCTGCCGCCATGCAGGTGGCCGAGAATCCCGGTGTGAGCTACAACCCGCTGTTTGTCTATGGTGGCGTGGGCCTGGGTAAAACGCACTTGACGCAGGCAATTGGTAATTTTGTACACCAGCACAACCCGCAAGCCAAAATCCGCTATATCCACGCCGAAAAATACGTGCAGGACGTGGTGAAGGCGTATCAGCACAAGTCATTTGACGACTTTAAAAAATACTATCACTCGCTCGATGTGCTGCTGGTGGATGATATTCAGTTCTTTGTGGGCAAAGATCGCACGCAGGAAGAATTTTTCTATCTATTTAATGCGCTGCTTGAGAGCGGTAAACAGATTATTCTGACCTCGGACAAAATTCCGCGTGAGATTGAAGGCTTGCAAGAGCGTCTGACCAGTCGTTTTTCCTGGGGTTTGATTGTGCCGATCGAGCCGCCAGAAACCGAAATGCGCGTGGCGATTTTGCTCAAGAAAGCCGAGGCCGAGCACTTTAAGCTCGACGCCAATGTGGCTTTCTTTATGGCCAAAAATATCCGCTCCAATGTGCGCGAGCTGGAAGGTGCTTTGAAACGCGTGATGGCGTATTCGCGCTTTACCAATCAATCGATCACGGTCGATTCGGCCAAGGAAGCGCTGCGCGATATTCTGGCCTCGGGCAATCGCCAGGTGTCGGTAGAAAATATCCAGAAAACGGTGGCTGATTTTTACAAGATCAAAGTCGCCGATATGCATAGTAAAAAGCGCACGCGCGATATTGCCCGGCCACGCCAGATGGCGATGGCGCTGACCAAAGAGCTCACGCAAATGAGCTTGCCAGCCATTGGCGATGCCTTTGGCGGGCGAGACCACACCACGGTACTGCATGCCTGCCGAACGATTCAGGATTTTCGCCAGAGTGATCAGGAAATGGCGCATCAGTACAGTGTGCTGCTGCAGATGTTGCGTTCCTGATTTGGATGAAGTCGCGTGAAAATCCCGCAGGGATTTGCGCGCTGACTGGCCGGATAATTTGAAGGTTTATGTGGTCGCGGTGCGCAAAGCAGGATTTGCACACCCTATGGTGCTTTGCGCTGCCGTAATCTGATCAATTGCCCGTTTTCAGGTAGAATTGGGCTACTTTTTTTGTTAAACGATTTGGGACTCATAGGTGAGGGAAAATGCAACTGCTGCAAGCTGAACGCGATTCGCTCTTAAAACCGCTGGCTACCGTAACTGGTATCGTAGAGCGCAGACATACTTTGCCGATTCTCTCGAACGTGCTGATCAAAAAGGAAGGCGAGCGCTTGGTCTTTACCGGCACCGACCTTGAAATCCAGATTAGCAGCCAGCAGTTGGAAGGCTTTTCCGGCGGTGATTTTGCCATCACCGTGGCTGCGAAAAAGCTGTCGGACATTTTGCGTGCCATTCCCGATAAAACTGTCGTGTCGTTTGAAGAAGCTGAAGGCCGCTTGACGATCAAGGCCGGCAAAAGCCGCTTTGCGCTGCAAACCCTGCCAGCTAATGATTTCCCGCAATTGGCTGTCGATACCAATCTGCGCGCCACCGTGCGCATGCCGCAAGGCCAATTGAAAGCGCTGCTCAGCCGCGTGCAATTTGCCATGGCGCACCAAGATATTCGTTACTACCTGAACGGGATGTTCATGGTGACTGAGGGCAATTTGCTCAAACTGGTGGCCACCGATGGCCACCGCTTGGGCTTTGCTTCCACCGAGCTAACTAGCTCGTTTGATAAAAACGAAGTGATTTTGCCGCGCAAAACGATTCTGGAGCTGTATAAATTGCTCGCCGATGTGGACGACGAAGTCACCATCGACATCGCCAGCAATCAGGTGAAATTCAGCTTTGGCAATATCGTGATTCACAGCAAAGTAGTCGATGGCAAATTCCCCGACTACAACCGCGTGATTCCGCAAAACAATACCCGCCTGCTTAATGTTGACCGTCAGGCGCTGCTATCGTCGATGCAGCGTGCCGCCATTCTGTCGAATGAAAAATTCCGTGGCGTGCGTCTGGTGCTGACTGACAATATGCTCAAAATCCTGTGCAACAACAATGAGCAGGAAGAGGCGCAAGAAGAACTAGAGGTGGTATATGGCCACGAACCACTGGATGTGGGCTTTAACATCCAATACCTGCTGGATGTATTGACCAATCTATCGGTTGAAACGCTGCATTGCTATTTCGGTGACGTCAATTCCAGCGTGCTGGTCACAATTCCCGATAACGAGCACTTCAAATACATCGTAATGCCGATGCGTATCTAGGTGAGAGGTGTTAGGCGAGGGGTTGGAGCGGCCACGCTCACGACCCCTCTCTGACTGCACCTAACCCCTCACTCCTCACACCTGACATACAAGAGTCCTATGAGCGAAAATAATCTTCCCGAAGTGAATCAGCCTGAATATGGCGCCGACAGTATCCGTATCCTGAAGGGTCTGGAAGCCGTACGCAAACGCCCTGGTATGTATATCGGCGACACGGGTGATGGCACTGGCTTGCACCATATGGTGTTCGAGGTGCTGGATAACGCCATTGACGAGGCGCTGGCCGGGCATTGCGACACGATCAAAGTCATTATTCATGCTGATAACTCGATTTCGGTCGAAGACAATGGCCGTGGTATTCCCACGCAGATCAAGGAAGACGACGAATTCAAGCGCTCCGCCGCTGAAATCGTGATGACCGAGCTGCACGCTGGCGGCAAGTTTGACCAGAACAGCTACAAAGTATCGGGCGGCTTGCATGGGGTGGGGGTATCGGTTGTCAACGCGCTATCAGACTGGCTGCGCCTGACTATACGTAGGGACGGTAAAGTTCACTCGATGGAGTTCCGCCAAGGCGTAGCTGTATCACCGCTGAAAGTGATTGGCGACACCGACCGCCGTGGTACCGAGGTACATTTCTTCGCTTCGGTCGAGACTTTTGGCCTGATCGAATTCCATTTTGAAATCCTCGCCAAGCGCATTCGCGAATTGTCGTTCCTGAATAATGGCGTGAATATCCAGCTGCTCGACCGCCGCCACGGCAAGGAAGAAAACTTCAACTACACCGGCGGCGTGCGCGGCTTTGTTGAATATGTAAACCGCAATAAAACCGTCCTGCATCCGCATATTTTCTACGCCATCGGCGAAAAAGACGGTATGACCGTCGAAGTGTCGATGCAGTGGAATGATTCATACCAAGAATCGGTGCAGTGCTTTACCAATAATATTCCGCAGCGCGACGGCGGCACGCACATGACGGCGCTGCGCCAAGTGATGACGCGTACGCTGAACCAATACATTGACAGTCACGACTTTGCCAAAAAAGCCAAAGTCGAAACCGGCGGCGACGATATGCGCGAAGGTCTGACCTGCGTATTGAGCGTCAAACTGCCTGATCCAAAATTCAGCAGCCAGACCAAAGACAAGCTGGTTTCCGGCGAAATCGCCCCGGTGGTGAATGAAGTGGTGAGCCAAGCGCTGGCCGACTTCCTGCTGGAAAACCCGACCGACGCCAAAATCATTTGCGGCAAAATCGTCGATGCAGCGCGTGCGCGCGAAGCGGCGCGTAAAGCGCGTGAGATTACCCGCCGTAAAGGCGTGCTCGATGGCCTTGGCCTGCCGGGTAAACTGGCCGACTGCCAGGAGAAAAACCCGGAATTGTCCGAGCTGTATCTGGTCGAGGGTGATTCCGCCGGCGGCTCAGCCAAGCAAGGCCGTGATCGTAAATTCCAAGCCATCTTGCCGCTGAAAGGTAAGATTTTGAACGTGGAACGTGCGCGTTTTGATCGTATGCTGGCCAGCCAGGAAGTCGGTACGCTGATTACCGCGCTCGGTTGCGGCATTGGTAAAGACGATTTCAATATCGAAAAACTGCGCTACCACCGCATCATTATCATGACGGATGCGGACGTGGACGGCTCGCACATCCGTACACTGCTGCTCACCTTCTTCTACCGCCAATTGCCCGAGCTAGTCGAGCGCGGCTATATCTATATCGCCCAGCCGCCACTATTCAAAGTGAAGCAAGGCAAGCGCGAAACCTATCTGAAAGACGAGCAAGAGCTGAAGCAATACTTGCTGCGCGCCGCCATGGATGGCTCCGAATTGCTACCAAATGGTGCAGATCAAGACGGCATCTCTGGCGAAGCGCTGGAAACGCTGGCGAAACAGTATTTCGTCACCGAAGCGGTGATCGAGCGCGAAAGCCGCTTTATCGACCCGATGATTCTGAACGCTATGCTCACCATGCTGCCGCTCAGCCTGGACAGCGAAGCCGCCGCGCAAGACTCGGCCAACCGCCTGGCCGATGCCGTGAAGCACCCGGCCTTTACCTTTGTGGTAGAGCCGGTAGAAGCGGGCTACCAGATTCGCATCGCCCGCCACCTGCACGGCGTGACCACGATGCAATATATCGACAACGATTTCATCCTGTCGGGCGACTACGCGCAAATCAAGCGCATGGCCGAAATGCTGCTGGGCCTGATCGGCGACAAAGCCATCATCCGCCGTGGCGACCACACCCAGCCGGTGCGCAACTTCAAAGAAGCGCTGGACTGGCTGCTGGCCGAAGTACGCCGCAATATGAGCATCCAGCGCTATAAAGGCTTGGGCGAGATGAACCCCGAGCAGCTATGGGAAACCACGATGGACGTCACCGTGCGCCGCCTGCTGAAAGTAAACATCGGCGACGCAATTGCCGCCGACGAAGTGTTCACGACGCTGATGGGCGACCAAGTAGAACCCCGCCGCCACTTCATCGAGCAAAACGCGCTGGTGGCACGGAATCTCGACGTGTAATAGTTTTCGTAATTGCGCTTCAAAAATTCAGCCACCGCATGCGGTGGCTGAATTTTTGAAGCGCTATATTAGGCAAGTAGGTCGCAAATACTAACCTTTTAGAAAAATAATCATTTACAGTCATTCAAAGTCAGTTATGGATTAATTATCTGAGTTTTAGTAAATGAAGTTACTTTCTAAAAAATAATAAATCAAGGTAAGCAGGTCTGCTTATTGGATTATGGTGAGTGAGTTTTTAGTTGTGATTCAATCGGTTCGAGAACCGTGGGGCCGTAAATCATGATCTCTGCTCCTTTGGTTTTTTTATATGCGCAGTAACTCAAAGCATATTCGTCTTGACGATATATACTATATATGTCTTTTATCTGGATGCAACTATCGTAAGAGACAATCCACTTTCTATCTATTTTAGCTAGAGCTCTGCAGATGCTAACGTGATCATCATGAGTGTAGAAGTTTCTGTAAAGCCCTTGCCCTTTATTGTAATAAGGCGGATCTAGATAAATTAGTGAGTTTTCGGGGATGAAGTCAGTCACTTTATTAATTAAATCCACTGCGTTCTGATTATAAACATGGATTTGACTGGCGTGCGCTGAAATTTTTCTTATTCTAGCCGCAAGTTTTTCTTTGTTAAATCGTGCACAGAGTTTGTATATCCCATCTTGTTTTTTTCCACCGATAACTCCGCCTTTAAGAATTCCTGATCTATTTGTTCGATTCAAGAAAAAAGCAGCGAACCCAAGCTCTAATGTGGAGTGGCAGTGCGGCGCATTAATGATTTGTTTTTGTTTGTGCCATTCATTAATGCTAATAGGTGTTGAAGATAGTAAGTCAAGAAAATCTTTTGAGGTATTAACGATGGCATGCCAGAAAGAATAAATTGCAGGATCTAGATCATTTATGTGAATTTCTTGGCTATAATCATTAAAAAGTAGGTCTAATGCTACCCCAGCACCACCTGCAAATGGCTCTAAGTAATGACCCCCTTTCAGTTTGTTGCATTCAATAATTGACTTTATGAATGGCGCAAATGCCCCTTTCCCGCCAGGGTATCTTAACGGTGTTAGAGGTTTTGAGTGGCCAGCCATATATTACCTAATAATTAATGTTTAGCGTTTAACTGAGCATCGAGTTGCTGTATCAATTGCTGTCGTAAGTTCTGATATAAAGGTGTCGGTTGAGGTTGAGTTCTCGCTGCACCAAGATTCTACTATGCGTGCTTGACCTATAAAATCTCTGTTATGGTTAAACCAAGCCTTCATTATTTCACGATGTTTTTTATCATTTGTAGTGCTTAGATCAATGGTTAGCACCCGATCTATGACGTAATCGGTTGTGTAATCCTTATTGATATTATACCAGAAAGCAGCATTTTCAGATAGATTGAAGTCGGTTTTGCTTTTTAGATAGTTATAAATGATTGCCTCCGGCGTTCTTTCCTGTGGTGGCGTGTTCTCATTAAAAGCGTCATTTCCAGGTAGTGGGCAAATGTTCTTATTGTCTTCAATAAGTTTACGGTTTTTCTGTTCTGTAGAAACATCATTGTCTGGAATAATTACAACTTGCTTAAAATAACTGTCCCCAGCGCAGAGGTTCATTAATATATTTGATCCAACTGATAGTGGGATTAATTCAATGTCTGTTCCAAAACTAGCTTCGTGGTTTGATATTGACTTTGAGGAGAGAAGTCGCTCAAGAAAAAATTTGGCCTCGTCATCCTCCAAGTAAATCTTTATGATATTTTTGTCGGTTGACGGACTTACAAGTCCAAGCATGTCATATTTTATTTTTGTATAGGTTGGATTTTCCATCGCCCTTGGAAATCTGGTGTCTTGTAGGTAGATAACATTGTTGACCTTATTTCCAGGTCGATCATTTTCACTTAGAATTTTTTTAATTACCGTTAATGAATGCGTTGTTATTACTACTTGCAAGTTAAGTTCCCTTGCTTTTTTTGATAAAAGGTCTATTAATTTTTCTTGTGCCCGAGGGTGAAATCCTGCATCAACTTCGTCAATTACTAAAATTCCGCCCTTGTAATTTTCACTTTGTTCTCTTTTTAATTGATTAAAGGAGGCGAGAGCAGTGATGATTGAGCTTAATGAGTCTTGTCCAAGAGAAATAGCAAATGTATCATGATTGTCAAATGTTGGGAGATATGACTTCTTTCTCGATTTTGCAAAAGAGTGAAGTACCAAGTGGTCTTCAGCTCCTTTGTTGAAACTGAGGACATGATTAAAAGATTCATGAATGAAGTCTTTATCTTGCTCATTGAATTTTATTGCTTTTCTCTTCTCTATTTGATCGTCTTCAAATTCTCCAATTGGAGCCATTCTGCTCATTCCTAGATATAGTGTAGGAATTGGAATTTTTCCTGATTCTGAGCTATTTGTTTTTGTTGTACTAAGTTCTGATAGATAAAATTCATCACTTGGCTCATTGTCGATGTCTGTTGAAGGCGATTTTGCAAGAGTTCTTGGGATTATTCGCAAACGCCAAACATCTATTTGGTGGTTATTTTCTTTTTTTGTTGGGGTGGCTATACTTTCGTGGAAAAGGGCCACTGTCTCCATCGCACACTCTTGAGTGTTTTTCTCCCTTATCTTGCTTTCTTTGGGAACCTTTATCATGTGCGATTTGTATTGCATGGTTGAAATTGTTTTCTTTTGCAAGCTTACTGAGCAGGATTTTTGTAATTTGCTACCATCATCATTTGAATACTCTAATGTCACCTTAGGGATGTTTTTTTTCGGAGTGCTTGTGGTTTCTTGAATGTATTTATCGTAATCTGCAAAATAATCTAGATAAAATGCTTCTTGGAAGTTTGATTGGTAAGTAGTTCCAAATAGACTTTTTTCTCCTCGAGAAAGTCCTGAACAGTTAGCTATTAGTCCTAGTATCGTAGATTTTCCAATTCCATTGTGTCCAGCAATGACCGTTATCCTTGGGGCGATCTCAATTGTTATGTTTCTCAATTTTCTGAATGGCTTTTCTCCGAATTGAATTTTTTCTAGTTTCATTGTTTTTGCCTTTTTATCTTTGATGTATTTATTGCTTGTTTTATCTGGGTTTGTAGCTTTTATATGAGAGATAATGCATTGGTGTTAATTTCAATATATTTGAGATTTTTCATTTTGAGGGTGAAAACCATTATTATAATTCGACTATTGATTATTTTTGTTGACTATTAACAGCTTCGCGTACTGCTTTCGTTATATATGTATATGAGAGCTTACCTGTAACTTTTGAGGTGCTCAATAAAAATTAGAAGAAACTGTGACATGGCTTGTACTCAAGCGATTTCCTGCATAGAAGCAAAGAAATTCTTTGGGTAAATGATGTGGTATTGAAGTCTAGTGTTGGTTTGGCTTGCCAAAGATGTAGCGTTTCATTATTGCCATGATGGGCTGCCTCCAAGTCAAGTCCTGCTGCGGCATGCGATAATTCTTGCAGTTTAAAGTGCGTTGTTTTAGTTTGCGCGTGATTACGCCTTACCAATCAATCCCAACTCCTGAATGCTATTAACTTGTGAAATCATGGCTCGCACGGTAGCTAGCAGGTCAGTGATGGACACCTCGAAAAACCCCTGTTGGTATGGATAATTGCTCAGTAAATCATTGAATTTTAAAGGTTAACTTTCGAATTGAGGTTTTTCGAGTTGCCCATGCTGCGCATCCCTGTAATGGTTTGTGTGTCGCCGTTATTTGGTTCGTAGCCGCCAGAGCTTCTCAGCTACGCTTTTTAAGTAACTTTGTCCATGCCAACAAAATCAACAATTCTGACCACTATCTTCACCCAACCCTTGGGTTTTGGGCTTGGTCGAGGATGATGTCCATGCTCGTGAGCATCGCGTTCAGAATCTCATGCGGCTGATATATCCGGTTGCGGCTTTGTTGTTTCACTTTGCGCAAAATGCCCATAGTTTCCAGATCGCCTATCGCCTTGTTGGCGGCGGGGAAGGTGACGCCGAGCAATTTGCGGACTTCTTTCACTCTCAATACCGGGTGGCCAGGTAGCAGGCTCAGCACTTTGTAGATGGCCGCGTCCGCGCGTGGCAGGCGGCTGCCCTGCTGATTGAAATGTGCGTCAATACGGGCTGCTCAATCGATCTGCAATTCGTCAATCCGCTCGATGAGCTGGCGGGAATGCTCATAAGCCGCGCGCCGGTAATGCGTGTTCATATTCTTCACTGATAGTAAGGTGATGTTCTCGCTATACGTGCTGGTAAGAAGGTGCGAAAATTGCATAAATAATTTCGCCAAAATGTGCGAAGAAAAAACGATAAAAAAGCATTAACATGTTATAAAACATATGTTTAGCTCATAAAATTGTTCGCAAAAAACTTCGCCAAATTTTTCGCCAAATAATGCGACAGGAATTTCAATGTACACCGATCCAAACTCGATGATGCCGCTATTACCTAGTTCGAGCGCAAAAGGCTTGCGAGAACTGGAAGATAAGGCCGCCGAACTGGTACGCCGAGCAGACCGACAGGAAATACCTCGTGGCCTGCGAGCAGTGCTGGCCGAAGCATTGCGTCCAATGAACTCCTACTACACCAATAAGATCGAAGGGCAGCACACCCTACTCATTCAACAGGCGCTGCAGGAGGATTTTTCTGATAGGCCGGATGAGGCACGCAAACAGCGTGCCGCTGTGGCATGTATGCGGGCCGAGCAAGAAATCGAAGCTCGCGTCTCGGGGTTCGAACATTTGGGAGAAATTCCCGATTACTTCAATGCTGCTTTTATTCAGGCTGCGCACAGAGCCATGTACCAACATTTGCCCATTGAAGATCGAATGGCACACGGCAAAAAGGCAGATGGCTCGGACTGGAGCGAGGAAGTCCAGCCAGGTGTCTTCCGCCATCACGATGTTCAGGTCGGTCAGCACATTCCTCCAAGTCACCTGCACTTGGACAAATTCATTGTGAAACTATGGGAGGGTTATCGCTTCGAACAACGTGCGCCGCGTGCGCTGATCGCCATCTTTGCCGCCCATCATCGGCTAGCGTGGCTTCATCCGTTCGGCGATGGCAATGGCCGTGCTGTGCGCCTGCATTCGCACGCCGGATTGTTTGCTTTGGGTCTAACCAGAGGAGTCTGGTCACCCATGCGTGGATTGGCTCGCCAGCAAGAACGTTACTACCAGACACTGGCGCTGGCAGATCATCCGCGTGAGGGAGATTTGGATGGCCGGGGTAATTTATCCGAGAGGCATTTAATCGGCTTCATCGACTTCATGCTTGATGTTTGTCTGGATCAGGTGGAATTCATGGCGAGGATGCTGGATTTGCAAGGACTGGAGGAGCGCATCCACAAAATGCTGCTGGCCGAATCGATCTCCGCAGAGACGCCTTCCCTGATGAAGCTCAACAGCCTGACTGCACTCAAATACCTACTGAACGTCGGGCCAACATCTAAACCAGAGTTTCGCCAATTGCTTGGTGGGGACTCTGAGCGAACACAAGATCGTGTCATCAAAGACCTACGTACACTAGGCGTCATTACGTCGGAAGGACTGCAAGCGCCGTTTAAGCTCAATGTACCGATTCACTTGTTTCGTTACCTGTTTCCGGGCTTATGGGTCGAAGCTGAGGGTACTCAACATCCCTAATCACTTTATTTGAATCCTCGCATTTTCCTGCGGTACATCGACGAGGATTGCTGATGCATGCAAGGCTTTTCGATTGTTGCTCCGCATATCCTTGAATTGGCGCTCTCTTATTAAGATTGCTCCTTCGCTCACCATCAATCCCGCCCCCGCATCCTGAACGCAATTACCAGCGCTATCGCGACCAGTGCGGTGGCGAGCTGGAAGGTGGTGTGCATGCCGCTGGCGGCGGTTTGCGCGCTGGTGTGGCTGGCTTGCTGCGACGCCCAGGCAAATACGGCGGCCATGAGCGATGCGCCGCTGATCAGCCCCAGATTGCGCGATAGATTAAGCAAGCCAGAAATCAGGCCGCGCTGCGTGGCCGGTATATTGGCCAGTGTGGCGGTGTTGTTGCCCACCATAAAAAATGCGTAGCTGGCCGTGATCAGCACCACGGGCGCGATATAGCCGGCCAGCCCCCAGTGCAGCGGCATCAGCGATAGTGCCAGCGTGCCGCCAAATAGGCCCAGCAGCGCCAGCCGGGTGATTTTGGCCGCACCAAGATGATCCACCACATAGCCAGCGGGGACGCCGCACAGCGCTGCCACGGCGGGGCCGATGGCCAGCACCAAGCCGGTTTGTCTCACATTGAGCCCGAATGCCTGCGCCAGATAAAAAGGCCCAACCACCAGCAGCGTCATCACCAGTGCGGCCACAATGCCGTTCATGATCAGGCTGGCAGCCAGCGCGTGTTGGCGAAACAGCGCCAACTGGATCAGCGGTGCAGCGCTGCGTTTTTGCTGCCAGACCAACAGCGCCAGCCCGGCCGCCGCCAGCGTTAGCCAGCCCAGATTACTGCGGCCAAATTGGCCCTGCGTCATCGCCAGCGCATACGCGGCTAGTGTGGCCGCCAGCAGCAGGGTGCCGGTGTAATCAAAGCGGGATGTGGCCAGTTTTTCGCTTGGCGGTGCGGCGGGCAAATAGCGCCAGGCGAGCAGCAAGGCCAGCATACCCAGCGGTGCGGTGAGCAGAAAAATAGCCCGCCAGCCCAGCGCATCAATCAAGACCCCGCCCAGCGATGGCCCCAGCGCGGTGCCTACCGCCGACATGCTGCCCAGCAGCCCCATCGCGCGGCCTGCTTTGGTTGATCCGAGCGTTTCGCCAATCAGCGCCATCGACAGCGCCATCATCATCGCCGCGCCCAGCCCCTGCACAAAACGTGCGGCAATCAGCAGCGCCAGATTGCTGGCCATGCCGCCAGCCAGCGATGCCAGCGAAAACAGCAGCAGGCCAATCAGCAGCAGTTTGCGCCGCCCCAGCAGATCGCCCAGCCGCCCCACGCCCACAATCAGGCTGGTAATCGCCAGCAGATAAGCCAGCACCACCCATTGCACGGCTTGAAAAGAGGCTGCAAAAGCCTGCGCCAGCGCGGGCAAGCCCACATTGGCAATGCTGATGCCCAGCGAGGCCAGCAGGGTAGATAGCGCCAATGCCAGCTGGGCTGCGGCCAAGTGGTGTGCCGACTGGTGTGCGGGTTGGGGGGCGCATTGGTGGGGCGACTGGTGGATAGGGGCGGGTATCGCGTTGGGTGCAGAATCAGGCGTACTCATGATGAGCTCTCCGGTGGCTGGCTGATGGCTATAACCTTATCCGCCCGCCACAGCAGGCGGAAGGCGCATGGTTTGCACTTGATCCGTGCGTCTGGCGCTATCTTTGGGTGTTGTGCCGCCGCTGGCGGGATTAGAATAGGCGCATGACACCACCTGATTTCAATTTGCTGATTACGCTGGATGCCTTGCTCAGCGAGGGTAGCGTGGCGAGTGCGGCACGCCGCCTGCATTTAAGCCCGTCGGCCATGAGCCGCGCGCTGGCGCGCCTGCGCGACACCACGGGCGATCCTTTGCTGGTGCGCTCCGGTCGCGGCATGGTGCCCACCCCCAGGGCTTTGCAGCTGCGCGAATCGGTGGCCGATCTGGTACAGCAAGTCGAGTCCGCCTTGCGCCCGGCCACCGCGCCGGATCTGCACACGCTAACGCGGACATTTGCGCTGCGCTGCAGCGATGGCTTTGTGGAAAATTTCGGCCCCGCCTTGCTGGCGCGGCTGCATGCGCAAGCGCCCGGCGTGCGGCTGCGCTTTGTGCAGAAATCCGATCTGAACGACAGCGCATTGCAGCAGGGGCGTGTTGATCTGGAAACCGGCGTGGTCACCGTCCACACGCGCCCCGATCTGCGCACCCGCGCGCTATTTCGTGATCATTTTGTTGGCGTGGTGCGGCTGGGGCATGCTTTGAGCCAGCAGGACATCACGCCGCAGCGCTACGCTGCCGGGCAGCATATTCTGGTCTCGCGGCGCGAGCAGGAAACCGGGCTGGTTGATGAAGCGCTGCAGCTGCTGGGGCTGAGCCGGCAGATTGCCTGCTTTGTGGGCGGTTTTGCCACCGCGCTGGCGCTGGTGCGCGATTCCGATCTGATCACCGCCGTGCCCGAGCGCCACACCCGCCAGCTGCGCGCCGGGTTGCATACTTTTGCACTGCCAGTTGCGCTGCCGCAGATCACCGTGTCGATGCAATGGCACCCGCGCATGGATGCCGATCCGGCGCATCGCTGGCTGCGCAATGTGCTGGCCGAGGTGTGCGGTGAGCCCGATGCGAGCTGATCCGGCCTTGGCGGCCACGGGAAAACCGGCACCCAAAACCACGCCTGAGCAAACCCGCGCCGAATACGCTGCGCGCATCATCAGCAGCGTCAAAACCAGCCCCAGCCTGCTGGCCGCCTTGCACACCGCGCGCGAGCTGCAATTACCCCAGTGGTGTATTGCCGCCGGAGCTATTCGCAATCTGGTCTGGAGCCATATACATGGCATAGATTTTGAGCCGGATGAAATCGACCTGGTGTATTGGGATGCCGCCGACTCCAGCGCAGAGCGCGATCAGGCGCTGCAAGCCCAATTGGCGCAGCGCACGCCGCAGTTTGACTGGGATGTGACCAATCAGGCCGGGGTGCATCACTGGTATCGCGGCGAAGATGGCCGCCGCTTTGCGCCGTTTGCCTCCACCTTGGCCGGGATGGTTAGCTGGCCAGAAACCGCCACGGCGGTAGGTGTGTCGCTCGATGAGGCCGACCAGCTGCACATTTGGGCCCCTGTGCTGGCGCACGGCGACACCGGGCTGGCCGATCTATTTGCGTTGCGACTGCGGCACAACAGCGCCCGCGTTTCGCTGGCGCAGTTTCAGGCGCGTCTGGCGCAAAAGCGCTTCCTGCAACGCTGGCCTAGGCTGACCTTGGTCGACGCGGCATAAAACCGCCTAACCCCCTGCGATCATTATTTTTCATCAATAAATCACACCATCTGGCCATACCAACACACAATCTGAATATCGCCATCATGCGATGGGTATATGGCTGCAGATAAATCTGTAATTGATCTGCAGCCATATACCCATTCAACGTTGAATCTTGCTATTCCAGCTGCATTAAATGGTAATCTGGCACAGCTTTGCGCTGCACAATTGCGCTATGCTTTGGCGGCCGGTTGGTCTTGCGATGCAGCTGGTGCTGTGATCTGTTTGTTGTGTCAATCCTGTCTGGAGTAAACCATGTCCGTGTTGTCGCCTCTGGCCCGTGTGTGGGCTCGCCTTGGCTTTGTGCGCTGGCTGCTGCTGATTGCGCTGGCGGCGGGGGCGTATTGGTTGTTTGGGCGGGATAAAGTAGACCCGGCCAGCCAGGTGGTGAGCAGCGTGGTCAAGCGCGGCGATGTTGAGGTATCGGTGCTGGCCACGGGCAAGGTGGAAGCGGCCAAAACGGTCGATGTCGGCGCGCAGGCTTCCGGGCAGATACAGCGTCTGCTGGTCAAGCTGGGCGACAGGGTGAAAAAAGGCGATTTGCTGGCCGAGATCGACCCGAGCGTGTCGCAAAATGATTTTGACGAAGCACAAATGTCGATCGAGGGGCTGCAAGCGCAGCAAACCATCAAGCAATTGGCGCTGCAAGAAGCGCATCTTGAGCTGGCGCGGCAGAAAACCATGATCGAGGGCGATGCCACACCACGCCGCGAGCTGGAGGCGGCGCAGATTAATGTGAAAATGCGGCAAGCTGAAATCGTTCAGCTGGGCACCCAGCTGCGCCAGGCCGAGATCAAGCGCGACAAGGCCAAAACCAATCTGGGCTTTACGCGGATTGTGGCGCCGATGGATGGCGTGGTGGCGTCAATTGCGGTGAAAGAGGGGCAGACGGTGAATGCCATCCAGTCGGCTCCCACCATTCTGACGCTGGCCGATATGGACATGATGAAAATTCAGGCGCAGGTGGCCGAGGCCGATGTGGTGCGCATCAAGACCGGCACGCCGCTGTATTTCTCGGTGCTGGGCGACCCCGATACCAAAATCCGGGCGCAGGTGCTGGGGCTGGAGCCCAGCCCGCAAACCATCAATAACGCCATTTTTTATAATGCGCTGTCGCTGGTGCCCAATCGGCAAGGTGTGCTGCACCAGCAGATGACCGCGCAAGTGACCTTTATTCTGGCGCAGGCCAATAATGTGCTGACCGTGCCGGTGGGGGCGCTGGGCAAAAAAACCGGCGCAGGTGAGCAATACACCGTGAAAGTGCTCGATGCCGAGGGCAAAATCAGCGAGCGCCAGCTGCAGATCGGCTTGCGTAGCAATATTGTGGCCGAGGTGAAATCCGGCCTCAAAGAAGGCGAAAAAGTGGTGATGGGCGCGCCAGAAAGCTCGCCCCAGCCGCAACCTGAGCGGCGGGGCCGCTAATGTCGGTGCCGGTGATTGAATTGTGCGGCGTTACGCGCGAGTTTCCGGCGGGCGAGCAAACCGTGCGCATTCTGGACGATATCCAGCTGCGCATCGATGCTGGCGAAATGGTGGCCATCATTGGCCAGTCGGGCTCGGGCAAATCAACGCTGATGAATATTCTGGGCGGGCTCGATAGCCCGTCGGCGGGGTCTTACCGCTTTAATGGCCGCGAAGTGGGCGAGCTGAATGCGGACGAGCTGGCCGCGCTGCGCCGCGATCATTTTGGTTTTATTTTCCAGCGTTATCACCTGCTGGGGGCGATGAGCGCGCTGGATAATGTGGCGATTCCGGCCATTTATGCAGGCATGCCGGTGGCGCAGCGCCAGCAGCGCGCGGCTATGCTGCTGCAGCGGCTGGGCTTGGGCGAGCGTTTGCAGTATCGCCCGCGCCAGCTCTCGGGCGGGCAGCAGCAGCGCGTGTCGATTGCGCGCGCCCTGATGAATGGCGGCGAAGTGATTCTGGCCGACGAGCCCACTGGCGCGCTTGATTCGCGCAGCGGTGCCGACGTGCTGCAGATTCTGAAAGAGCTGCATCAGCAGGGGCATACCGTCATTCTGGTGACACACGACGCCAAAGTAGCGGCGCAGGCCGACCGGATTATCGAAATCCGCGACGGCAAAATCATTGCCGATCAGCCCAATCCGGTGCGCGATGAAGTGCGCCTGCCCGCCGATAGCCCGGCCCCGCCACCGCAGGACACCACGCCGCAGGCTTTGCTGGGGCGCTGGCGCGAGGCGCTGGCCATGGCTTTCCGTGCGCTGCTGGCCAACCGGATGCGCAGCTTGCTAACCATGCTGGGGATTATTATCGGCATTTCATCGGTGGTATCGATTGTAGCGCTGGGCGACGGGATGGAAGAATCGGTGCTGAAAAACTTCGCCAGCCTTGGCGTGAATAATCTCGATATTCTGCCCGGCACCGACATCAGCGATGACAAGGCGCAAAGCGTCACTTCCTTGCGCGAGGGCGATCTGGCGCTGATCATGACCGAGCCCTATGTGCAGGCCGTTACGCCGATTACCTCGCAGGGTATGCGCACCCGATTCAGAAGTGTCGATGTCGCCACGACCATCCATGGGGTGGCCCCGGCGTTTTTCAGCTTGCGCAATCAGGCCATGCAGCAAGGCACAGTGTTTAGCGATGACGATGTACGGCGGCAATCGCAGGTGGCGGTGATTGGCGCTGAAACGCAGAAAAAGCTGTTTGGCGAGGGTAGCTCAGGCATTGGCGAGGTGATTTTGCTAGGCAATATGCCGGTGCAGGTCATCGGGGTGGCCGAAGAAAAATCGATGGGCTTTGGCAGCAGCGGCATGCTGGAAGTGTGGGTGCCTTACACCACAGCGGCCAGCCGCATGTTTGGCCAGCAGCACTTTAGCCGTATTACCGTACAGATCAAGGCCGATGCGCCGCTCAAAGCGGCTGAAAACGCCCTGATGGCGCGCATGGCGCAATGGCATGGCAAGCAGGATGTGTACTCGCGCAATATGCAGGACATGATGGAATCATTCCAGAGCTCGGCCAATAGCATCAAATTGTTTCTGATGCTGATTGGCGTGATTTCGCTGGTGGTGGGCGGCATCGGGGTGATGAATATCATGCTGGTTTCGGTGACCGAGCGCACGCATGAAATCGGCATCCGCATGGCGGTGGGCGCGCGGCAAGCCGATATTCGTATCCAGTTTCTGATCGAAGCGATTGTGGTGTGCCTGCTGGGGGCGGCCATCGGTGTAGCGCTCTCGGCCTTGCTGGGCTGGGTGGTCAATATGCTGGTCAAGGATTTCCAGATGATGTTTTCGCTGGGCTCGATCACCACGGCGGTGCTGTGTGCCAGCGTGGTGGGCGTGGTGTTCGGCTTTTTGCCGGCCCGCCGGGCTGCGCAGCTGGCACCGATTGAAGCGCTGTCACGTGAATAAGCCGGATAAACAATGAAAATGCGACTTTTAACTTCTCTGGCTCTGCCGATATTGCTCGGCGCTTGCGCCTCCGCAGGCTGGCAAGTGCCTGCAGTAGCGCTGCCTGCGCAATGGCAGTCGGCGAGCGCTAGTACGCCTGCACCCGCGGCGACTGATGTGGCGATTGATCCGCTGATTGATCCGGCAGCGGATCAGTCTTTCTGGCTGGGCTTTGCCGATCCGCAGCTGATTGCGCTGCAGGGCAGCGCCCGGGCTCACAACGCCGATCTGGCGCTGGCTGCCATCCGCCTGCGGCAGGCTGGTTTTGCCGTCGACAAAGCCGGGCTGGCCCGGCGTCCCAATGCTTCGCTGGGGCTGAATCAGGGCGCATCGTGGGCGCTAGACCCTGCACGCTATCGTGGCGAATCCGGCAGCGCCAGTCTGGGCTTTTCCTGGGAAGTCGATTTATGGGGCAAGCTGGCCGATCAGCAGCAAGCGGCGCGCTGGCGCGAGCAGGCCAGCGCCGCCGAGCTGGCCGCCTTGCAGTTGACAGTGGCCACCAGCGTTGCCAGTGCCTACTGGGCCATCGCCCGCGATCAGGATGCGCTGCAATTGGCGCAGGATGATCTGCAGCGCGCGCGGGAGACGCAGTCCATGGTCGAGCGTCGCTACAGTGCGGGTGTTGTCTCCGGGCTAGATCTGAATCAGGCGCGCAGCAATACCACGCAGCAGGAAAATGCGCTCGCCCAGGCGCAGCTGGCGCTGGCCAAAAGCCGCTGGCAATTGGGCGTTCTGCTGGGGCAGGCCCCGCAGGCAGGCGCAGAGATTGCTGCGATGTTGCCCGAGCAGTTTCCTGCTATCGCGCTGGGTCTGCCTGCCGAAGTACTCGATCATCGCCCCGATCTGGCCGCCGCAACCGCCAGATTGCAAGCCAGCTTTGCCGATCTGCAGGTGGCGCGCAAAAATTGGTATCCGGCGCTATCGCTCACCAGCAGCCTGGGTGGCAGCAGTCAGCAATTGCTCAGCTTCATCGCCAACCCGGTTGCTTCGCTGGGCGCAGGATTGGCCTTGCCCTTTATCCAGTTCAATGAGATGGCACTGGCGCGCAAAAGCAGCGCCGCCGATTACGAAGCTGCCGTGATCGAATATCGGCAAAAGCTCTATCTGGCATTGCAGGAAGTCGAAAGCGCGCTGGCCAGCCGGACCCAGTGGCAGGCGCAAGTGCCTAGGCTGCAGTCTATCGCCAGCGAAACCCGGCAGGTCGAGCAGCAAACCCGTTTGCGCTACGCTGCCGGTGCCGTGGCGTTTGATGCCGTGCTCAATGCCAGCGCACGCCGACAAGCCGCTGAGCATGCGCTTGTGCTGCAGCGCTATCAGCTGGCGCTGGCCAGCGTTGAAGTTTACAAAGCGCTGGGTGGCGCGCCGCTCAGCCCCTAGTTCAGCGCCGCAGTCCAGCTGGCCTCGCACGATGTGTTGCCTGCATCACCCTGCTGGCGCGAAAGCGCAGCGCTGCGGCGCTGCTGTGAGTAAAATCGGCGCTTACTAAGGAGAAACCGCTATGTTGTGGCCCGAAGTCATGGCCCTGATCCGTCGCAGCCGCATGCTGGCTTTGGCGACTCATTCCGCGCACATGCCGGGCTATCCTCATGTGTCGTGGCTGCCCACGGTGGCCGACGAAGCGGGGCGACCGCTCGTGATGATCAGCCGTCTGGCCGAACACACGCAAAATATCCTGCAGGACCATAAAGTGAGCGTGCTGCTGCACGACGATGACATGGCCTTGGAGAAGGCCAGATTGACCATTCTGGGCGATTTGCAGCCTGTAGCGCCGGATGAGCTGCTCGCTGCGCGCTTGGCGCGTTACAATCCCCAGTTGGCCGCTTGTCTGGACATGAGCGATTTTTCCGTCTGGCGACTGTGGCCGCGTCGGGCGCGCCTGATTGCCGGATTTGGCCGCATGGGCTGGGTTGAGGGCGATGAATGGGAAAGTGCTGCGGCGCTGACGCTGGCGCAGGAGGCCGAGCTGATCGCCGCCAGTGTCATCGGCGCTGGCGAGCTGCTGGGCGTTGATCTGGCCGGGTGTGATATCCGGCTGGGCGAGCAGATCCGGCGTTTTGAATTTGCCACCATTTGCCATGATGCCACCGGGGTGGCACAGGCTTTGAAACACATTGCAAGGGATATAACTGCATGAACACGCGGGTATTGTTTGTTGAGGACGACGCTGATCTGGCCGAGCTGATTGGCGGCTTTTTACGCTCGTTCGAGTTTTCGGTGGATGTATTGCCCGATGGTTTGCAGGTGATTGATCGTGTCCGGGCTGATCCGCCCGAGCTGATTCTGCTCGATATCATGCTGCCCGGCAAAGACGGCTTGACGCTGTGCCGCGAGCTGCGCGAGTTTTACACTGGCCCGATTATCCTGCTGACTTCGCTCAATAGCGATATGAATCAGATTCTGGGCTTTGAAATTGGCGCGACCGATTATGTGGTCAAAACCACGCCGCCGTCGGTCTTGCTGGCGCGCATCCGCGCGCATTTGCGCCATGTGGGGCAAAAGGGCGCCGATTTGCTGGCGATTGCACCGGCGAAAGATCAGTCGGTGCTCAATTTTGGCAAGCTGCAGATTGATGCACGTAACCGCAGCGCCAAATACCGTGGCGCGCCGATGGGGCTATCGACCAGCGATTTTGACCTGCTGTGGGAGCTGGCCAGCCACGCTGGCGAGATTCTCAGCCGCGATCATTTGCTGAAAAAACTGCGCGGCATCGAATACGATGGGCTGGATCGCAGCATGGACGTGGCCATTTCGCGCCTGCGCAAAAAGCTGGACGACGATCCGCTCGACCCGCTGAAAATCAAAACCATCCGCAACAAGGGGTATCTGTTTGCGGCTGATATCTGGTGGCAGGAGGAGTGATATACGCGGCGGGGTATGTTGTTTTTTGCCATTGCAGTTCTCGGCAAAGCCGAGCCCTAGAGCTAATGCTGTCGATTGCCGCCTCATGCTCTATTCCCACTCCCCCCGCCCTCTCCTTGAGAGGGAGCCTCGCTTCGCGAGTTGATGTGGTCTGAATGGATCGCAGTGCAATGATTGAAATGAGTCCATGATGCGCCAAGTTTTCATCCGTTTTTACCTCACCGTCGTGCTGTGTTTTCTCGCTTCATCCTTGCTGATTGGCGGTTTTTACAAGCAGATGATCGAGCGCACCAATCAGCGCTATCTGAGCGATATGTTTCTGTCGACTGTATCGCTGATCGAGAAAGAGCTGGGCGATCTGCCGCAATCG
The DNA here is from genome assembly GCF_040047665.1 of Chitinibacter sp. FCG-7. Classification (NCBI taxonomy): domain Bacteria; kingdom Pseudomonadati; phylum Pseudomonadota; class Betaproteobacteria; order Neisseriales; family Chitinibacteraceae; genus Chitinibacter; species Chitinibacter mangrovi. Next base: position 2,156,989 of record NZ_CP157355.1, read on the forward strand.
ATGTGGCATGACGAAGCATCGCGGCTGCGCGGCAAATTGCCGGTGCCGGTGGAGATCGAGGCGCTCGATGCCTATGTGCTGTCGGAAGAAAATCAGGCTTCATTGCAGCGCGGCGATATTATCTTATTGCGTGATCGCGGCCTGTATTTGCACCGTATTCATAAAACGCAGCAGATGGTCGTGCTGGGGCCGATTTCGTTTCTGGAGTCGCTCGACGGCATTTCATGGATGGATATTCTGGCGCTGGTGCTGATGTGTCTGGCGCTGGGGATCCCCACTTGGTTATGGCTGCGGCCATTCTGGCGCGATCTGATTCAGGTAATCCGGCAAAGCCGCCGGCTGGGTTCGGGCGATTTCTCCGTGCGCGTCAACCTGGAAGACAGCTCGCCGCTGGCGGCGTTGGGCTCCAACTTTAACCGCATGGCGCACGATGTCGAGGAGCTCACCGCCTCGCGCCGCGCCATGATTGATGCCGTCTCGCACGATTTGCGCACCCCGCTTGCGCGCTTGCGCTATCGGCTAGAGGCGATCAAGGCCGGGGCTAATAGTGAATCGCAAGTGGCTGGCATCGAGCGTGATCTGGGGCAGATCGATCAGCTGATTGACGAATGGTTGACGATGTCCAGCCTCGATAGCCCGCAATTGCGCATGGAGGTGCAGCCGCTAGAAATCGTACCGTGGCTGCAGCGTTTGCTGAACGAATATACGCTCGATGGCACCGAGCCGACGCTGGACAATGCCACCGGCCAGCCCAGCCCGCTGTTTGACGTGGATAGCTATTACTTTGGCCGCGCCGTAGGCAATCTGCTCTCGAATGCCCGCCGTTATGGTGGTAAACAGATTCATCTGACCTTGCTCTGGCAGGACGGTACGGCCACGCTGCATATCGACGATAGTGGCGAGGGCATCCCAGTGGAAGACCGTGCGCGCCTGCTGCAACCGTTTACGCGGCTGGAAGGCAGCCGCAACAAAGCCACTGGCGGATTTGGTCTGGGGCTGGCAATTGTGGCCATGATTATGCGCGGCCACGGCGGCGCAGTCAGCATTCACGATGCGCCCAGTGGTGGTGCGAGGCTGAGTCTGAGTTGGCCCACGCCGATGCGCTCGGGCGATGCCCTGTAAGATGATGTAGTGGCTGTAGTGGAACTACGTACTTTACGTTACACATCATCACTAAGTATGTAGTGCAGCCATCGTAGTAAAACTCCATAATTCGCCGCGTTGAGGTATCCACTTTCGGATACTGGTAAAAAGAATATCGGAGTTTGAAGATGAACAAGATTGCTGCTGGCGTTATCGCTACCGTATTTGCTGCTGCTTCAGTATTTGCTGTTGCTGCTCCTGCTAAAAAAGCTTCTGCTGCTTCTGTAGCTTCTAAAGCTTCTGCTGTACAAAAAGCACAAGCTAAAAAGGCTTCTGCCGTAGCTTCTAAAGCATCTACTGCACAAAAAGCACAAGCTAAAAAGGCTTCTGCCGTAGCTTCTAAAGCATCTGCTGCGCAAAAAGCACAAGCTAAAAAAGCTTCTGCTGTAGCTTCTAAAGCATCTACTGCGCAAAAAGCACAAGCTAAAAAGGCTTCTGCTGTAGCTTCTAAAGCTTCTACTGCTCAAAAAGCACAAGCTAAAAAGGCTTCTGCCGTAGCTTCTAAAGCATCTGCTGCGCAAAAAGCACAAGCTAAGAAAGCTTCTGCTGTAGCTTCTAAAGCATCTACTGCACAAAAAGCACAAGCTAAGAAAGCCTCTGCGGCTTCTGTAGCTTCTAAAGCTTCTGCTGTTGCAAAAAAATAATCCGGGATTCATTTTCCGCTGATTGAAAAAGGACGGCTTGCCGTCCTTTTTTTACGTTCTGTTTGATCTCCCCAGGAGCGTCGCCCATGCGTTTATCCGGTTTGCTGGTCGCCCTATTGTTGTCTGTACCTGTGTTGGCCCAGGATGACGCGCAGCTGCAGAAAGAGCGGCAGGCCCTGTTTTTTGGCCACGATGATCGCGTCCATATTGCCGCACCCTATGCGGCGCCCTATGCAGCGATTGGCCGACTGGAAGTGAAATCGGGCGGCACCTGTACGGCAACCTTGGTCGCCCCCAATCTGGCGCTCACGGCGGCGCACTGCTTTTTGATGACGCCACGCAAAATCGACGCCGGGCGCTGGTTTATGGCTGGGTTTCATCAGGGCAAATATCAGGCGCGCTATCGGGTCATCGAGCAGCTCTTTCATCCCAAATTTCGTCAGGGGCTTACCTATAAAGGCGATGATGTCTATATCGAGCCCAGCGCTGCGCCCTACGATATCGCCTTGCTCAAGCTGAAACTGCAAGATGGCATCGCGCCATCCCCCATGCCGGTATTTCGCGGAAACCGGCAGCGCTTGATGCAGGCCATTTTGCGCTCGCAGCAAAAGGTGAATCAGGGCGGCTTTGCCGAAGACCACGATACGATCTTGTCGGCCCATTTGGGCTGTTCGCTCACGCAGTTGCGTAGTAATGGCACGATTTTCCATCGCTGCGATACCTTGTCGGGCGATTCGGGCTCGCCAATCTGGCTTGATTTGCCCGCCGGACCCACGCTGATTGCGGTGCAAAGCTCGGCACCCGACTGGTTTAATCGCCAGCAGGCCGATAATGTCGGCGTGACCGTGCTGCAATTACCTGCAGGCGCGAGCAAACTTTTGTCAAAATAAAGCCCGGCTTGGCGGGTGGCTGGCTAAATCCGTTTCACGTCGCTTCTAGTAAGCGATACAATGTGCTGATTCGATTATAAAAATAGCTCCGGAAAGAAAAGACGATGGATATTCAAGCTTATATGCAAACCGTAGGCCGTCAGGCGCGCGCTGCCAGTCGTGCTATGGCCAAGGCCAGCACCGGCGCTAAGAATGCCGCACTGAACGCGATTGCCGATGCAATTGTGCGCGATGCAGCCAAGCTGCTCGCCGCCAATGGCCGTGATATGGAGCAAGCGCGTGCCGATGGTCTGGAGCCCGCGCTGCTCGACCGTCTGCAACTCACTGACAAAACCATCGCCACCATGGCGCAAGGCTTGCGCGAAATGGTGGCGCTGCCCGATCCGATCGGCAATATGGGTGATTTCAAATATCGCCCCAGCGGCATTCAAGTTGGCAAAATGCGTGTCCCGCTGGGCGTGATCGGCATTATTTATGAAGCGCGCCCGAACGTGACCGCCGATGCCGCTGGCCTGTGCATTAAATCGGGGAACGCCACAATCTTGCGCGGTGGCCGCGAAGCATTCCATTGCAATCAGGCGATTGCGGCGTGCGTGAAAGAAGGCCTGGCTGCAGCGGGCTTGCCAGAAACTGCGGTGCAAATCATCGAAACACCAGACCGAGCTGCGGTGGGTGAGCTGATTACGATGAGCGAGTTTGTCGACGTGATCGTGCCACGCGGTGGCAAAGGCTTGATCGAGCGCATTTCACGCGACGCGCGCGTGCCAGTGATCAAGCATCTGGACGGCATCTGCCATGTGTACATCGACGACGAAGCCGATCCAGCCAAAGCGATCCGCATTGCCGACAATGCGAAAACGCATCGCTACGCGCCATGCAATACGATGGAAACGCTGTTGGTGAACGAAAACGTGGCCGAAGTAATTTTGCCGGAGATTGCTGCGATTTACCGCGAAAAAGGCGTTGAAATGCGCGGCTGTGCTGCGACGCAGGCGATTCTGAACGACGCGATTGCCGCGACCGAAGAAGATTGGCGTACTGAATACCTCGCGCCGATTATTTCAATCCGTATCGTGAGCGATATTGATCAGGCGATGGATCACATCAACACCTACGGCAGCCATCACACCGACGCGATTGTTACCGAAAACTACACTAAGGCGCGCCAGTTCCTGCGCGAAGTCGATAGCGCCAGCGTGATGGTCAATGCCTCAACGCGCTTTGCCGATGGTTTTGAATATGGCTTGGGTGCCGAGATTGGCATCTCCACCGACAAAATCCACGCGCGTGGCCCGGTGGGTCTGGAAGGATTAACCAGCGAGAAATGGATTGTGCTGGGCGATGGCGAGGTGCGCGTGTAATGAGTGTGCCAGCCGAACTCCTCGCCTTGCGCGAGCAAATCGACGCGCTCGATCAGCAGCTGTTTAGCGTACTGGCCGAGCGTTTCAAAGTCACCGCCCAGGTGGGGCAGTTGAAAAAGCAGCATCAACTGCCAGCGCAAGACGCCACCCGCGAAGCCCAGCAATTGGAAAAAACCGCAGCGCTGGCGGCGCAAACCGGGCTCGATCCCGACTTTGCCCAGCGCCTGCAGCGGCTGATTCTGGACGAGGTCGTGGCACAGCATAAATTGTGCTGAGCCCAATTTGATGCAGAAAATCGGCATCTTTGGCGGCACGTTTGACCCAATTCACTACGGGCACATTGAATTGGCGCGTTGTATGCGTGATCAATTGCAGTTGGCTGAAGTGCGGCTGATTCCTACCGGTTTGCCGCCGCATCGCCCGCCATCACGCGTTTCTCCGCAGCAGCGTTTTGACTGGGTGCAGGCGGCCATCGCAGGCGAAGCGGGCTTGATTGCTGATGATAGGGAAGTTCGTCGTGAGGGGTATTGCTATACAATCGACACGCTGATTGAGCTGCAGCAAGATACCCCTAATGCCTTGCTGGTGTGGCTGATCGGCGCTGATTCGTGGCTGAATTTGGCTCGCTGGCACCGCTGGCGCGAGCTGCTCGACATCGGGCACTTGCTGATTGCGGCTCGGCCAGACTATGCTTTTGATGGCTTAAGCGCTGATTTATCAGAAGAATTTGCCATTCGGCACGTAATAGCCAACACCGACACCCTGTCTCGGGGTAAAATCAGCCTATTATCAAGCCCACTTATGCCTGTTTCGTCCACTTTAGTGCGGGAAATGCTCGCACGTGGGGAAGATGTTTCAGCACTCACCCCTGTGTACGAACAGATCGTCGCCAGTGGGCTTTACCGTTTTTGAAGGAAATACAATGAATGAAACTTTGATCGCGATGCGCGATATTGCCGTGAATGCTTTGGAAGACATCAAAGCGAAAGAAATCCAGGTGCTGGATACTGCCAAACTGACTGATCTGTTTGAATGCATGATTGTCGCCACCGGCGATTCAAACCGCCAGGTGCGCGCGCTGGCCAATAATGTGGCCGTTGATTTGAAAGCCAAAGGCTATGAAATCATGAGCACCGAAGGCGAAGAAACCGGCGAGTGGGTGCTGGTGGATGCCGGTAGCCTGGTGGTTCACGTGATGTTGCCAGCCGTACGCGATTACTACGATCTGGAGCAATTGTGGGGCGGCCAGAAGCCAACATTTAACCCTATGGGTCGTGCCTGGTCGGCAGCCAATACGGTTGACGAATAAGTTGTAATGGCAATGGATGATGGCGGCCATGGGTTGGATCAATCCTCGGCCGCCATTATTTTGCCCTTAGTGCAGGCCTGATCTGGCCTAGATGAAATTGATCTATGCATATAGCCACATGTTCTTTTTCCACGCGGAATTTAAGTTTAGATTCCGTCTCTATTGATTTTTAGCAGTGAAAGTCCACGCCATGAATACCTTGTCCGAAGCACGGCTGACGCATCTGAAGCAGCTTGAAGCCGAATCCATCCACATCATCCGTGAAGTGGCTGCCGAATTTGAAAACCCCGTCATGTTGTACTCGATTGGTAAAGATTCAGCCGTGATGCTGCATCTGGCCAAAAAAGCCTTTGCGCCGGGCAAGCCACCGTTCCCGCTGATGCACGTGGATACGACGTGGAAATTCCAAGACATGTACAAGCTGCGCGAAAAGCAAAAAGCCGAAGGCTGGAATCTGATCACGCATGTCAATCAGGAAGGCGTTGCAGCCGGCATCAATCCGTTTACTGCCGGTTCGGCCAAGCACACCGATGTGATGAAAACCGAAGGCTTGAAACAAGCTTTGAACAAATACGGTTTTGACGCTGCTTTCGGTGGCGCACGCCGCGACGAAGAAAAATCACGCGCCAAAGAGCGTGTGTATTCATTCCGCGATAAAAACCACCGTTGGGACCCAAAAAACCAGCGTCCAGAGCTGTGGAATATCTATAACTCGAAAGTCGATAAAGGCGAATCGATCCGCGTTTTCCCGATTTCAAACTGGACCGAGCTCGATATTTGGCAATACATCTACCTCGAAAACATCGAAATCGTACCGCTGTATTTCTCAGCCGAGCGCGAAGTGGTGGATTACAACGGCACGACCGTGATGATCGACGACGATCGGATCCTGCAATACTTAACGCCAGAGCAAAAAGCGACGATCACCAAAAAATGGGTACGCTTCCGTACGCTGGGCTGTTACCCGCTGACTGGTGCGGTGGAGTCTAAAGCGACGACGCTGCCTGAGGTGATTCAGGAAATGCTGCTGGCGACCACGTCAGAGCGCCAAGGGCGTGCCATTGACCATGATTCGTCAGGTTCGATGGAGAAGAAAAAAATGGAAGGCTACTTCTAAGCGTTAGCCTACTGCGCAAACCAAATTCTGCGTCGTGCGCGTTGCGCAATGCTCATGGACTTTGTGTCCATTCCGCTTGCTTACGGTGCTGGCTCCTTGCTTTTGGTTTGCTCGCTACGGCCTTGAATGAAATGGATACTCGTAGGGTGGGTTAGGCCAAAGGCCGTAACCCACCATGAATACCGCCGTTTAAGACCGTTTCGTACGAATTTGTGAGATTGGAAGAACACAATGTCAAATCAATCAGAACTCATTGCCAGCGATATTCTGGCGTACCTCAAGCAGCACGAAAACAAAGACATGCTGCGCTTTATTACTTGCGGCAATGTGGATGACGGTAAGTCGACTTTGATCGGCCGTTTGCTGCACGACTCGAAACTGATTTTTGATGATCACCTCGCGGCGATTCAGAAAGACAGTAAAAAATTTAACACCACTGACCAAGAAATCGACTTGGCATTGCTGGTCGATGGCTTGCAAGCCGAGCGCGAGCAGGGCATTACGATTGACGTGGCGTATCGCTATTTCAGTACTGAAAAGCGCAAATTCATCATTGCCGACTGCCCTGGTCACGAGCAGTACACGCGCAATATGGCGACCGGTGCTTCAACGTCAAACTTGGCCATTATCCTGATCGACGCGCGTTACGGCGTGCAAACGCAAACGCGTCGTCACAGCTTTATCGTGTCGCTGCTCGGTATCAAGCATGTGATCGTTGCGGTCAACAAAATGGACTTGGTTGATTTCAGTGAAGCGCGCTACAACGAAATCCGCGCGCAATATCTGGAATTTGCTAAAGATTTGAACATCAGCGATATCCGCTTTGTGCCGCTGTCGGCGCTGCGTGGCGATAACGTGGTGAACGAGTCAGACAAAACACCATGGTACGAAGGCGAGACTTTGATGGGCTTGCTGGAAAGCGTGCAAATCAATAAAGACGCCAAGCTTGACGCTTTCCGCCTGCCAGTACAGTACGTGAACCGCCCAAATCTGGATTTCCGTGGTTTCTGCGGCACGATTGCGGCGGGCCATGTGCTGCCAGGTGATGAGATTGTCGCTTTGCCATCAGGTAAAAAGTCGAAAGTCAAAGCCATTGTGACGTACGAAGGCGAGCAAACTGTCGCGTTCTCAGGTCAGGCAATTACGCTGACGCTGGAAGACGAAATCGATATTTCTCGTGGCGATATGATTGTTCGTGCGCAAGATGCACAGCCGCATGTTGGCAGCGCGTTTGACGCCCATGTGGTGTGGATGAACGAAGCGCCGCTGGTGATTGGCAAGGAGTATATCGTCAAACTCGGCGGTAAACAGTGCTTCGGGCGAGTTACCTCTATCCAGTATCGTATCGACGTGAATAGTTTGGAGCAGTTGAGCGTTTCAGAGTTGAAGCTCAATGAAATCGCCTTGGTGCGTTTCGAGTTGACCGCGCCAATCGCCTACGACAAATACAGCGAATGCCGTGGCACGGGTAATCTGATCGTCATTGACCGCCTGAGCAACGCGACCATCGCTGCGGGCATGATCGTTGCACCCGCCGAGGCGAGTGCAGGCAGCGCTGATTTGGACGAATTAAGCCGCCTGCGCGCATTTGAAGCCGACCTGAATGCCTTGGTGCGCAAGCACTTCCCGCATTGGGGTGCCAAAGACATCCGCGATCTACTCTGATGTTTTAGCCCCCTTCCATCTCTTCCTCGAAGAGATGCCGCCTTGGGTGGTGTGAGGGTGATTAAAAAAACGGCAGCGAAGGCTGCCGTTTTTTCGTTCCGGATAAAGCATGGATTTGCAAACTGCAGCAAATCAGCATTTTTTTGGCTTTAAGCGGCATAACGGTGTAAATCGTCATCGTTTTGACGGCACAATAGCGAACTTGAGATTTTCTTTCGCAAGCCGCCAAGCTTGCGACAATAGGTAAGCCCTGTATGGTTCAGCATGTTTCCCGGGTCGTTGTCAGAATTCAGACTACGCCATTGGCTATTTACGATTGGCTGGCATTTGATGCTCAAGGTGTCCAATGCGCCCATGGGCATGGCCAGCCCTGGCCCGATACGCAGCAGCTTGATCTGGCGATTCCAGCCGCCTGGCTAACCGCGCACCGGATTACTCTGCCCAAAGTCAGCGACAAACAACGCCAGCAGCTGATCACACAAGCACTGGAAGATCGCGTGCTTGGTCCTTTGCACGAATATCAATGGCTGGCGAGCGCGCAGCAGCAGGGCGTATCCGAGGTATGGGTACTTGCTACTGCCAGAATCCAGCAGCTACAGGCTTGGGTGAGCGCTCAGCATCTGGAAGTGCAGCGCTGGATTCCCGAATTTGCGCTGCTGCCAGCGACGGGTGATTGTGTCGCACCCGCAGTGCAAGGCTTGATGGCGCGGTGTGCTGGCGAGCTGATCTGGCTGAGTGATGAAAGCGAATTGCTGGCTCTGCCCACCTTACAGGGTTTAAGCCAACTGAGCTGCGAGCAGTTAAGCGCGCCTCAGCCTGCGACGGTCAGTTTCTATCGGCATAAATCCAAAGGAGTATCGCTGCAAAGCCTATGGATTGATTGGCGTTGGTGCATATATCTACTAGGGGTATGTTTTGGATTACTGTTGTTGAGCCAGATTTTGCAATGGCGCAGCTTGGCCAATCGCGAAGTGGCTTTGCGCCAGGAAATTCGCCAAACCTTTGCCAGCCTTTATCCCGGCGTACCGATTGTTGACCCGATGCTGCAATGGCAAAGCTTGCAAAAGCAGGGCGGGCATGTTAGCGGTGGCGACGCGCTGGATCTCTTGTACCGTGCTGTCGGCCAAATGAGTGGTGAGCTAGGTGCAGAAAGTATTGGTGTGAAAGAGGGCAAAGTGACCGTGATCTTGCCTGCCGCAGCGGGTAATTCTTTGCTGGCTCAATTGAATGCACAAGGCGCCAAAGTGACGAGCAGCACCTTACCCGATGGACGCATGAATCTGGAGTTGCAGCCATGAGCCATCCACTGATCGTAAAAGCCCAGAATTACTGGCAAGCGCGCAGCCCGCGCGAGCGCCGCGTATTACAAATCTGGCTGCTGCTGGTGGCCAGTGCGGCGATTTATTGGGGGCTCTATTCACCGCTGAGCGCTGAAATCACGCGCTTGCAGCGCGCCGTGCCCACGCTGGAAAACCAGCTGATCACGATGCGCGGTAGCAAAACCGAGGTCGCGGTATTGCAGCCGAGTGCGGCGCAACAAGACTTACGCACCGCAGCCTTTGCCGCGATCAGCTCCAAGCAGCTCAGCGCCGATATTCGCTCGATCACCCCGACCCAGCTTGAATTGCGCGCCAGCTTGCCCACGGTGAATGAGGCGCTCAATCTGGCGCACAGTCTGCGCAATGAGTTGGCCGCCAAAATTAGCGCAATTCAAATCAAATCAGATGCGCAAGGCACGGCTTTGCTCATCATCCTGGAGCGATCATGAGCCGCTTACGCAAATGGAGTCTTGGCCTGTTTATTGTGCTGGCGCTGTTGCTGGTCTTGATCGTGCGCATGCCGGTGGCCATGTTGCAAACCGTGTTACCCAGCTCGGTGTCCTTGGTGCAAACCAGCGGCACGTTGTGGGATGGTCGCGCCAGCGCCTTGGGGCTGGAAGGCATCGCCATCCAGCAAAACCTGCGCTGGCAATTTGAACCCAAAGCCATATTGGGTGGCCAGCTGGCCTGGAAACTCAACGGCCAAGCGGCGGGCAGTGAAGCCAATAGTCAGGCGCGTTTGGTGTTAGGGGTACGCGGCGCAGCGCTGGAAAACGTCGATGTCACGCTACCGCTTGAAGGCATCTTGCGCACCATCCCCAAAATCGCCAGCTGGGGCTTGGGTGGCACAGCACAATTGCGCAGCACTCGGCTATCCAAACAAGCGGGCGACAGCGCCGAGCTGACTATCGACCCGCTATTTAGCCAGCTGGTGCCCGCCCTGAGCCCACTGACCACGCTGCGCGCCACTCTGACGATGAACGACGGCGGAGCCAACTGGACGATCAACCCTGCAGGCGCCAGCGCCATCACGGTCAACGGCCAAGGCGCACTGCAATGGCAGGCTGGTGGGCGCGTGGGCTCACAAGGCGAAATCAATCTGCAGCCGGATGACAAAGTCAAACAGCAGCTTGCACCTTTGCTAATACAAATACCTGCGACTGCGAATGGGTATCAGCTGAAATTCTGACCTATTGGGCTGTTCGGCGCTTAAGCAAGATTTGATTTTTATTTACTCATCCTTTCTTTTTGCTTTCTCTGTGTGCGGCTTGTGCTACGCTCCCTCCTTTCAAAAAGGAGGTTTTCATGTCGTTCAGACATTGTTCTGCCTGGGTGCTGTCCCTGTCTCTGGTGGCATGTGGCGGCGGTGGTGCAGATACACCAATGCCAAGCCCGACTGCAGTGCCACAGTCGCCACAATCGGTTTCCGGGCTTGCAGCCTATGGCATGGCGCTGGCTCATGCGCAGATCATCATGAAAGATCGCCATGGCAATGTGTTGACGACACAGGCCGATGCCAAAGGGCAATGGTCGATTGCCGACGTCAGCAGTTTGACTGCGCCAATGGTGATTCAGGCCAAGGGGACGGTGGGTGGTGTGGGGCATACATTCTACAGTGTGCCTATTGGGCCAGTTGGTCCCACTTCAACGGCCAATATTAACCCGCTTACGACCGCGCTGCTGGCGCAGGCTGCGGGTATTTCTCCCGATGTGATCTTTGCCGATCCGGGCAGGCTGGCGTCACTTGACTCGGCTAAGCTGCAAGCGGCACAGCAAAAGCTACGGTTGGCGCTGGCTGGTTACCTCTCGGCTTTGGGGATCGAAGCCAAACGGCTAGACTTTATTGCGACAGCATTTACTGCAGATCATCAGGGGCTGGATAAACTGATGGATCTGGTCAAGGTTCATGCTATTTCTGTTGGCGAGCAGATGGCCATCACCGTTGACGACACCACGACTGACACTTCGGTACAGATTGTGCCGAATGAAATGCCAAAAGAGCTTGCCAGACCCGATCCCGCCACGCTGGCGCTTGATCTGGCCGCGATACCTTCAAGATTGTTGCAGTGGAATCAGTTGTTGAAAACCAAGGCCGGTGTTGATTCCGCAGCATTTGCCGCATTTTGGGATGAGGCGTATCTGGATACGGCCGGCTCCAGCGCTGATGAAATTACGAAACTCAGGAAAGAGTACGAGTTGGATCCAGGACTGGCTTTGCAGGCCTCACTGGTTTCAGTGCTGGGGTGCAAGCTCAAGGTCTGCCAGGTATTACTGTCACTGACAGATGCTAAAGGTGTGTCACGACTCAGTGAAAAAACCTATCTGAAGCAGGGGGCCGATGGCCAATGGCGGTTTTTTGGTGACCAGGGCCGATATGGTCCAGATTTTGCAGCCGGATTTTTCTCGCTGGCCGAGAAAAGGCAATCTCTCTATCGCTCAGGTGCGCCAGCCGCTGACTATCAGCAGCTGATCCAGCTGTTTGTACGGCACCCGTTTCGCGACAGCATAGGCTGCGCGCGTTTTTATGCCAAAGGTAAGGCTGATTCTGGCTGGAAAAAATACTATGAGATGAACGCTTCTGCGACGAATCCGGTGATGACGAGGCGCTGGTATAACCCGTCGGATGAAATCATTAATGAGCTGAATGCCAAAATTGATGCGGGTGGGGCTTTATACCGTGTTGAAACTTTTGCCAACGCTGATTGCACAGGGACAAGCCGTTACTACGATCAAAGCTTGACCCAGCGTTTTTATTCGGAGGCCGGGCTGGTCAATATTGCATTCCCTGATGCCATCGGATTAGGGGAAAATAAAGTCCGTTTTAATGCACAAGGAATCAACTACTTGCGCGTCACGATTGAAAGCTTGAAGAACAAGACGACGCTAGCCGATGTGGAATGGAAAGGGGAGGCGATCAAAGCGCTGGGTGGCGAGGTCTCGGTAGCCAAAGTTCAGGCAAGCCTGAATGGCAGCAGCGCAGACTGGAGCGATGCGGTGATTACTCGCTGGTATGCCGAAGCAGATCATCACATCAGCACTGCTTATACCTGGAGCAATTCCTGCAGTTATCTGGGCGTGTCTCTCAGTGCGCTCAATTCCTGCTTGCGCAGCCAAACGCTGGCTCAAACCGCTTGGTAAATTGGGAGTATGTTGGTGCCGTTTTTAACGGTGCAAGTCATAAAGAGTTCGCGCAGCCCGATAGAGCGAAGTGACAGTGATTGTAGGAAAAACCGCCAGATCATGCTGGCGGTTTTTTTTGTATCTGCGACATTCAAGCAAACGCTCTATTGGCAATGCGCCGCAGCACTCACTGGGCTTAGGAAGGCCATTGATCCCAGAGATGAATTTGCCACGGCTGCATGCTGCGCAATCTGGCACTGCTTGATTTGCACTTGATGATGCTGCAAGTCGGAGTATACATGGCATGGTATATGGCTATGGGTGTTGTATTTATTGTCCTGTATGAAAATACCCTTTAAAGGGTGCAATCTCCTCAATACGTGCTGATCCGAGCTTCACTGATGGCGCAACAAAAGCACGTCCGCCGTCGTGGATTGCGACTGTAAAACATCGCGCCGAAAGCGCTAAACACGATGGGCATGAAAGAAGGCGCATCGCCTATTTAAGGCAGTGCCTAGCCGGGTTCTGATTCAGTTGCTCCTGCAGTTTCTGCAATGGGGTATAGGTCATCGGCTTGATGCCACGCTCTTTGATTGTTTGGTGTAGCACCGGGTCTTGCCATGCTGCATAGTCGGTCAGGCGCAAGGTCAGGTCGGGGATGGCGGCCTGCGCTGATGGGCTGTCTTCCGCTGGATGAATGCCAATGGTGTGTACCCCACGCGGCAATTGCTTGATCAGCTCTAAATAACCCTGATACGCGACGCCACGCTGGCGCATGCCGGGGTTGTATTGCATCGAAAAAGTATCAGGCGTGGCAATCGCGTTTTCAGACTGAACCTGCCGATGCAGCTGGTACTGCTCTTTGAGCGAACCCTGAAAGGATTGAATCACAATCGGAATGCCCGTTTCTTTGGGCAGACTGGCGTAGATGTTGAGTAACTCGGGGGTGGCAGGCCAGAACACCATATGGGCATCCAGATGCGTGATTTTCAGGCCGGCGGCTTGCACTTTGGCGATCTGTGCGAGTAGCTCTTTTTTCACTTCGGCAGGTTTGGCGTGTGCCGCCAGCTCGGCCACCGTGGCCCATAAATTGCCTTGCGGATTGTAGAGCGAGGGCACTTCATCACGCGATAGCACCGCGCCCCACGGCTGCTTTTCCTGCCATTCATTCGTTAGCGTGAGATGCACACCCACCGCTAGGTTGCGCGCTTTGGCCCATTTGGCTGCTTGCGCAAAATTGGGCGTCGGCGGCATCAGCGACAGATCCTGAATTTGCCCCGCATCAATTAGCTTGAACGCTGCCTTATCCAGATCGGGATGCATGCCAATGTCGTCGGCATTGACGATCAGCGCAGTATCCTGATCACTCAGGCCAATACACCTGGCCAGCGGCGTTGCCAAAGCTGGGGTTGCGGCGATCAATCCACCGATAAATAAGATTGCTTGTCGTGTGGTTCTTGGCATCATCGTTCATCCAAAGTGATTGTTATGCCACAGTCGCTAAGCCTGAGCCACCTGTGGCGGAGGTGTATAAATCGCCGCGAGTTTTGCTGTTGGTAGTTTGCGTTCTTATTTTTTTACTGTCTTATTTCTGCATTTTTAAACAAGTGACCGAGTTTTTGCTGATTCAGTTGTCATGCGTTTGATACTATAAATGTTTTCGATTGGAGTAAGTTAATGTTGATTGATAAGTATGCTGGACTTTTGTTGTGTTTAAGCTTGGTCGCATGCGGTGGTGGCACATCAAGCTCATCGTCTTCTGGTGTTACGGACACAGTGCAAAATAGCGCGAAATCGGTTTCTGGCGTTGCTGCATATGGCATGGCACTCGTCAGCGCAGAGATCGTTATTAAAGGCGCTAATGGCAAAACCTTGACAACCACAACCGATGCAAACGGTAAGTGGACGGTGCAGGATGTCAGCAGCCTAACAGCGCCCATGGTGATCCGGGCGAAAGGAATAGTTGGCGGCGTAAGCCAGGAGTTATATAGCGTTTTGACGACGCAAGCCGCCGGAGGAGTTACCGCTAACGTCACGCCACTGACGACTGCGCTGTTGAGCCAGGCCACAGGCCTCGCCCCAGCGGCTTTATTTGCCGATCCAGTTAAAATCGCCGCAGTAAATCCAGCCAAAGTCGCTGCAGCTCAAACCAAGTTAGTTGCTGTACTAAGTGACTACATGGCGGCACTTGGCATTGATGTCAGCAAAGTTGATTTGATTGAATCTGCGTTTGAAGCGAATAACAAAGGCTTCGATAAGCTGATGGATTTGGTTAAAGTATCATCAAGTGGAATCGGTGATGCGACTGCAATAGTGGTGAAAGATAAAGCGTCTGGTGAAACAGTTGAGTTTAAAGTTGCAGAGCAAACAAAGAAATTAAGCAAGCCCAATGCAGAAACTGCGGCATTGGATTTGAGCGAAATTCGCACAATATTTGCTGAATATAATGCGATTTTAAAAACCAAGGCGGGTGTTGATTCAAAAGCATTTGCTGATGCATGGGATGATCAGTACCTGAATGGTGGTTTCAATAAAAATGAAAGTATTGCCGATATTCGAGCCGAGTATGCCAAAAATCCAAATCTCGCTCGGCAGGGTACTTTGATTGATATTCTGGGCTGCACAAGTAAAGTCTGCCAATTGAAAATAAAATGGACTAATAGTTTGGGCGAGGTTGAAGTCGATGATGATTACTTTATTCGCCAGGCGGCAGATGGTAAATGGAAGATATATGGTGATCAGCAGCTATTCAAAGCCAAGGTTCAAGCCTGGGCTCATAAGCGTGTGACTGTTGCCGCTGATGGTCGAATAGTGGCGACCGAATTTTTTGGCCCAATGATTAATGTGCATGCTAGGTCACCAAAAGATTCAAAGATTGCTTGTGCAAAATTTTATGCAAAGGGCAAATCCGATTCGGACTGGACTGAATACTCAAAAGAAGGTGTGTCGGAACCACATGTGTCACTGCCTTGGATTTATGAGGTTCCGGTAAATGTTGCCGATGAGCTTAATACAAAAATACAAGCCGGTGGTGCACTCTATAAAGTAGAGCTTTTTACCAAGAAAGATTGCTCTGGTATTAAGTCGAGCGTCATTCGCCCATTAACGAATAGCTTGTATATGGCCGATCAGTTACCTTCTTTGCCCTACCCGAGTATCAACACTGCAGATTTCGGGACAAATCAACTTCGCTATATGAGCTCAGCTAATTTGATTGAGGCATCCATCTCAATTCATAAGAAAACTGATTTATCTGAGATCTATCCAATTTCGGTATTTGAAGGAAAAGATTTATCAACTTATTCTGGAAAATTGACTGTCAAGATGGGAGAGGATCAAGAGAATGCCAGACTGCAACAGTATGAGCCAAATCAAAGATATGATTGGGCTGATGGTATTATTCTCTACGCCTTTTTGCGTGATGAAAATGGCTTGATTACTTCATATCGTCCAGAAGTATGGCCTGTAAAATTTTACACTTATGAATCCGGTGAGTTTAAATTTTTTGAGCGTGTGAGCAGTAATAGTTCGACTTCAGGTAGTTTCTATCTATATGATAAAGGTCGTATCAATCTTACTGCTACTGCAGGTGGTCATTTGACCATTTCAGGCTGGAATGGAAGCTGGTCACATGCGCTTGAATATCGCGCAATTATGTTATGTGAACCTGTGAACACAAGTAAATTCGTTCTATTAACTGCCGATAGAGAGGACATTTCTTTAAATGAACTAAAGGGCCGTACTTTTGAGTACAAGCAGGGGTGCGGTGCGGAAAGGTCAAGTGTTTCTGTTGCTGCAAATGGCCAGATTACATTTAGCAGCGGATTAACATTATCTACCGCCCAGTCTGAAGCTTCATTCTCGGCCGCTGGCTTGGATTTCGGAGATAGAATTATTTACAATAAGGCTTATAAATTGCCTGATCAGGATGGTAAATACTCGTTCGTTGTTGTTTCACGCACACATGTAAAAGCGGATGCTGCTAAGAGCTATCAGAGCTGGTGGCAATAAATCAGTTGGCTAATCCCCTAACTCAATCTGATCGAAAATAATCATTAAAGGCCACCAATCCTTGCATTGGTGGCCTTTTCTACTTGGATTATTTATCCGCGCGTAATTCTCAGCATCTCTTCCACACTCGTTACCCCGTCCAACACTCGTAATGCGGCGTCTTTGCGCAGGCTGTGCATGCCCAGTGTTTCGGCGTGGGCGCGGATGTCTTGCTCGTTGGCTGAGTTGTGGATTTGCCCTCGCATGGCTTCATCGACAATCAGCAATTCATGAATGCCGGTACGGCCACGGTAGCCGGTATGGGCGCAGGCGGGGCAGCCTACGGGGCGGTAGAGGGTAATACTCTGCTTGGTATCGGTCTCTAGCTCTTTTAGCTCATCCTCTGTAGCGATATACCCCTGCTTGCAGCTTGGGCAGAGCGTGCGTACTAAACGCTGCGCCAGTACGCCGATGGTCGACGAGGCGAGCAGGAAGGGCTCGATGCCCATATCAACTAGTCGCGTGATCGCGCTGCTGGCATCGTTGGTATGCAAAGTGGCGAGGACCAAATGGCCGGTCAGAGAGGCCTGAACCGCAATTTGCGCGGTTTCCAGATCGCGAATCTCACCGATCATAATCACATCGGGGTCTTGGCGCAGGATGGCGCGCAAGGCGCGGGCGAAGCTCATGTCGATGCGCGGGTTGACCTGCGTTTGGCCGATGCCATCGAGGTCATACTCGATCGGGTCTTCCACCGTCATGATATTGCTGTTTTTGGCATCCATGCTGCCCAGCGCGGCGTACAGTGTGGTGGTTTTACCTGAGCCGGTGGGGCCGGTCACCAGCACAATGCCATGCGGCGCGGCGAGCAGGGTGTTGAGCTCATTGAGCGTTTTTTCGCCCATCCCCAGCTTGGCTAGCTGCAGGCGGCCAGCCGATTTATCGAGTAGACGCAATACCGCGCGCTCACCGTGGCCAGTGGGTAGGGTCGAAACCCGTACGTCGACTGGGCGGCCGGCGATGCGCAGATTGATACGGCCATCTTGCGGCAGGCGTTTTTCGGCTATGTCGAGGCCGGCCATGACTTTAATCCGCGACACCAGCGCGGCATGCAGCGCGCGATTGGGCTCGATCACATCCCGCAGCGTGCCATCGACGCGATAGCGCACCACCGAGCGGGTTTCAAACGGCTCGATATGTACGTCGGAGGCGTTTTCGCGCAGCGCTTCAGTGAAAATGGCGTTGATCAGCTTGATGACCGGTGATGATTCTTCGGCCTCCATCAAATCAGACACTTCGGGCATATCCTGAATCAGCCGCGCCAGATCAGCCGATTCTTCAATATCGTCAACCAGATTGGCCGCGCCGCCTTGGTTTGAGCCAAAGCGCTGGTTGAGCAGGGCGTCAAATTCAGCCGCGCTGACGCTGTGCAATTTGCTATCGCTCAATTGGCGACGCACTTCGCCCACCGCGGCAAAATGCCCGCCTGCTCGCAGATAAACCGGTGTGACGCCGTGCTGGGGTTCGCCGTCCAGTACGCCAAATTCACGCGCATAGCTATAGGATACGATGCTCTGGCTCATGATTATTTCTGTACGATAGGTTGGGTATTGCTTTGTAGGGTAGAGCCAGCCTTGTTTTCAGGCGGATACATCGATGTTCCGGTGCTGGGTAATTGCGTCGGCAGCTGTATTTTCGGCATATCCTGCAAGAACCAGTGTTCACCCACTTTGTAATCACCCTGTTGCTCGCGTAAATACTGATAGCGATCATTGGATAGGCTGAAATTGGACGATGTATCCTTGATCAGCACCGGGCGCAGGAAAATCATCAGATTCACTTTCTGGTAGCTGCGGTTTTCGTATTTGAATAGCTCGCCAATGAATGGCAGATCGCCCAGCCCAGGCACCTGATTGCCCGTGTTGGATAAACGATCTTCAATCAGCCCACCCAATACCACGATTTGCCCATCATCGACCAGCACTTTGGTTTCAATTGTCCGCACTTTGGTGGCCAGACCTGCGCCATTGGTGTTGACCGAGTTATCAATGCCCGATACTTCCTGATAGACATTCAGCGTGATAATTCCGCCCTCGGAGACCTGCGGGCGAACACGCAGCTTGATCCCGACGTCTTTACGCTCCACCGTGATAAACGGATTGGGGTTGCCGCCAGTTGGCTGCTGCGAGCCGGTGATAATCGGGATATTCTGGCCAATGGTGATTTTGGCTTCTTCATTATCCAGCATCAGCAGATTGGGCGTGGACAGCACATTACCATTGCCACTACTCTGCAATGCCGAGGCAATCATGCCCAGCGAAGCGGTGCCTTTGGTCGGGTCGCCATTAAACAGGCCGAAAGTGGCACCGATTGGAATAGCCGCCGCATTTTTATTGACGATGGCCGAGGCAATATTGCCCAACGTATTGCTGCCTGTTGCCAGATTGGACACCATGCCGCCGCCAATCTTGTCATTGCCGCCACCGACGATCCACTGGAAACCAAATTCGGAGAGTTTCGAGAGGTTGACCTCGGCAATCATGGCTTCGACATAAATCTGGCTGCGGCGCACATCCAGTTTATCGATCACCGCGCGCAGATTGTTATAGATATTTTGCGGCGCGGTGATGATCAGCGAGTTGGTGACGCTATCGGCCTGTACACGTACCGTGGCTCCTGCTACTTGTACCGTGGTCGAGCTGTTGCCGGTTGGCGATGATGAATTATTAAAGCTGCTTTGCTGCGTGGTGTTTGAGTTGCCCGTCGAATTATTCGTATTACCCGAGCTTGCCGTGCTGCTGTCTTCCTGGCCGGTGAGCAGACCTTTGAGTGTGCTGGCCAGCTTGGTGGCTTCGGCATTGCGCAGATAAATCACATTGATGCTGCTGTCGTTGGTGGCCGCTTCGTCCAGTTGTGCCACCAGCGCACGCAATTGCGAAGTTTGCGCGGCATTGAGCGCGCGGATCATCAGCCGGTTGCCGCGTGGATCGGGTACAACAATCGAGCGGCGAATGCCATCAGGTGCAGGGAGGGCGCTGGCACCGTTCTGCACGCTCACTTCGGGCATCAGACGGGCAATATTCTGCGCGACATCCAGTGCCGAGGCGTGTTCGAGTTTCAGCGTAAAAATCTCGCTGTTTTTCGGCTGGTCGATATTGTCGATAATGCGGGCCAGACGGCGCACATTGTCGGCGTAGTCGGTAATCACAATGGTGTTGCTGGTGCCGGATTGGTAGGCGCTGATCAGGCTATTGGGCGTGGCGAGCGGGCGCAGCATGGTGGCCATCTGATTGGCGCTTTCATTATTCAGATTAAAAATCTGCGTAATGATTTGCTCACCGCTGGCGTTTTCTCCGCGCACCAGTGTTTTGTTGCTCAGCGATTTGCTATCGGCTTCAAGCTGGATTTTCACTGCGCCATTGCTTTGCACGGTAGAAAAACCGGCTTGGCGCAGCGCCGATTGCAAAATCGGGTATACCAGCTCTTTGCTCACGGGCTGCGTCGACACAATATTGATCGTGCCTTTGACGCGCGGGTCGAGAATGAAGTTTTTGCCGGTAATCAGGCTGATGGCTTTGACCGTGGTTTCAATGTCGGAATTCACAAAATTAAGCATCACTCTATCATCTGCAGCGGCCGCATTGGCGCTGCAAAGGAGGGTGCTAAGAAGTGAGCTGATCAGGGCTTGCTTGATGATTTTCATGGATTCACGGTGTAGCTGAGGGTTTGCTGTTGATCTTGGCGCATAATCTGCACCGATAATTGATTCTGCTGGCTAAAGGCCGCGTACAGCAGCGAGATGTCGTCCAGCTTATTCAGTGGTCGGCCATTCACTGCCTTGATCACATCGCCATCGCGAAGCTGTAGTACTTGTGCGAGCTGCTGCTCGCTGGCGCGCTCGATGCTGATACCGCCTGCTGCGCTGGTGCCCAGACCTTTGCTCCAGTTGGCCAGATTGCCACCTTGCAAAACGCCGGTAAGCTGGCCGCGCGTTAGGCCAATGGCCGTCGAGCTGCTATTGGCGGTGTTGGCGTTGTTCTGGGGTATTGCCGCAGAAGCATTGGTAGGGTTGGCATTTGGACTGATACCCTGTGGGTTAAGGTAGATTTTTCTTTGCTGGCCATTGAGTTCAAGCACGATATGGTCATGGTAGGCCGCAAGCAGCTTGCCATATGAACCCACCTCGCCACCGAGTTTGACCGCCACGGCGCTGGCTTCTACCCCATCAATAATCGCCACCCCATTACGGCCTGAAATCAGCGCCCGCAGGCTTAGATTGTTGCTTTCAGCGGCCACAGCATCAGTTGCGGCCTGACTGAACAAGCGGCTGACGCTTTCTGGATCGATCTGCTTCTGGCTGGGTGCTGCCTGAGGTAGGCGCAGCGTGCGACCATGCTGCCCTGGTGCTAATAATTGCCAAGTAACACCAGTCAGCAGCCACATCAGTAGCAGTACCAGCAGGCTTTGGCCAAGGCGCGGGAGCGATTGGCGCGGGAGTTTGGGTATGAAAAGCATATTTCTCGATCATCGCCACAGGCGAGGCAGAGCAAGGTTAGAAAGCAAAGAATGGGCTGGGCTGTGATTATTTATGAATTACGCTGTCGCATCCTGTCATATCAAAATGATTTTGCCATAGAATGTGGGCATTGAAGCACAGTTAGATGACTTCAATGTGGCGATGTACGACAAATTGAAATTATTTTGACCTCATAATGTCATTTTCCAGCTTTTTAACGCGATCTTAAAACCTGTGACTGCCTTTCGTTATCAAGCTATCTCCGCCGCTGGTGGCAAACCCCAAGCTGGTCAGATCGACGCCGAATCACTGCGGCACGCGCGCAGTCTGCTACGCGAGCAAGGCTGGCATGTACTGCAAATTGCCGCGGCCAGCGCAGAAACCCAGCTCGCGCAACGCTTGCGGCTATCAGGCCAGCAGCTGGCCACACTCACCCGGCAATTTTCGGCGCTGCTCGATGCTGGTCTAACCATCGATGAATTACTGGTGGTGCTGGCCGAGCAAGCCGATCAGCCCAAAGCGCAGCAAATTTTGGTTGGGCTACGTCAGGACGTAATGGCGGGCATGCCGCTGTCGCACGCGATGGACCAATTTCCGCGCGTGTTTCCACTGCTGTATTGCACCTTGGTTAAAGCCGGTGAAGAATCGGGCAAGCTCGCTGGCGTGATGCAGCGGCTGGCCGACTATCTGGAAGCGCGCGGCGAGCTCAATAGCAAAATCGCGCTGGCGTTTATTTACCCAGCGGTGGTGATGCTGGTGTCGGCCTTGGTGATTTTGGGCATGCTGACCTGGGTCGTGCCACAAATGGTGCAGGTGTTTGAATCGGCCAAACAGACGTTGCCACTATTGACCCGCGCACTGCTGTGGACTAGCGCGGCAATCAGCTCGGCAGGCATCTGGGTGGCGCTGGCTTTGGCGGTGGCGGGCGTGGCCGCGTATTACGCCTTGCAAAAGCCCGAGCTGAAATACCGCTTTCACGCCTGGCGGTTAACATGGCCGGTGCTGGGTTATCTGGATCGCATCGCCAATACGGCACGCTTTGCCAGCACCTTGGCGATTCTGGTTGGCAGCGGCGTGCCGCTGCTCAAATCGCTCGACGCCGCCGAAGGCGTGATGAGTAATCTGAAACTCCAAGCCGCCGTTGGCGAAGTGGCCGCGCAAGTGCGCGAAGGCGTGAGCCTCGCCCGCGCGATGAAATCAGCCAATGAATTTCCGCCATTATTATTGCATCTGGTCGCCAGCGGCGAAGCAACAGGCCGCCTCGCACATATGCTTGATCGCGCGGCGATTGAGCAGAGCAAAGAACTTGATCGTAAAGTCACCGCCTTTACCAGCCTGCTCGGCCCGGTGATGGTGCTGGTGATGGGCGCGGTGGTGATGATGATTGTGTTGGCGATTCTATTGCCGGTGTTTGAGATGAATCAGTTAGTGAAGTAGCGGCGCTGCGGCTATTGCCTGTAGGCTGAAATTAGATATTAACTCTCCTCAGGTGCGTTGCTGGGGCGCGATAGGGCAAGGCATAGATGGTTGAAGGTAGGTGAGATGGAAGAAATCGAAGTCAGACACAGCGTGATGGTCGACATGGAGGCCATTATTGCAGTGCATGCTGGCCCCAAAGCCTATGCCGGTACGCTCGACTTGCCTTATGGCAATCCGATGAAATGGCAAAAAATGCTGAGTGATTTGCCAGCCAATTCAACGAGTTTAGTGGCGATTCGTAATGGTCAAATCCTTGGTCATTTAATGATGGGCGTTGATATGAATATTCGACGTCGTCATATTGCGTGGTTTGGAATTTGGGTGCGTGATGATGCGCAAGGGCAGGGGGTGGGTAGCCGCATGCTCGCGGCGGCGATTGATTTGGCAGATAACTGGCAGAATATTCATCGCTTGGAAATCACGGTGTACACCGACAATGACGCTGCGATGGCTTTGTATCGCAAATTTGGTTTTGAAATTGAAGGCGAGGCTAAGGATTACGCTTTTCGGGATGGTCGTTATGTGAACGCTTATTACATGGCTAGAATTCGCCCGTCCTTATGATGTATTGCTTTGAATGTATTTTATAGATTGACTTGTGGGGCTATACCCCTGTGGAGTAAATATGAAGAAAAACCGTGGTTTTACGCTGATTGAGATTTTGGTGGTGGTGTCGATCTTGGCGATCTTGGGCGCGTTGATCGTGCCAAAAATTATGGATAGACCAAATGAAGCGCGAATTGTCGCGGCCAAGCAGGATGTGGCTGCGATTATGGCCGCGCTGAAATTGTATAAGCTCGACAATGGCCGCTACCCTACCACCGAGCAAGGTCTGAAAGCCTTGGTCGAAAAACCGCAAGCCGCGCCAGTACCGATGAACTGGAAATCCGGTGGCTATCTGGAGAAAGCCCCGAAAGATCCATGGGGTGCGGATTATGTGTATCTGAATCCGGGTGCGCATGGTGAGATTGATGTGCTCAGCTATGGTCCAGATGGGCAGGCGGGGGCGCCTGAAACGCAAATTGGCTCGTGGCAGCAATAAAACAGCGGCTGCGAGACTCGATCACTGCGTTAGAAAAGCACTCAAAATCCTCATGTACTGCAGTACATTCCGGTTTTTCGTGCTTTTCTGCCTTGTGCTCAAGCCTCTCGCTCGCTGTTTTCTTTGAGCGGAAAAAGAGCGATATGTGTCAGGTTGGGGCTTGAAGTCCCGTGTAGCGAAAACCGAGGTGAGGAGAGAGACAAACAGTATTATCGTTTGGAATCTTTTTTCGAAGGACGCGGCAAGGGCAACGCGGAGCGCTTTTCGCCCGGGTCGCCTTCTTTTGCTTCCTTTTTGCTACGCAGAAACTTCGTTTTCTTGGCGAAGCAAGAAAAGGGAGTGCCGCGGCGCATAGCCGCCAATCCAAGGCTCAATATTTGAAGCACGTTCTCGTGTCACAAGAGATATTTTGAAAAAAGCGCATCCACAATCCGGCTTCACCCTGCTCGAAATCCTCGTCGTCACGGCGATTATTTTGATTGCCACCAGCTTTGTGGCGTTCAAATTTAATCGTGGCAGCGGTGTGCCCGAAGCAGCGGAACGGCTGGCGCTGCAGTTTGAGGCCGCGCGGGATGAGGCCGTGGCCAAGGGGCGCTTGGTGGCGTGGACTAGCGATGGGGCGGCCTACCAGTTCTGGGTGCAAACCGAACGGCTGGAGTGGGAGCCGATCAATAATAATGATGCGCTGCGCAGCACCCGATTGGCTGACGAGGTGCGCATTAGTGCGCAAAGCGTCAATCAGCAGGCGCGACCATTGGGCGAGCGGATATTGTTTCCTAGCGATGGGGTGATTGAGCCGTTTGCGATTGAATTGCAGGGTGGCGAGCAAAAGCTGCGGGTGGTAGCCGATGTGATGGGGCGCTTTGCGCTCGATAGCGGTGTTGCTAGCGCGCCTGCCAAACAGCAGGTGGCACGATGAAGCGCGAACGCGGCTTTACTTTGGTCGAGGTTTTAGTTGCGCTAGCCGTATTGGGCGTCACTTTGGCGGCCGCTGCGCGTTTGGTGATCGGCAGTACCGATACGCTGATTGATTACCGCACACGCACTTTGGCCAGCTGGGTGGCGAGTAATCTGGTGAATCAAAATCTGGCAACGCGGGCTTTTCCGGATACCGGCTCAACGCAGGGCAAGGTCGAGCAAGGCGGCGAGCAGTTTATTTATCGGATGAATGTCAGCCCGACGCCCAATTACAGCTTCCGCCGCATCGAGCTGGCTGTGATGGCCGCCGATAAACCCGATTATGTGCTCTCGCTACAGGTCTTTTATGCATCCAGAGCAGAGTAATGCCATGCGGGCCAGGTCTGGATTGGCTTTTATAGCTATACCCCGTGGCAGTAAATTGCGAGGGTTTACGCTGCTCGAATTGCTGGTGGCGTTAGCGATTTTTGCGATCATGAGTTTGATCACCTATCGCGGTATTAGCATGGTGATTGATACGCGTAGCGCCGTGGTGAGCGAAACGCAATATTGGCGCGAGCTGACGCTGGCGTTTGAACGGTTGGAAAATGATCTCAGCCAAGTGGCGCCGCGCCCATGGCGCGATGAGCGCGGCGCGCTGCAGCCGCCGCTGCGCAGCGTGAGTAGTCTGCAAGTGCCGGTGGCGCTGGAGTTTATTCGTTTTGACGCCAATCGCGCCCCGCTGCATGGCGTGTACGAGTGTCGCGATCAGACATTGCAGCTCAAGCTGTACCCGCGCCCCGATTTAGCCGCTGGCGATGTGCCGGTGCCGTATGTACTGCTGAGCAATTTAAGCCAATGCGAGTTTGCGTTTATGGATAAAAGCAATCAATGGCTGCCGGGCTGGAATGATGCCACGACCCGGCCACGGGCGATTCGCGTGCGTTTGGCCGTGGCGCAGCGTGCGGGCAGCTATGAACGGGTGTTTTTAATTCCATGATCGCGATGCACAAAGGCCCATTGATTCGCCAAGCGGGCGTCGCCATTATTGCGGTGCTGATGGTGGCTGCCTTGGTGGCCTCAGTGGCGGGGCTGCTGATGTTGCGCCAGCAGCGCGCTTTGCAGCAGCTTGAAGTGCGCAAAGACACCGCCGAGGCGCGTGCCGCCACGTGGTCGGTATTGCAGCTGGTGCGCTTAACGTTGCGCGATGATGCGCGGCTGGCAGAGCCTGATCATTTGCTTAAACCGTGGGCGATCCCGATTCCGGAAATTCAAATCGAAAATGGTGCCTTAAGCGGGCGTCTGATTGAACTCAATGGCCGTTTCAATCTGAATAACCTCCTGACTGCTGAAGGCCGGATCGATCCCGCTGCGCTGACGGCCTATCGGCAGCTTTTGCTGAATCTGGCTCTGCCGGGGACTCTGGCGGATACCTTGCAAGTCGATTGGCTTAAGCGAGCCAGCCCGCAAGGTGCGCTGCCGCTGTTTCTGGATATTAGTGAACTGGCTGTAATTGATGGGTATAACGCCAGCGTCTTGCAAATTCTGGAGCCACATCTGGTGGCATTGCCGGGTGTCACGCCGATGAATATTAATTTTGTGAGTGCAGAAGTACTCGCTGCGTGGATGCCAAAGCTGGGGGTATCTGCTGCTGAGCAAGTATTATCAAGGCGTAGAAGTAAATACTTCTCAAATGTTGAGGAATTTATTGCGACTTTGCCCGAGCCTTTGCGTGCCGATGTACCAGTCAGCCGCTTGACAGTGAAAAGCACGTATTTCTGGACTGATTTGGGGGCGCGTTTTGGCGTGGTGTTTTTGCAGCATCGTGCTTTGCTGGATCGCTCGCAGGCCGATATGCCCAGCGTCCTGTGGATGAAGCGGGTTTACTAAGCGAGTTTGTTTTACGCTCAATTAAGTGCTGTTTCTGTGGAGTAGATAAAAGCCCCGGCTTCCGGCCGAAGGAGTGGCCGGAAGATTCGAGGCTGATGCTTTGCTGCAGTACTACTGAACGAATGCCGGGCTAGACGATTTTCACATCCACCACACCCGCTTTAACCTGCAAGCGGGTTTCTTTATTGAGCAGCTGTGATGGCATTTTGCCCTGCTCAAGCAGATTGATTTTGCGGAACGTGCAATCGAGTGCGCCTGGCGTGACCGTCACCACGGCATAGCCTTGCGCGTCGGTATCGGCATACCGCATCCATGGATTGTTGACGGGGGCATTGCCGCTGGCCTGATCGGCAAACGGGTTGAGCCAGCGTTGTACCTGCGCCGCCGGTACTTGCTCGGGCGTGATGCCCAGTTTGCTGGCGATTTGTTGCGCCACCAAACCATATAGCGTCATCGCGGGGATCGACTTTTTCTGCGCTGCCAAGCCGGCAATCAGTTTGGCAATGGTCTGACCCAGCTCGCCACCGAGTAAATCATTAAACGTATTTACTTCGGCTTTGCTCAAGTTGGCGCTGGCTTGCACTGCGGCTGCAGGCAATTTACCGGCCACAATGGCGGCGGTGACGGCGGCTTTGACCTGATTGCTATCGCTCAGATTGGCCACGCCTGCTTGCTGGGCAACCGCCATACTCAGCATTTGAATCGCAATTTGCTCGGCACCGGCCTTGCTGCTAAACACCAAAGCTTGCGCACTGGCCAGTAACGGGTCGCGCACTGCGTCGGCAAAATAGTGATAAAACGAATCGCTGCTGATGCCTGCCGTCACCAGATCTACCAGTGCGGGCGTATTCTGGCTGTAGTCGGCATGGGCTACACCAGCATAAAAGCTGTGAATATCGCCGGTAATCGCCACCACGTTATTGATTTTGTGATTGCGAATAAAGTTCAGCAAGTCGCTGCGCTCGGCATTAAAGCCATCCCATTGATCGGCGTTGAGGACAAAGTCTTGCTGCAGCTCTTTCGGTACGCCTGGCAAATTACGCGCATCCAGTCGCATTTTGAGCAAAGACACTTCATTGCCCCAGATTTTCCATTGAGCTGTGCTCGATTGTAATTTGGCTTTCCACCAGTCGCGCTGCGGTTTGCCCAAGATCGATACCAGCGCCAATTCATCACCAGCCGCTTTGCCGATAGTCATTTTCTGCGCTTCAGCACCGGCAAGGAGGGGGCTAGGCACCATATAACGGCTGCCGACCGATGAGCCGGCCGCCGCTTCTGGGATTACATGGTCGGCGCGGTATAGGCGCTCGTCGGTCATCACCAAGTGCAGTAATTTGCCAAATTGGAAGTCGCGATAGAGGCGTACGGTTTGAAAACCGGTGGCATTGGCGTCAAACGCAATATCGGCCGGCATAAATTCATACCAAGCCTGATTGGCCGAACGGCGGCGGGTGGTTTCGTGCTTGTTATCACCGCCGGTTTTGGCGTCATACGTACCATTGTCGTAAGTGCTGGCATCGCCCCAGCAATCGTCGGAAAACTCGTGATCATCCCAAATCGCAATCATTGCAAAACGCGCATGGACTTGCTGCAGGCGTGGATCGCTGCGGTATTGTTTGTATAGCGCACGGTAATCGGCCAGCGTGCTGGCGTAGCGGGCACCGCTATTGCCTTGTTTGAACGGGCCGTTGGGTAATTTGAGCGCCGGATGTGCCGCTTCAACTTGGCCGCTCTGGAAGCCTTCACCGATGGTTTCATAAATGTAGTCGCCCAGATGCACGATGAAGTCGAGCTCATCCTTGGCCAGTAGATCAAACGCACCCCAGTGATTGATGCTCCAGTCTTGGCAGGACAGAAACGCAAATTTGAGCTGCGCAATATCGGCGTTGGCCGCTGGTGCGGTTTTAAAGCGACCGATCATTGAGCGGGTATCGGCCGCGATAAATTGATACCCGTAGGTAGTATTGCTCTGCAGGCCAGATAGTTTGTGGCGTACCGAGTGATCCCATTCATGTATCGCATTCAGTGTCACGCTGGCAACGACCTTGCCAGTTAATGGTTGTGTGGTGCCGATCAGTGCGGCCGGATCACCCTCGGTCACGATCAAGGTGATGCTGCTATTCATGCTGGCATCGTGGCTATTGATCGGGTCAATGCCGGCAGGCAATACGCGCGTCCACAAAATAATGCTATCAGCACGCGGATCGCCCGAAGCGATACCTTGCGGAAATTGATAAGCTTTAGTTGATGGTGCTGGCGTGGTTTGTGCGCCTGGGTTGTTGGTCTCCGAGCCACCGCCGCAGGCGCTCAGTAGAATGGGGCTGGCTACGCTGGCGGTCATAAAGCCGGCCAGTCTAATAAATTGACGACGATCCATGGTTCTCTCCCTGAAAAGTGGCATCATCGCGGCTGCTTGTTACAAACGTTCGTTTGAAATTGGCTGCATAAAAGTGATAGCCAAATAAGGAGCAGGAAGGTGGTCGCTATGTCTTGAGATGGCGCAGCAAGGTATTAAGCGGCATAAATCAAACAGCGACAGGCAGGAAATAGGGTGCGGGCAATGATTTATGGTCAAATGAACCGACTGTTCTAATGATCGCTTGCCAGCTCGATGTGCTGGCGCATCAGAGTGACGAATAACGATAGCTAAAGAGGTTACGGCGATGACGATGAATGTCTTGGTGGTTTCGGTGCTGGGTAAAGACAAGCCCGGTTTGCTAGAGCAGCTGGCTGCGCTGATTTCTGCGCAGGGCGGTAATTGGCTGGAGTCGTCTTTTTCGCGGCTGGCCGGGCAGTTTGCCGGGATTGTCAAAGTGGCGGTGGAGCAGGATGGCGCGGGCTTGTTGGCGGCTTTGCAACAATTGCCCGATCTGGATATTCGCGGCGTGATTGATCAGGAATCCGAGCCGCAGCAGACGCAGAATTTTGCCCTGCAGCTGGTTGGGCATGACCGGATCGGGATTGTGAATGATGTGACCGCCATTCTGGCTCGCCATCAGGTCAATGTGGAAAAACTCACCACCTGGCTCGATAGCGCACCGATGTCTGGGGAAATGATGTTTCATGCCCAAGCGCAGCTATCGGCGCCGCAGCAGCTGGATCTGACCACGGTGCGCCATGCGCTGGAAGGCATCGCCGATGATCTGATGGTGGAATGGGGCGCATGATCCGCACCGCTCTGCGCGGCTTGGGATTTGCCTTGCTCATGCCCTTGGCTTTTGCCCTGCCCAAGGTGACGGTAATCGAGAGCTATCACCCGGAAAATAGCTGGGATCAGGCCTATTTGCAGGGGATTAAAAGCAAGCTTGATGGTGTGGCTGAGCTAGATTTTATCTCGCTCGATACCAAGCGTCAGCCGACTAGCGAGCATCTGCAGCAGGCGAGCGTGGCGCTGGAGCAGATTCAATCGCGCTCGCCCGATCTGGTGATGCTGGGGGACGATGCGGCGCTGGCTTTGCTGGGCCCCAAGCTGGCTCGGATGGCGATGCCGACGGTATTTCTGGGGATCAATGCCGATCCTACTTCGTATTTTTCGGGTGGTAAAATCCCACCAACCATCACCGGCATCCTTGAGCGCCCGCATTACAAACGCAGTCTGGCGCTGATTCGCGATATTCTGCCCGGTCAGCGCCGTATTCTGGTGCTGATGGATCAGGACCGCTCGGCGTATATTTTGCGCGATGACCTGCTCCATTTGGGTGATGCCCAGCTTGATGTGCAGCAGGTGGGAACTTTTGCCGCCTGGCAGCAGGCACTCGATGCGGCGCCAGCGAGCTATGACGCGGTGATCATCGCCACCTATCAGGCGCTGGTGGACGAGAAATTGCGCAATGTCGACGCCGCCCAGGTGATGCGCTGGAGCTCGGCCAATAGCAAAATTCCCCTGTTCGGTTTTTGGGATTTTCAGGTGGGGCGCGAAGCCACGGCCGGTGGTGTGGTGATTACTGGCTTTGAGCAAGGCGCGGTGGCGGGCGGCATGGCCAAGACGCAATTGCAAAAACCGGCCCAGCGGCAGGCGATTCGCTCTGGTAGTTCAGGGCGGGTGATGTTGAGCCGCACGCAGCTTGAGCGCTGGCAATTCAAAATCCCGGCGGCCATACAAGGGCAGATCAGCTGGTTGCCATAAATTGCCCTTGGTGACCTTGGTTTGGCCAAACCAATGTCAATAACTTGAGATGCACCAGCGTGCATTCAGATCGCGAGATCGGGCGCTTGATTACAGCTCGCCAGAGCGATCCTGCCCGCGAAAGCCCGGCGCAGTTGGCCCGCTTAAGCCGCGCGAGAAGGCGATGACTTTAAATAATTCGCCCATTTCAGCGTGACCGAGCAATTTCTGCAGCGCGGCAGCAGTGCGCAGATATTCAACCGATTGGCTATCGAGCTGCGCTGCTCGTTCCAGAATGCCACAATCGAGCAAATAGCTGGCCTGTGAGGTATAGCCCTCTAGCGCAAGGCCAGCTTGCTCTGCAGCGCTATACATCGCCGAAAAATCCACATGGCAGGTCAGGTCGGTCAAGCCTGGGTAGTGAAACACATCATGCACCGTGTGGTGGCGATAATGGCCGATCAGCGTACCCATACTGCGCTCGGGGTGGTAAAACTCGCCCATCGGAAAACCATAATCAAGCATTAAGATCATGCCGAGTTGCAGGCTGTTCGATAGCGCTTTGATAAAGCCTTGCGCCTCAATTTGGATTTCACTGGTGTAGCCCGGAATCTGCGGCCAACGCGCGCAAGTGGCCAAAATCGTCGCGTCTTTGATTGGGTCGAGCGCGCGGTTTTCCCATGCAAAACCATCGTCGTTGACCACAATTCCACGGCGTTGCCATGCACCACCCACTAGTTGAACGACTTCGCACGGCATTGCATCGAGCACTTCATTGCCCACAATCACGCCGACAAACTCGCTGGGTAAGGTCTCCAGCCACACGGCGCGCTCGGCCAGATGTGGCACCAGTGTTTGTAGTGTTTGCAATTGGCGCTCGCGCAATTCGCCTGATAATTCCAGAATGCCGTATTGCGCGGGCAGTTGATCCAGTCGCTCCAGCTCGGCCAGAATTTGCGCTGCCAGTTGGCCGGTCCCCGCGCCCACTTCAATCACATTCCCGCCACTTTCGGTCAACACATGCGCAATCGTTGCCGCCACACTGCCACCAAACAGCGGGGAAAGCCCTGGCGCTGTGATAAAGTCACCGGCGGTGCCAAATTTGGCCGCGCCGCCGCTGTAATAGCCCAAACCCGGCGTGTAGAGCGCTAGCCGCATATAATCGACAAAGGGCAGCCAGCCGCCCTGTGCCGCAATCTGCTGGCGGATGTGCAGGCAAAGTTGTTCGCTGGCAGCGAGTGCATCGACCCCGGGAGTTGGATATTGGGCTTGCGTCTTATTCATTGCAGTGGCAAAAAAGATTGGGATGCGCAATTGTAGCATGAGCACCTCAGCGGCTTTTTCCCGTGCTGTAAGGCCCTTTGATGATCGATGACCAGATCAAAATCGTGAGTAGCTGTGTATGTCGCAAGAAATACAAGAAATAGATGTACTGATTGTCGGTGGTGGTGTCGGCGGAATTACGCTGGCGCAATGGCTGACGGGGTTGGGGCGTTCCTGGCGGATTGTCGAGCAAGAGGGCGAGCTAGGTGGCGCTTTAAAGCACAGCGAATATCCCTTGAAATGGATCCCGGCCTTGCCCCAGATTTCCGGTGCGCAGTATCTGGCGCAGATGAAAGCGGCCATCGATCAGCAATATTGTTATTTGGCGCAGCAAGTGCAGAGTATTAGTCTGGCTGATGGCTTTGAATGTGGTCTAAGTTCCGGCCAACAAATTCGCGCGAAAAAACTCGTTTTTGCTTGCGGCGCTAGCCCCTATTCGCCATTCAAGGCGGCCGAACGCATTATTGTTGGTCCTGGACTAGCCCGTTTTAATGCCATCGAGCCAGCATCACGCGTGGCCGTACTGGGGGGCGGTGATAATGCGCTGGAGCACGCCTTGTTCCTGCATCAACGACATTGCCGGGTAGACCTGTATGCCCGCGATCAATTGCGCGCATCGTCGGCCTTTTTGCAGCAATTACAAGCAACGCGCATTCAGGTGTTTACACAATGCCCACAGATCGAGCTATTGCAACAGGGTGAAAAAGTCCTGCTCAATCAACAGCAATACGACTATGCCTGTGTGTACTATGGCTACGCACCATCCAATATTCTGACCAAATTCCCGCTCCTGAGCTTGCCCGATTCAGGCCTGCGCGAAGGAGTTCATCTCATTGGCGACATGACAAACGCCCCATTTCCCAGCGTCCTGCTCACCCAAGGCCAGGCAGCCCAGCTGGCCAAGCAGCTGGATTTTGAGCTGGGATGACAGATCGCGATATTTACGACTAAAGGTCGGAAGCCGAATTATTTTCTGGTTTCGTTTAGATAAATCAGATTATAAATCTCAAGCACAAAAAAACCGCCACGATCAACGCGGCGGTTTTTGTTTAAAGCCTATTGCAATGAGCTTTATGGGGTTGTCGGTGCAATTACGGTGTACTTGTATCCGTAAACACTCGGAGGCAGTGCTCCACCGCCATGATCTGGTGGTGTTACTGTAATCGTCATTGTGCCCGATTTGCAGCTTGGTTTGCCATCGTCGGCAATGCTGCCGTATTTAAAGTTGAAATCAAATAAGGTCTGCTTATAGATTATTGCCCCAGTATTAGGTGCTGCTGAAGGCACTATATGGCTGCTACCAAATGTAACTTTGCCATCACCATCTGTGGTCGCGATTGCAATCGTAGTCCCGGCTGGCAAAATATTCGTATTGATGTCTGGAATGTACGCCGTCAAGCTGTCGGTGGTATTGCAAGCACCACTCAATGTTTTGTCAATTTCTGGTCGTTTCGGGTTGTCGCTGGAAAAAATAAATGTGGCTTGACGGAATACATTCAGTGTTTTCTGGTTTGAGCATTTTGCAAAACCGGGGGCGCAGAGCGTGCCATTAAATTTGCCATCCGGGGCGTCATAAGCGTTATTGCCATTAAAGTCGACCAGCTGGTCAATGCCTTGATTGAATACGCCGTTTTCGTTGACGTCGATAAATGCTTCGCCAATATCGCTGGATACACCATTAATATCAACCAGTTCACTATCTTGGTCAGCGACAATATTGCTGTTCTTGTCAACATAGCTTTCTTCACCCACCGCATATGCAAGCACGTGCACTCGGCCATTGTGCGCGTTTACAGTGCCTTGGCGTGGGCGTGGCTCTTGCGAACTTAATTCGATCGTGCACTGGCTATCTTTCGTTGAGCAGCTACCTTGGGTTCCACTACCAATTCGGCCGCCATCGGTAATAAAGTTGATCGCTGTGCCATCCGGGATAGGGTTGTTGAAGTGATCGGCAAAGCGCATTGTGATTGACGCTTTGGCTCCATCATGACCCCAGCCATTGATATTGTACTTGTCCGCAGCAAAAGAAATCGAATCCTGGTCAGGGAAGCCCGAGCTGATGGCTAGTTTGCCCGATGTACTAACCAAGCTGCCTGCTTTTGCTGTTACGCGTACTGGTGTCGGCTGATTGCCTGCTAGCACAGTTGCGGTCGCTATACCGTTCGCATCCGTTGTAGCGGTGACAACTCCGCCGACCGCATTTTGCAATGCCACGCCGCCAACTGTGATATCGAGCGAGAAGGTGACTGGTTGACCAGAAATGGCTGCACCTGTCGCATCGACCAGTTTGAATGAAACCTGTGCCGTTTCCGGACGTGTAGCGCTACCGAACCCTTTGAGGGTAATGACCCCATCAGCCGGTGTAATCGTTGAAAATTGCAGTGATGTCGCAGCAGGAGGCGCAATATCAAAGGTTGTTGTTGCAAATTTGCCATTGGACAAAGTTGCAGTTACGGTGTCTTTCTGCCCGCATCCCTTGTCAGTAAACGAAGCCGTTGCTTTGCCATTGGAGTTGGTTACTGCTGTGGCATCAATTTTGGCTTTGCCTGATTGTGCACACTGTGACGAGAAGTTGACCACTTCGCCCGCAATCGGTTTGCCATTAACGCTGGCAACCACATCAATGCTGGTATTGGCATTGGCGCTAATGCTGGTTGCACCAACGCCGATACTGTCAATTTTTAATGTTGATGCGCCAATCTGGTAAGGGATGGAGTTCTTGACAGACTTGCTGGCTCCATTTGCATCTTTGTAGCTGGCTTCAACAGCGAGTTCTCCCACATTGCCGCTGGCGGAAATGCTGGCCACACTCAGTGTGGTTACTACTTTGCCATCCGCGCCAGTCAGACCTGAATTGGGGCTTAATAAGCCCAACTTTTCATTGGTTGTAAATTTGACGATGGCACCACTGACAGGCTTGTTGTTAGCGTCAACTACCATAGCAGTGACTTGAATCTGCTCACCTAAAGCCAAGGTCGCTTGGCTAGGACTTAGCGTTACTCGGCCTTCGGCAGGGATTGGGGCAGGGGTAACTTGTGGTTTGGGCTCTTCGCCAGGCAGCGTAAGACTGGTGCCGCCCCCGCCGCCGCAGGCTGTCAAAGTTGCACCTAAAGCCCCTATAATCACTGCGCGGATCATGGTTTGGCGGTATGGTAAATGGCTTACAAATTTGTGCATTGGTATCACCTTAGGTGTTTGGTTTCATGACGTGAAGCACGGCTTCACATGCAAATTGGCGAGTATAGTAATTATTTAACCGTATTCTGAAACGTGTTTAAATTTG
This sequence comes from Chitinibacter sp. FCG-7, assembly GCF_040047665.1. Classification (NCBI taxonomy): domain Bacteria; kingdom Pseudomonadati; phylum Pseudomonadota; class Betaproteobacteria; order Neisseriales; family Chitinibacteraceae; genus Chitinibacter; species Chitinibacter mangrovi. The sequence goes on from NZ_CP157355.1 coordinate 2,192,082, forward strand.
TGACTATAAAAATTTGCTTAGATTGACTGTAAAGTCACACTAAATCCCTGTTTTTGCAGGGGCCGAGCCAAGACTAGTACATTTATATTCAATTTTGGATTCGATTTTTAGGGTAAAATCGTCGCCAATTCAATCACCTATCACGGGGCTCTTACCGAGCCCCGTGCGCATTTCATGACCGATACCCTGATTTCTGCCGACGCTGAGCAAGCGCGGCAAACCGAAGCTGCCAAAAAGCAGCAATACAATTTCAATAAACTCGCCAAGCGCCTGCGCCACAATGTCGGTGACGCGATCAATCATTTCAATATGATTGAGGAAGGCGACCGGATTATGGTGTGCCTGTCGGGCGGCAAAGACAGCTACACCATGCTCGATATTTTGCTCAGCTTGCAAAAATCGGCGCCGATTAATTTTTCGATTGTCGCGGTCAATCTCGACCAGAAGCAGCCGGGCTTTCCCGAGCATGTGCTGCCTGAATATTTGAGCAAAATCGGCGTTGAATACCGCATTGTCGAAGAAGACACGTATTCCATCGTCACGCGCGTGATCGAGCCGGGTAAAACGACCTGTAGCCTGTGTTCACGCCTGCGCCGTGGCATCTTGTACCGCGTAGCCGACGAGCTGGGTGCGACCAAGATTGCTTTAGGCCACCATCGCGATGACATTTTGGCGACGCTGTTTTTGAATATGTTCTACGGCGGCAAACTCAAAGGCATGCCACCGAAACTGGTGTCGGACGACGGCAAGCATATGGTGATTCGCCCGCTGGCCTATTGCAAAGAAAAAGACATCGAAAAATACGCGATCGCGAAAGAATTCCCGATTATTCCGTGCAATCTGTGCGGCTCGCAGCCCAATTTGCAACGTCAAGTGGTGGGCGATATGTTGCGCGACTGGGATAAACGCTTTCCGGGCCGTTTGGAAACGATGTTTTCCGCCACTTGTAATGTCGTGCCTTCGCATTTGAACGACCCAAAAATCTATGACTTTGTTGGTGCTAAAGCTGATGGTACGCCACGCGCTGATGGCGATAAGGCATTTGATAAAGAAGAATTCAAAGACCCGAGCCGTATTTCGATATTCGCGGCCAAACCAGTCGATAGCGGCTGCGGGAGCGACGACCTTGGGGGTGAAAAATAGTGCTGTTTCGCTCTAAACGATTTTCAAAAGCCAGTGACGACGATATTGTCATCGACGTATCGGAAGAAGGCGGTATTCGTAAATTGCATTTCGGGCAAGACGACACCCAAAGCGCGATGAAACTGAATGCGCCAAACGAATTGCTGCTGGCCTATTCGCGCTGCGTATTTGGCAGCCTGTTGTTTCTGGATCCACCCAAAGACATGCTGCTGATTGGTTTGGGCGGTGGCTCGATTGCCAAATGGGTACATGAATACTTGCCAGATACCAAACTCACTTGCGTTGAACTGCATCAGCAAGTGGTCAATGTCGCACGCAGCATGTTCTATCTGCCCGAAGATGACGAGCGACTGTTGGTGCTAACGGCTGATGGTGCAGCGCATGTGTACGGTATGGAAGACGAATCGGTCGATATGATTATGATGGATGCCTACTCATCGACCGGGATCGCTGCGCCGTTGGCGAATGCCGACTTTTTCCAAGCGTGCAAAAACAAGCTGACCGACAACGGCGTGCTGGCGGTGAATTTGTGGAGTATCGACCGCAAGTTTGATCAGTATTGCACACAAATTGCCGAGATCTTTGACGGACGACTACTGTGCCTGCCGGCGCGGCAGAAGGGCAATGTGATTGCGTTTGCGTTTATGCGCGGCCAGAACAGCCCGCAGTGGGAACGTTTGGCCGATAAAGCCAAGAAGCTGGAAGACAAATATGGCTTGGAATTTGGCGAATTTGTCAGCGATTTGGCCAAAATGAATCCGCATAATGATCGACGTTTGTTTATCTAAAACGTGAGCTTGCTTCGTGCAAGGTTTGCACTGAACGTGTCTCACCTTCATCTGGCGCAGATAATGGTTTGCAAGAGCGCGCGGATGTGAAAAAATTAAGGTAATCAACGAAATTTAACATAGGTAGTTTTATGCTCGACCGTGACGGCTATCGGCCAAACGTCGGCATCATCATTGTCAACCGCCAAAACCAGGTGTTCTGGGGTAAACGAGTGCGCGAGCACTCATGGCAGTTCCCGCAGGGTGGTATCAAGCAGGGGGAAACCCCTGAGCAAGCCATGTTCCGCGAGTTGGCCGAAGAAGTTGGCCTATTGCCGGAGCATGTTGAAATCGTCGGTCGGACGCGGGACTGGGTGAAGTATGATGTGCCGACCAACTGGGTGCGCCGCGAATGGCGTGGTACCTATAAAGGTCAAAAGCAGATCTGGTTCTTGTTGCGGCTCATCGGGCGTGATTCCGATGTGTGTTTGCGCAAGACAACGCATCCTGAATTTGATGCATGGCGCTGGAATGAATACTGGTCACCACTGGATGCGGTGATCGAATTCAAACGCGGCGTTTATGAAGCAGCACTGGGTGAGCTGGCGCGCTATATTGGCCAGACTCAGGATCCGCCGCTGCTGGGTGGGAATTGACACACGGGTGGCCTTGGCCGCCCGTTTTTTTATCTGTCAGTGATTAATGTATTGCCCAAGGCTACTCTGTCACGCCTGGCGTGACAGCCTTAAACTTTTTCCTTTCTGCGTAAAGCGATGACACAACACAGCCGCAGTATCAGTGATGCGCTTTGGCGCTCGTTGGCGTTTTTTAATGTTTTCCGCCTGCTGACCATTATTGGCCTGATGGTTGGCATTTTCATGCTCAGCCGCAGCCCGCTGGCGCAGTCGTCCGAATTGCTGGTGGTGGCTGCCATTCTGGGCTCGTATACGCTCTTTGCCATGCTGTTTACCTGGGGTATTGCCAAACGCTGGCCCGCTTTTGACAGCCAGCTCTCGGCGCAGGTGACGATTGATGTGCTGATGATTGTCAGCCTGATGCATCTGGGTGGTGGCATCAAAAGCGGTCTAGGGATTTTGCTCTTGCCCTATCTGGCGGCGGCAGGCCTGATTGCCCGTGGGCGGATGAGCCTGTTTCATGCTTCGGTCGCCACGATGGCCTTGCTTTTGCAGCTGGGCTGGTCTTACTTGAGTGGCGATATTGATGAAGTCAACCCGATGTCGAGTGCCTTGCTGTCGATTGCCAGCTTTGCCGTGGCTTGGCTGGCGTTTCGCCTGTCGCGTTATGCCGAAGAAAACCGGGTGCTGGCCGAGCAGCGCAGCGTCGATCTGGCCAATCTGGCGCAGCTGAACGAGCGGATTTTGCAGGATGTGTCGGACGGTGTTTTTGTGATTGACGAGCACAATCTAATCCGTCAATACAACGAGCAGGCCGCACGTCTGACTGGCCTGCGCCCGGCTCTGGGTTCGCCACTGGCTGCCGATGTCCCCGAGTTGGCCGCTTCGCTGGCCCGCTGGCGTAGCCTGCAGGATATGAAAACCGAGCTGGTTACGCTGGCTGATGGACGCAATACCTTGCGGGCCCGTTTCGTGCCCTTGAGTCACGATATCAACGGCAATGTGCTGATTTATCTGGAAGACATGGCGCGTCTGCGTCGTGAAGCGCAGCAACTCAAGCTGGCTGCACTGGGGCGGCTGACGGCCAATCTGGCGCATGAAATCCGTAATCCGCTGGGAGCTATCAGCCACGCCGCCGAGTTATTGCAGGAAGACTCGGCAGATAGCCCCTATCTGCAAAAACTGACGCGGATTATCACCGACAATAGTCAGCGTCTGGAGCGCATGGTTAAAGAGGTGCTTGAGCTCAATCGCCGTGATCGGGTCAAGCGGCATGACATCCGGCTGGCCGAGTGGCTGGCCACGTTCAACGAGCAATTTGTGCTGCAGGAGAAAACCGGCATTCCGGTGATGATCGAGTGCGATGCGCAGGTGATGATCCGTTTTGATTCTGGCCATCTGCAGCAGGTCTTGTGGAATCTGGCACGCAATGGCTGGCGCTATTGTTCCCAGCAATTGGGCAGTCTGAAAATGATCGTTAGCCGGCAGGATGAATTCTGGGTGCTCGATGTGCTCAATGATGGCCCGCCGGTGCCTGCCGATGCGCTTAGCCAGCTGTTTGAGCCATTCTTTACTACTGAAAGCAAGGGCACCGGGCTGGGCTTGTATATTGCCCGTGAAATTTGCGCTGCCAATGGCGCCTTGCTTGAATATATGTCGCCGCCAGCTGGCGGCACTTGTTTCCGCATCGTATTTGGATATACCGATGGCCAAAAAATCTAAAGTATTGCCGCGTGTGCTGGTCGTTGACGATGAAGCTGATCTGGCCGACTTGCTTGAGCTGACCTTGTTGAAAATGGGGCTGGACGTGGTCAAGGCCAATGGCGTTGCCGTGGCCAGAACCCTGCTCGATAGCCAGCGTTTTGATCTGTGCCTGTCCGATATGCGGATGGCCGATGGCGAAGGGCTGGAGCTGGTGCAGCATATTCATGCGCGCAAGCTGGATGTGCCGATTGCCATTCTGACCGCTTATGGCAGCACCAATAATGCTATTGCCGCGCTCAAAGCGGGGGCGTTTGATTATCTGGCCAAGCCGGTGTCGCTGGAGCAATTGCGTACGCTGGTGCGCTCTGCGTTGAAACTCGATGCGCCCGAGCCCGCCAGCCAGTCCTTACCGGTAGATAGTCCTTTGCTCGGCAGCTCGCCCGCGCTCTTGCATGTGCTGGCGCTGGTCGACAAGCTGGCGCGCAATCTGGCGCCGGTTTATATCACCGGTGAATCGGGTTCGGGTAAAGAGCGTGCCGCTCGGCTGATTCATGCCAAATCGGCGCGTGCTGACAAGCCGTTTATCGCAGTCAACTGCGGCGCGATTCCCGAAACCCTGATGGAAAGCGAGTTTTTCGGCTATCGCAAGGGCGCATTTACCGGCGCTAATGAAGACCGCGATGGTTTTTTCCAGGCTGCGCATGGTGGCACGCTATTTCTGGACGAAGTGGCCGATTTGCCGCTGGCGATGCAGGTGAAATTGCTGCGCGTGATTCAGGAGCGCAAAGTGCGGCAGGTGGGCGGTGTGGCCGAAGTGGACGTCGATGTACGCATTATCTCGGCCACGCACCAGAATCTGAGCCGTTGCGTCGAGGCAGGCAAATTCAGACAAGATTTGTATTACCGGCTCAATGTGATCGAGCTGAAAATGCCGCCGCTGCGCGAAATGGGCGAAGATGTCTTGCTGATTGCGCAAGCGGTGCTCAAAAAAATCGCGCAGCGCCACAATATGGACGAGCCCGTGCTGCAGTCCGACGCGCTCGTTGCATTGCGCCGTTATGATTTTCCCGGCAATGTCCGCGAGCTGGAAAACCTGCTGGAACGCGCATTGGCGCTCTCCGATGGTATGCATATTTATGCTGAAGACCTGCATATTCAGCACTCCACCGCTGATAAGGCCGAGGCGCAGGCGGCGAATCTGGGTGACACTTATCCCTTGCAGGATTATCTGGATCGCGTGGAAAAAGCTGCGATTCTGGCTGCGCTGGATAAAACCAATTTCAACCGCACCCAGGCGGCCAAATTGTTGGGCATTACTTTTCGCAGCATGCGTTATCGCCTTGATCGGCTCGGTATTTGTCAGGAAGGGGAGGATTGATCATGGGTATTGCTCTGTGTGTTAAATACAGCGTGGCTTGTGGAGGTATACCCCTGTGAGCCATTCTCCAGCCTTGCCTAGCCAGATTGACGATGCCGGCTGGTGCGACGCCGCACGACGTGTGCCCAGCCCCAATTGCGACGAACGTGCTTCCGATATGGCCGTGGATATGGTGGTGATCCACAATATCCATCTGCCACCCCAGCCCGCCGGTAGTCGCGAATTTGGCGGCAGCGATATTGAACGGTTGTTTACCAACAGCCTGAATCCAAGCACGCACGCGTGTTACGCCGAATTGTCGGCGCTGCGGGTTTCGGCGCATTTTCTGATCCGGCGCGATGGTGAGCTGCTGCAGTTTGTCTCCTGCCAGCAGCGCGCCTGGCATGCGGGCGTATCCAGCTGGCAAGGGCGGGAGAGTTGCAATGATTTTTCGATAGGTATTGAGCTGGAAGGCTCTGATTACGTGCCCTTCGAGGCAATACAGTACAGGGTATTGCAGTCTTTGCTGCAGGCTCTGGCCGCGCGCTATCCCTTGCAGCATCTGGTGGGGCATTCGGAGATTGCGCCGGTGCGCAAAACCGACCCTGGGCCGTTTTTTGACTGGACTTGCCTGCCTGCCGAGCTGGGCAAATTACGTCAAACTGGCACTATTTGATAAGGCGGTTTTTTTTGGTGCATTGCCGCAACGCAGGCGCTGAAATCATGCATTTGCCCTGAACGCGGGCATATAATCCGCTTCCCGCTTTGGACGAAAGACACACCATGACTACCGAGCAAACGCAAGACCCCAAGAAAATCGCAGGCCTGGTCGTTGGGGCGATCGGAGTCGTTTATGGCGATATCGGCACCAGCCCGCTCTACACGCTCAAAGAGTGTTTCAACGGGCATGTCCAGCTCGACCTGAATCCTTTCAATGTGATGGGTATTTTGTCGCTGATCTTCTGGGGGCTGATGCTGGTTGTTTCGCTTAAATATGTGGCGGTGATTCTGCAGGCCGATAATCGCGGTGAAGGCGGGATTCTGGCGCTGATGGCGCTGGCTTTGCGCAGCGCGACCGATAACCGGAACAAAGCGTTCAAGCTGGCGGTACTGGGCATTTTTGGTGCAGCGCTGTTTTCTGGTGAGAGCATTATTACTCCGGCCATTTCGGTGCTCTCTGCGCTGGAGGGGATCAGTCTGGTTTCGCATACGCTGGAACCCTATATCCTGCCGCTGGCGATTGCCATTATGGTGGCCCTGTTTGCCATGCAATCGCGCGGCACGGCGGTGGTTGGCAAGCTCTTTGGCCCGATTATGGTGACCTGGTTTGTCGTGCTGGCCGGGCTGGGGATTATGAATATCATCAAGGCGCCGCAGGTGCTGGCTTCGGTAAATCCAGTTTATGCCGTGCAGTTTTTTATGGCTCATCCTTGGGTTAGTTTTGTTCTGCTCGGTGCGGTGGTGCTGTGTTTGACCGGGGTTGAGGCCTTGTACGCCGATATGGGGCATTTTGGCCGTCCGGCGATCCGTTACGCCTGGTTTGTGCTGGTTTTGCCCGCCTTGCTGCTTAATTATTTTGGTCAGGGCGCCTTGCTGATCACCACGCCGGAAGCGATCAAAAATCCATTCTATTTTCTGGCGCCAAGCTGGGCGCATCTGCCGCTGGTGATTTTATCGACGATGGCAACGGTGATTGCGTCGCAGGCGGTGATTTCCGGCGCGTTTTCGGTGACTAATCAGGCTATTCAGCTGGGCTTTTGCCCACGCATGGATATTCAGCACACCTCCGAGCGTGAAATGGGGCAGATCTATATTCCGGGGGTGAACTGGTTCTTGCTGCTGTCGGTGATTATCCTGATTCTGGCTTTCCGCACTTCCAGCAATCTGGCGGCCGCTTACGGCTTTGCCGTGACGTGCACTATGGTAATGACCACTTTGCTCGCCTTTGTGGTGGCTGGGCATTATTTCAAGGGCCGCAAAAAAGCCGCATACTGGGCTCTATTGGCTTTTTTGCTGATGATTGATCTGGCGTTTTTCTCGGCCAATATTTTGAAATTGCACGAAGGTGGCTGGTTCCCGCTGGCGCTGGGTCTGGTGGCCTTTACGCTGATGATGACTTGGAAACGGGGGCGTGAGCTACTTGCGAGCAAATTGCGCGAAGGTGAAATGCCGCTGGCGGGTTTTGTGGAAAGCCTGGAATCGAGTCCGCCACAGCGCGTTGAAGGTTTGTCGATTTTCATGACCGCCAGCTCGGATTCTGTGCCGCATGCTTTGCTGCATAACCTGAAGCACAATAAGGTGCTGCACGAACAAGTGGTTTTCCTGACGCTGCAAACCGACGATATTCCTTTTGTGCCCAGTCGCGAACGCGTCGTGGTGCGCCGTTTGGGCGAGAGTTTTTATCAGGTGATTGCCACTTTCGGCTTTAAGGAAGAGCCCAGTGTGCCTCTGGTCTTGCAGCAGGTGAGCCAGCTGCAATCCGAATTGCAGTTTGACGATATGAATACCTCGTTCTTCCTGTCGCGCGAGACGATAGTCGAGGCCAAATACCCATCAATGAGCTGGTGGCGTCGTCGCCTATTCAGCCTGATGAGTCGCAATGCCACCCGTGTGACCAACTTCTTTAAGATCCCCCCCAACCGGGTGGTCGAGATGGGGATGCAGGTCGAGCTTTGATCTTAAGTTATTGATTACCCTTGAAAAACGCAGTTCGCTAGCCCGCGCACTGCGTTTTTTTTCGGCTTGGGTTAGCGGAATTGCCCAATTTCTGTTGTGAAATACTGCCACCCTATCCTGTGATTTTGTGCCACGAATACGGCCAAGCTTCCACATACACTGCACGGCATCTGCTTGGGAATGAAACCCCGGGCCATTTTTAGGTGTTAGTGGAGGTTGTAATCATGCAATTTAAAATCAAATCATCGCTGCTTGTTCTGTCATTGTCCTTAGCTGCGGGTTTTGCCCAGGCTGAAATGACTATATCCGGCGATCTGACTGGCGCTGTGAAGCTCGATGATCGTGGCTCGGATGACAAGGATGGCGTGTATATCGACGGGACCATTGCGCTCGATGGCAAAACCAATATCGGTACGATTCCGGGTAGTGTGGTGTGGCGTGTGTCAGGTGGGATCAATAACAGCGATGGCGGCAGCAAATTCAATGATTGGGTTTCGCTGAAAGACGCTTATCTGGGTTTGCAGGGCGATTATGGTACGGCACGTCTGGGCCGGATGCAGACTCCGAGCTATGAAGCACAGGATCTGTTGTTTACCGATACCGGCCTGTCCTGGTTGGCGGGTGACTACGGCGTAGGCCAAGGCTCGCGGATCAATAATATCGTCCGTTATGATTCTCCTACCATGGCGGGCTTTAAAGCGGGTGCAGCCTTCGGTTTCAAAGACTACAGCGACGATGGTAACGGCTCGGGCAAAACCTATGACGTGGCCGCCCAATACAAACTGGCAGGCCTGCAACTGGACGGTACTTATCAGAAACGCCGTGGTGTGACTGACGATATCGAAATCGCAGGCACAACAGCAACCAATACCTTCAATAGTGAAACTTATTATACCGGTGCTCGTTATGAATTCCAGAACGGCTTTGGTTTGACTGCCGGTTATAAACACCACGTTTTCAATCCGGGTGCCGAAGTGAAGCAGGGCCAGTGGTTAGCACAAGCGAGCTATAAGCAGAACCAGCATGCTGTTTACCTGAGCTACGCCAATCTGGACGATGTTAGCGTCAACGGTAGCAAACGCAGCGATAGTGGCGCACAAGCCTATGCTGCCCGTTATAACTATTCACTGAACCAGAACAATATCGCGTTTATTGAAGGCCGCTACGTGCAGAACGATACCAATTCGGCCATTGGCGCGGGTGATCATGCCTTTGATTACAGCGGCAAGGCTGGCCAGGATACTTCACGTGTCATGGTCGGTATGAAAACCGTGTTTTAAAGTTTGAATGGCCATCTCGCGATGGCCCTGCAGTAAAAAAACCGCGGCACTCGTTATGAGTTTCTGCGGTTTTTTGCTTTAGCTCTGGCAGTGTAGTAACTGATGCAAGTGCCGGATGCAATAATCGGCAGCCGGGTGCTGATGGTGGTGCGCTCGCAGCCAGACCGTGCTCATGCCCAGTTTTTTTGCACTGAGCAGATTGTCGATGCTGTCTTCCACCATCACGCATTCAGTGGCCAAAAGTCCAAATTGCCGCAGCATTTGACGAAACGCCGCCAGATGCGGTTTGGGTTGCAATTTCACGGTATCAATGGCCGCAATGCCCGCAAAATGATCGGCAATGCCCAGGATATCGAGCATCATCTCGGCATATGACAAAGGGCCGTTGGTGAACAGGTATTTTTTCCCGGCCAGTCTGGCCAGCGTGGATTTTAGACGTGGCATCGGGTGTAGTTCTTGTCGCAACGTCGGCAGTGGATGGCAGGCAGACAGAAAATGATGCGGGTTCAGGTGTTTGTGATGCTTGCGCAAGCCCAGCAGTGTGGCGCCGTAGCGTTGCCAGTACTCAAGCCTGAGCTGGTTGGCTTGCGCCGGGCTGATTTCTAGCTGGGTCGTTAGCCATTGCGTCATTGCCGCATCAATGACCGGGAAGGCGTGCCGGTCGGCATGGTGTAGCGTATTGTCGAGGTCAAAAATCCAGGTTCTGGGCATGAAAAAGGCCGGAAACAATGTCCGGCCTATTGTAGCTGATTTGCCTAGGCCCCCTAGTGGGCAATACGCTGATCGTAAATATAGTGCGCCATCTGATCGATAGTGAATTCCTGATCGGCAATTTTCTCTCTGACCAGATCGCCAATCGACAAAATACCGACGACTTTTTCACCATCCATCACCGGCAGGTGGCGAATGCGTTTTTCGGTCATCAAGCCCAGACAATCATCAACCGAAGCATTGGGCGGCACACACAGCAATTTGTGCGTCATGATTTCAGAGATTGGTGTACCTGCGGAAGTTTTCCCCATCAATACCACTTTGCGGGCGTAATCACGTTCGGAAAAAATGCCAGTCAGGGTCTCTCCATCCATCACCAGAATGGCGCCGATATTGTGATCCGCCATAATCTGTAATGCCTGATAAACCGTTGAATTGGGTGAAACGGAGATAATGCGTTGTTCGGCTTTGTCACCCAGTAATTGGCGTGCTGTTTTCATCGGTGGACTCCCGGCTGGTATGGGTATTACCAATGTAGTTGGCTTGAGGCAATAGGCAAGAAAAAGGGCCGCGCTGGCGACCCCTTTTTTCTTAATGCACTGATTTGTTGGGCTCAGGGATTAAATAGGTGGACAAAAGTTTTCACGCAAGGCACTGAGCCGAAGACAGTACAAGTAGTACGGCAAGGCGAAGTAACGATGCGTGAGAACTTTTGGTTTAGCACTTATTTGGCACGAATCATTGTGCCCACGCCTTGCTCGGTCAGCACTTCAAGCAACAGCGCGTGTTTGACGCGACCATCGATGATATGAACCGAGTTGACCCCCGATTTGGCTGCATCGAGTGCCGAGCCGATTTTGGGCAACATGCCACCCGAAATCGTGCCATCAGCAAACAATTCATCAATACGGCGTGCGGTCAGTTTGGTCAGCAGCGTGCCTTCCTTGTCCAGCACGCCGGGCGTGTTGGTCATCAGAATCAGTTTTTCGGCTTTCAATACTTCGGCCAGCTTGCCCGCGACCAGGTCGGCATTGATATTGAGACTTTCACCGCTGGCATCAACGCCAATCGGTGCAATAACCGGAATAAAGTCGGCCGCATCCAGATGCATCACAATCGCCGGGTCGATTTTTTCAATCTCGCCCACCTGACCGATGTCGACGGTTTCGTCGCCCGAATCGTCCTTGAGCATCATTTTGCGCGCGCGGATAAAGTGGCTGTCCTGACCAGTCAAACCGACTGCCTTGCCGCCGTGTTTGTTGATCAGCGACACGATTTCTTTGTTCACATGGCCGCCAAGAACCATCTCAACAACGTCCATTGTTTCGGCGTCGGTGACGCGCATACCCTGGATAAATTCGCCTTTTTTGCCGATCCGATCGAGCAGGTCATTGATTTGCGGGCCGCCGCCGTGCACGACAACCGGGTTCATGCCGACCAGTTTGAGCAAGACCACATCCGAGGCAAAGCCGTCTTTCAACTCTTCGTCGATCATTGCGTTGCCGCCGTATTTGATCACGATAGTTTTATCAAAAAAACGCTGAATATACGGCAGCGCTTCAGACAGGATTTCGGCTTTGGTTTGGGCGGTAATATCGCTCATGGCTGGCTCCGGCGGGCAGGTTGATTTGTGCGGCGATTGTACCGCATCTGTCTGTGAAATATCTGCCACTTCAATGCCTGTGGCGGCCATTTTCTGCGCTGCTGAGTTTGCTTAATTTGGGATTGACGTTGTCATGCCTTTGGTTTGATAATAAATGAACGTTCATTTATTTATTTGGCGGCATTATGAATTGCCCTATCAAACGCTGGACCCGCCGCAAAGAAGCCCGTCCGGAGGAAATCCTGCACGCGGCCTTGGCGCTGTTTGTCGAGAAAGGTTATGCAGCAACCAAGATCGAAGACATTGCCCGCGCCGCAGGCGTCACGCGTGGCACGCCTTATCTGTACTTTGCCAATAAGGAAGAGATTTTCAAGGCCGTGATTCGTGAGCTGTTGCTGCCCAAATTGCCGCTGGCGGGTGAAATGGTCGATTTATGGCCGGGCAGCGCGCGCGATCTGTTGCGGCAGGTGTTTTTTACCTGGTGGGAAGTGATGGGTGCTACCCAGCTGTCGGCGCTGCCCAAGCTGATGATTGCCGAGGCGGGCAATTTTCCCGATGTACTCAAGCTTTATCACGATGAATTTATTGTGCCTGGTGATGCGCTCATACGCCGGGTGCTTGAGCTGGGTGTGCAGCGCGGCGAGTTTGTTATTAAAGATATTGATTACGCATTGCACATTCTGTCTGCGCCGATTGTGATGGCCATGTTGTGGCAACACTCGGTCTGTCGCTGCATCCCGGAGCCGATCGAGCCGGGACGCTACCTCGATACCACGCTGGATATTTTATTAAACGGACTTTTGTTGCGGGATAATTAAACATGGCACGGATTCAAAATGCAGTGATGATCAGCGCGCTTCTGGCGCTGGGTTTAGCGGCTTGCCACAAACCGGCCGAGCCAGTGGCCGATATCCGGCCGGTACGCACCATGACGGTGGGTGCGATCAACGATCAACCGATTGGTGAGGTGTATAGCGGCGAAGTGCGTGCCAGACATACTGTGCCGATGGGTTTCCGGATCGGTGGCAAACTCAGTAGCCGCCCGGTGAGCGTCGGCGATGTCATCAGCAAGGGGCAAACCCTGGCCAGCCTTGATCCGGGCGATGTGCGCCTGTCGGCTAATGCGGCCCGTGCGCAGTTTGAATCGGCCAAGGCGCAGCTGGCGCAGGCCGAACTCGATTTTCAGCGCGGCAAGGAATTACTGGCGCAAAAATTCATTAGCCAGGCCGAAGTTGATAAACGATTTACGCTGCTGACCGCGGCAAGGCAGCAGCACGAGCAAGCCAGATCGCAGGCGCAGCTGGCACAGAACCAGAGTAATTACGCCGTGCTGGTGGCCGATGTGTCCGGCGTGGTGATTGCCACGCTGGCCGAACCCGGCTCGGTGGTAGCGGCAGGCCAGCCGGTGCTGCAGCTGGCTAAAGATGGCGAGCGCGAAGCGGTGATTGATGTGCCCGAAAGCAAGGTCAAGGCGTGGCGGGAAGGGCAGAAAGTCAAAGTGTCATTGTGGGCCGGTGAGCAAGCCGAGTTTGAAGGCACGATTCGCGAAGTGGCGCCTGCTGCCGACAGCCTGACGCGTACTTACCGGGTCAAGGTGACATTGCCTGCCTCCAATAATATCAAGATGGGTATGACGCTGCAGGTCTTTCATCAGAAGGTGTCTGGCGATATACCTGCCGGATATTCTTTGCCACTGCCGGCGCTGTTTGGCAAGGATCAGGCGCAGCGCGTCTGGCTGGTCAGCAATATCAAGTCTGGTCAGGGCGTGGTTAAAAGCCAGCCGGTGAATGTGGTCGGTGTGGCCGGAAATACGGTGAAAGTCAGCGGCGTGCAGCCGGGACAGGTGGTGGTGACCGCAGGTGCCAATCTGCTGCGCGAAGGCCAGCCAGTGCGTGTGCTTGCAGGAGCCAGCCATGACTAAGCGCCGTGAATCATTCAATTTGTCCGCTTGGGCGCTCACGCACCAATCGCTGATTTTGTACTTGATGGCTGTTTTGTCGCTGGCGGGAATTCTGGCCTATACCCAGCTGGGGCAAAAGGAAGACCCCGAATTTACCTTCAAAGCCATGGTAGTGCGCGCATTCTGGCCGGGTGCGTCGGCGTCCGAAGTCGAGCAGCAGGTCACCGACAAGCTCGAAGAAGCCGTTCAGGGTATTGGTTACATTGATTACACTAAAAGCTATTCGCGCGCCGGTGAATCGCTGATCACCATCATGCTGTACGAGCATGTGCGCGCCAAAGAAGTGAATGACGCGTGGTATCAGGTGCGCAAACGGATTAACGATGCCAAAGGCAAATTGCCACAAGGCGTTGCCGGACCGTTTTTTAATGATGAATTTGGCGAAACCTACGGCAGCCTGTACGCCTTTACCGCCGATGGTTTCACCGCCGCCGAGCTGAAAAAATACGTCGAACGCGTGCGTACCGAGCTGCTGCGCATCAAAGACATCAACAAGGTCACGCTGATCGGTACGCAGGATGAAAAAATCTACGTGCAATACAGCAGTGCCAAGCTGGCCACGATGGGCGTTACGCCATTTCAGATCAATCAGGTGCTGGCCGCGACCAATACGGTGAGCCCGGCGGGCGTGGTTGAAGGCCAGGACGAGCGTGTGTTCTTGCGCGTTTCGGGTGGTTTTGATGCGATTGAAACGATCAAAAACACGCCGGTGACGATGAATGATCGCACCTTCCGCGTTGGTGATGTGGCGCAAGTATTCCGCGCCAATATCAATCCGGCCACCACCAAAATGCGCTTTGCCTTGCAAGGCCAGACGAGTCAGGACGCGATTGGTCTGGGCATTTCAATGAAGCAGGGCGGCAATGTGCTGGAGATGGGCAAGCAGATCGACACTACGCTCAATAAAATGCGCAGCGATCTGCCGGTGGGCATCGAGTTTCATGCAGTGTCTGATCAGCCGGCAGTGGTCAAAAACGCGGTGCACATCTTTATGAAATCGCTGCTCGAAGCGGTGGTGATCGTGCTGGCAGTGAGCTTTTTGTCGCTGGGCTGGCGCACCGGCATTGTGGTTGCGCTGTCGATCCCGCTGGTGCTGGCGCTGACTTTCCTGTTTATGAAAGTATTCAACCTGGAATTGCAGCGCATCTCACTCGGTGCGCTGGTGATTGCGCTCGGGCTCTTGGTCGATGATGCAATCATTGCGGTCGAGATGATGGCGCTGAAACTCGAAGAAGGCTGGGATAAATTCCGCGCCGCTACCTTCGCCTACACCTCAACAGCGTTTCCAATGCTGACCGGTACTTTGATTACTGCGGCGGGGTTTCTGCCTGTAGGCCTTGCCAAATCTAATGCTGGTGAATATACCTTCTCTATTTTTGCCGTGGTGGGCTTGGCGCTGATCTTGTCGTGGGTGGTGGCGGTGTTGTTTACACCGTATATGGGCTACCACTTGTTACCGGAAAATCTGAAGCCGCATGGCTCGCATGATGCCCACGGCGGCAAGTTTTATACCGGCTTTCGCCGCGCCGTGACCTGGTGCATTACCTATCGCAAAACAACGATTGCGCTGACTGGCGGTGCGTTTGTATTGTCGGTCTTGCTGTTTGCGATTGCGGTGCCCAAGCAGTTTTTCCCGGCCTCCAGCCGCCCCGAGCTGATGGTCGATTTGTGGCTGCCGTACACCGCGTCGTTTGATGCGACCGAGCGCGAAGTCAAAAAAATCGAAGCAATTATGCTCAAAGACCCCGATGTGGTATCGGTCAGCAGCTATATCGGCGTCGGCTCGCCGCGTTACTACATGCCGCTCGATGAGCAAATGCCGAATTTAAACTTTGGCCAGCTCACGGTAATGACCAAGGACGAGCATGTGCGCGAAGACGTGCTCAAGCGCATCAAAACGTTATTTGCCAATGACTTTGCCAGCGTTCGTGGTCGTGTGACGCGGCTGGAAAACGGCCCGCCGGTTGGCTATCCGGTGCAGTTCCGCATTATCGGTGAAGACCAGAAGAAATTGAAAGAGATTGCCGAGCTGGTGGCAACTGAAATGCGCGCGCATCCGAATTTGCGTCAGGTGCATACCGATTGGGGCGAAAAGGTCAAAGTGGTGCGCCTCAATATCGATCAGGATAAATTGCGTCAGCTGGGCTTAACCAGCCAGCAGCTCTCGCAAACCTTGCAAATGGCCGTATCGGGTGTCACGGCCACGCAATTGCGCGAAGATAATTTGCTGATCGACGTGGTGAGCCGACTGGAAGATGGCGAGCGCACCCAGCTCGATTTTCTGGAAAATCTGCCGATTGCCTTACCCAATGGCCGTAGTGTTCCGCTGGCGCAAATCGCCAAGCTATCGATTGAAAACGAGGAAAGCATCATCTGGCGGCGTAATCGCGTACCGGCGCTGACCGTGCGTGCCGACGTGAGCGGCGCACAAGCGCCCGATGTGTCGATGGCGCTGTTGCCCAAGATGAAAGAAATCGAAGCCAAATTGCCATTGGGCTATCACATTGAAGCAGGCGGCACGCTGGAAGCCTCCAAAATCAGTCAGGATTCGATTGCCGCTGTGATGCCCTTGATGCTGATCGTGGTGATGACCTTGCTCATGCTGCAATTGCAAAGTATTCAGCGTATGTTGATGGTCTTGTTGACTGCGCCGCTGGGCATGATCGGCGTGACGCTGGCGCTATTGCTGTTTCAAGCGCCATTTGGCTTTGTGGCGACGCTGGGCGTGATTGCCTTGTCGGGCATGATTATGCGTAATTCGGTGATTCTGATGGATCAGATCGAGCAGGATATTGCAGCGGGTGCTGCGCCGTGGAACGCGGTGATTGATTCGGCGGTGCGCCGTTTCCGGCCGATTATGCTCACTGCACTGGCGGCGATTCTGGCGATGATTCCGCTGACGCGCGATACGTTCTGGGGGCCGATGGCGATTGCGATTATGGGTGGGCTGTTTGTCGCCACCGTTTTGACGCTGCTGTTTTTGCCCGCTTTGTATGCAGCGTGGTTCCGTTTGAAACCGGCTTGACCGACAAAACGACATTTGGCGCGGTCAACGCAATAACGCGTGGCCGCGTTGAAGTAGATGGTCGCTCAGTGTTAAGTCAAAAGCTTTCCAGCTGCGCCACTGTCGTCATGCCGTACTATTTCGTACTGTTTGCAACTCAGTGCCTTGCTGGAAAACTTTGGTACGGTGATTTATTGCTCGCCCTCCCAGAAAGCAGATCACGGCAATTAAAATAGGTAAACAAATCATGAAATTGAAATCGAGTTTAATCGCATTGAGTTTATTGGGCCTGAGTCAGGGCGTCTGGGCGACTGATTTGCTGCAAGCCTGGCAGGCTGCTGCGACTTTTGATGCGCAAATTTCTGCGGCTAGAAATGCCCAGATCGCCGGGCAGGAAAAAGCCACTCAAGGGCAAGCCTTGTTATTACCCAAAATTACCCTGAGCGGTAATACTGCTTATTCGCAAACCGATTACCACCCGGGGCGCGGGCCATTAACTGATACATCGGCCAATGGTCAAACCTACGGCTATTCACTCTCTGCCGCACAGCCCATTTATCGCGCCGAAGCATTTGCTGCCGCAGATCAATTGAAAAAACAAACCGATCTGGCCAATGTGCAATTTCGGCAAGCCGAGCAGGATTTAATTCTGCGGGTAGCGAAAACCTATTTCGAATTATTAGCCGCGCAGGAAAAAGTGCAGCTGGTGCAGGCACAAAAGCAGGCCGTTGGTGAGCAATTGGCTTTTGCGAAAAAGTCATTTGAAGTGGGCGTCGCCACGATTACCGATACCGACGAAGCACAAGCCAGTTACGACAGTATTCTGGCGGCAGAAATTGTGGCGCAAAATGATCTGGCAGTAAAAAGCAGCGCTTTTAGTCTGCTCACGGGTTTAAATGACAGCCAATTGGCCACCATCGGTGATCGCGTGCAGCCGCAACCACCTGTTCCTAACGATTTGGCTAGCTGGTTGCAAAAAGCGCAAAACAGCAGCCTGAGCAATACTGGCCAGCAATTGGCGCTGGATATTGCCAGCCGTGAAATTGATAAATACAAAGCCGTGAGCGCACCAACGCTTGATCTGGTGGCCAGTTATGGCAATGACTGGACGGGCAGCGGATTATCTCGTTCTGGTGGCACCGATCAGACTTCATCGGGAGCAATCAAATTGCAATTATCCATTCCGATCTATACCGGTGGCGACCGTTCTTCTAAATTGCGCGAAGCTGCGGCCAAAAAAGCCCAGCAAAGCGATACGGTAGAAGCGACCCGCCGCGATGTCGAGCAGGCGACCAAACAGGCTTTTCTGGGCGTTAATGCGGGTGCAGCACAAATCCGTGCCTTGCAGCAGGTTTTAAAATCGAGTGAAAGTTTGTTGGCCTCAAGCAAATTGGGCCGCGAAGTGGGCGTAAGAACAACAATTGACGTGCTTAATGCCGAACAGAAATATTATGCAACCCGTTATGATTTGATCGTTGCCCGTTACACCTACCTGTATGCGCGATTACTGCTGGCGGCATCGGCTGGTGAATTGGCAGAAAAAGACTTAATCGCCGTGAATGAATGGTTGCTTAAATAAGTTAATAGAAACATTAATCCTTGAATTATTTAAAAGGCCGCCCCATAATCACTGGGTATAAGTAAAAACACCGCCTATCTAGGAGTTATGCAATGGATTTATCTAACCTCGATTACCAGCAATTGGTTGAACTGCGCGCACAAGTTGACGTTGAACTGGTTCGCCGTAAAGAGCAGGAAAAAGCACGTATTCTGAGCCAATTGCAAAGCGCAGCAGCAGCTAGCGGCTTTACTGTTGCCGAATTGCTCGGCGAAGTGGCTTCAGGCAAAAAAGGCGCGAAAAAGCCAGTTAAAGCGCAATATGCAAATCCAAGCGACGCTAGCCAAACTTGGACTGGCCGTGGTCGCAAGCCACAGTGGGTGCATGATGCACTGGCCAATGGCGCAACACTGGACAGCATCCGCATCTAACGCTACTGCGAGCGTCAATTACTGCGTTAAAAATTGATTCAAAATCCTCATGTACTAAACGTACATTCCGGTTTTTTACCAATTTTTGCCTTGTACTTGGCGCTCTCGCTACGCGTTAGTTCGTTGAAATAATAGCTTGAATTGAAAAACAGGGCAGCTTAGGCTGCCCTGTTTTGTTTTAAGCGTTAATATAAGCAGCTCAAGCCTTAAACCGTAGAAAATCCCATGTCACATCCATTAACCGAAAAACTCAATCCCGAACAAGCTGCCGCAGTGCAATTGCCGGCTACGCATGCGCTGATCCTGGCGGGAGCCGGTAGTGGTAAAACCCGGGTATTAACGACGCGAATTGCCTGGTTATTATCAACCGGCGCTTGTAGCCCCTCCGGTTTAATGGCGGTGACGTTTACTAACAAATCAGCCAAAGAAATGCTATCCCGGATTACCAGTATGTTGCCATTAAATCCACGCGGATTATGGGTGGGTACTTTTCACGGTTTATGTAATCGTATGCTGCGTTTACATCATCGTGATGCCGGTTTGCCCGAGGCTTTTGCCATTCTGGATACGCAGGAGCAATTGGCGGCGATTAAGCGGGTATTGAAATTGCTCAATCTGGACGATGACAAATACCCGCCGCGGACGGTGCAGCAATATATTAATGGCCACAAAGAAAATGGCCGCCGTGCTGGTGATGTGGATGCGTGGGATGATTATTCGCGGCATTTGCGCATTGCCTACGAAGAATATGAAAAACAGTGCAATCGCGAAGGCGTGGCCGATTTTTCCGAATTACTGCTGCGCTGCTACGAATTACTGAGCCATAACGCGGCCATTCGGGCGCATTACCAGCAGCGTTTTGTGCACATTCTGGTCGATGAATTTCAGGACACCAACCGCTTGCAATACGCCTGGCTCAAATTACTCGCCGGTGATTCCGGGGCGATTTTTGCTGTCGGCGATGATGACCAATCGATTTATGCCTTCCGTGGTGCCAATGTTGGCAATATGCAGGATTTTCAGCGCGATTACGCCGTTAAGCATGTGATCCGGCTGGAGCAGAATTACCGCAGTCACGGCAATATTCTGGACGCGGCCAATGCAGTGATTGCCAATAATACGCAGCGATTGGGTAAGCAGCTCTGGACCGATGCGAGCAGTGGCGAACCCATCCGCGTGTTTGAAGGTGCTTCCGATTTTGAAGAAGCCAATTTTATCGTTGAAGAAGCGCAAACGCTGATCCGCGAAGGCATGCCTGCGTCCGACGTCGCAATTTTGTACCGCAGCAATGCGCAATCACGGATTATCGAACACGCGCTGTTTTCTGCCGCCGTACCTTACCGTGTTTATGGCGGCCTGCGCTTTTTCGAGCGCCAGGAAATCAAGCACGCGCTGGCTTATTTACGCTTAATTGCCAATCCGTCCGACGACAATGCCTTGTTGCGCGTGATTAATTTCCCGACCCGTGGCATTGGCGCGCGTTCAATCGAAAGTATTCAGGAAAAAGCGCGGCTTGAAGGCTCAACGCTGTGGCAAGCCGCCTGCGGAGTAGGTGGGCGCAGCGCAGCGTCGATTGGCAAATTTGTGCATATGATTGAAGCGATGCGCAATCAGGCCGATGGTCTGCCAATGACTGAAATCGTTGACATGATGCTCGATCTATCAGGCCTGCTCGAGCATTATAAAAATGAAAAAGACGGCGAAGAACGCGTTGCCAATCTGGAAGAGCTGATCAACGCCGCCGCGACGTTTAGCGTTGAAGAAGATCAAAATCCGCTGATTGCTTTTCTGTCGCACGCCAGCCTTGAGGCTGGCGATCATCAAGCCGGGGCGCACGAAGAAGCCTTGCAATTGATGACGGTGCACGCCGCCAAAGGGTTGGAATTTAAAGCCGTGTTTCTAACCGGGCTCGAAGAAGGCTTATTTCCGCACGACAATAGCATTGGTGATGCCCAAGGGCTGGAGGAGGAGCGCCGCCTGATGTATGTCGCCATCACGCGCGCGCGCGAACGGCTGTATCTGACTTTGGCGCAAAGCCGCATGTTGCATGGCCAGACGCGTTATGGTGTGGCCAGCCGTTTTCTGGAGGAAATCCCGCAGCCGCTGCTCAAATTTCTGAATCGCGGCTACGCGCCCAGTGGTTACAGCTCTGCGGGCAGCTATAGTGCAGGAACATCCTACGCAGCTCCGGCGCAGAAAGTGGCCAAATCAACGCCCGAACATGGCTTGAGCATCGGCACCCAGGTCGAACATCACAAATTCGGTCGCGGCGTGGTGACCGACCATGAGGGCGGCGCCAGCGGCAATGTGCAGGTTAATTTCGCCCAGCATGGCAGCAAATGGCTGGCGGTGGCCTATGCCAAGCTTACCGTGATCTAGGGGTATTGCCATGCAGGTCAATATGGGTAATTTCTGCAGGCAATTACATAGCTGGGGTATTTAATGGCTTCAAAAGTGCGTGCCTATTCCTTTGTTGATCGTGCTCCGGTAGAAACCCAAGAGCCGGCCATCAATGTGAACGATCTGTCGCAATTTAAAATACTGGTGATCGAGCATGTCGCCGAAATGCGCGCGACCATGGGCATGACGCTGAACCAGTTTGGCGCGCAATCGGTGGTGTACGCCAACCGTAGCGCCGAGGCCATTGCCATGCTGCGGCGCACCGCCTACGACATTGTGCTGTGTGCTTATGATCTGGGTACCGGCTTTGATGGTTTGTACCTGTTTGAAGAAGCCCGCCGCCACGCCCTGCTCAAAGCCAGCTGCGTGTTTATCATGCTCACCGGTGAGCGCCAGTCCACCAAAGTGATCGGCGCAGCCGAGCTGGCACCGGACGCGATTGTGCTCAAGCCGTTTACCGGCGAGACTTTATACGAGCGCATTGTGCGCGCGCTGCGCAAAAAGCAGCGTTTCAAACCGATTGACGACGCCAGCATTGCGCATGATTTTCTGCGCGCCATTTCGCTGTGCAATTTTGAAATCGAGCAAGGCGGCGACGACGCGCTTGATTTTATGCGGATGAAAATCCACCTGATGCTGCGGGTAGCCGATTGGGCCGGAACGCGCGATATGTGCCGTGGCCTGCTTGCCAAAGCCGATCTGGCCTGGGCCAAAATGGCGCTGGGCAAGGCGCAGTTTCATTTGCGCGAGTACGACGAAGCGCAGCTGATTTTCCAGCAGGTAATGAACGAGCACGAACTGGTACTCGAAGCCTATGACTGGCTGGCGCGCACGCAGCAGGCGCAGCACCAGATCAACGCGGCCAAGCTCACGCTAAGCCGTGCGGTGGAAAAATCGCCCTTTGTGGTCAACCGGATGCGCGAGCTGGGCGAAGTGGCCATGATCGCCGGTGATTTGCCGCTGGCTGAGCAATCGCTGACCGAAACCGTGCGCCTAGCGCGCTTTTCTTTCTGGCCGCAGGTGAGCGATTACAGCCAGCTCACCGAGGTGCAGCTCGCGCGCGGCGATGTGGCCGCTGCGCGCAAAACCACCGAGCATTTGCGCAAGGATTTTCGCAGCAGCAACGATAAAATCATGGCCGACGTGCTGGACATCGACATCACGCTGAAAATGGGCGACAAAGCCAAGGCGCGCCAGCAGCTGGACGCGGTCTTGCAAGGGGTTAAAGCCATCACCGAAGCGCCCGGCGCAGCGCTGGGCCTGGCGCTGGCCAAAAGCTGTCTGGCGCAAAACCGCCATGACGAAGCGCTGCAGCTGACGCGGCAAGTGCTGAAAAACCGCCATGACGACCCGCAGCTGGCTGCCCGCGTGACGCGCATCTACAAGGAGCAGGGGCGCGAGGAAGAAGCGCTCTCGCTGATTGAAACCACCGCTGCCGATATTGTTGAAATGAATAATGAAGCCGTGCGGCTGGCCAAAAGCGGCGATCTGCACGCCGCCGCCGAGCGCTTTTTGCAGGCCGCCAAAGACATGCCGTCCAATCTGCAGGTCTTGCTCAATACGATCAATGCCTTGCTCGCTTATGTGAATCAGAATGGCTGGCACGCCAGCTATATGCAGCGTGCCCACGAGTTACTGGCCAAGGTAAACAGCATTGATCCGGCCAATGGCAAGGCCTTGCAAATGGCCGAGATCTATCGCAAAACCCAGCGGCGCTTTGGGGTGAAAGCCTGATTGACCGGCTTCACCGCCTTCACCTTCCGATCGACGTGTTGTTGATCACTTAAGGCATAAGTATCTACACAAGTTTTTCGCATGAGTTCCCCCCTTCGTCGAAGGGGGGCTAGGGGGGATTTCTGCGCTATTTGAACAATATTAACGGCTGAAATAATGCCAAATCCCCCTTAATCCCCCTTTTACAAAGGGGGAAACAACTGCGCGAGCTCAACTTGCCGTGTTTTAAGTATGTAGTGAAGTTGTGTCGATACTTATGCACTTAAGGCGCACTCAGTGCCTTGTTGATCAAATCGCTCAGCTGCTGATAGCCAAAACTCTGCAAAGGCTGGCCATTCACAAAATATGTCGGCGTTTTATTCACGCCCAGAGTTTGCGCATCGGCGATATCCTGCTGAACGATGGCCGCAATCGCGGGTGATTGCATATCACGTTGCAATTGCGCCATATCCAGACCCAGCTGCGCTAGGATTGGCAAGGCGCGATTCACGTCGGCCTGATGGTTAATCGCCCATTGCGCCTGCGTTGCGAGCAAGGCTTCCAGCGCTTCCCAATACTTGCCCTGTTTACGCGCGGCTTCCAGCGCCATCGCGACCTGATCCGCGCCTTGATGCAGCGGCGCGTAGCGCACCACCAGACGAATCTGCTCCGGGTGTTTGGCCATAATGTCTTTCACAAACGGGTAAAACGCCGCGCACGCTTCGCAAGCCGGGTCGAGAAACTCGACAATCGTCACCTTGGCATTGGTCGCGCCCAGAATCGGCGAATGCATGCGCATCAGCGCGGCCTGATTGCTTTGCACTTGCTCAGCCACCTGCGTGTGCTGTTGCTGCTTGAACATCAGTGTGCCGCCAACAAAAAGCGCGAGCAGGGCGACGGCGGCGGCGATAAAAATCGTTTTCTGTTTCATGGTTTTTCCCGAATCAAGGTAGCAAGGAGTGAAATATTGATCGCTGCAAAAGCGCAGACCGACATCAACGGAATCGTCAGAAAGCCAAACCATTCTGCGCTGACTTCCGAGCACGAAGAGCCTTGGCTACACGGGCTGGCCGACGCCGGAATGATGCCCAGCTGTAACAGCCAGTGATAAATGGCAAAGCCCAGACCCAATAGAGCCAGCGGCAGCGCATAGCGAACGACTTTGGTGTCCAGCGGGAACAGCGCCAGCGGCAGGATAATCGCCAGCGGAAACATAAAGATGCGCTGATACCAGCACAAAGTACACGGCGCAAGCCCCATCACTTCGCCAAAGAAGAGCGCCCCAAGCGTACTGCCCGCGGCGATTAGCCAAGCAAAAAAGATCAAGCACCACGTGCTATTGAGTTCGTTGGAGTGGGGTTGTTGCGGCAAGATAAACCCTTAGCCCAGCGGGCAGCCAAAATAGGATAGACCGTGGATTGTAATTTGGGTTCTGAGAAAAAAAGAGGTAGTTTTACCTATGTCACTGGCGACTGCCGATAGTAGTGGTCTAGTTTTTCGATGGTAAGCTGGTATGAATATATTCAAAGTTCCAATTTGCAACTCCTTCGCAACCAGCCATGAGGTAATTGACTGGAACTTGAATGTGAGGGTGGGTCATTATGTGCATTCTTTCAATGATCTGCGCTTTCAAGTCGGCGTCAAGCCCATCCCACCATGAAATCCGCATTGCATGATTTTCGCAGCATGAAATTACAAAACGCAAAAGTGCATCCTCTAGTTTTTTGCCGTTGGCGACAATATTTGCTAATGATTGAATGAATGGAAAACATGTTTTGTTGCTGGAAACATGCCAGCCGAATCCAAATGCCCATCCGTTCTCCATAGGGGCGGAGAAAAAAGTAATAAGATCTAATCGTTCGGTTAAGACACCAAGATCTTGAAGGATTTTGCCCTCAAAATCGTAGTCTGGATAAAGTACACCTGAAAATTGTAATTGGCAGGGTGATGAGGAGGTGAAACAGATAAATTCGAATTGCTCAAAATCACTATTAAGTATGACTGAATCGAATAGGGATTTATGTCGTTGTAGGTTCGCAAGCGCATTGCTGTGACCCAAATGGCTATGCTTAAGGAAACTGAGTTGGTGTCGGTTAAGATCTGTATGACTTGTCATGTTACTTATGGTGGTAACAGCATTTTCTTTTACAAAGTATTCGCGACACAAACATCTAAAAGCATACAGAGCAATCTGCTCTTTTGTGGGTTCTAGTGGGTATTTGTCAATTGGTTCAAATAGTTGATTGTCGTGCAGCTTGCAGAAACCCAAAAAAGTCGAGGCCTGTTTTATACCAATCTTTTTTAGATCAGGGATACCGTTGTTTTTTCTTAAAACGGCTAATTCGTTATTCAACCGGTATACATGACCATTCTCGGCTATGAGGCTAAGTTGCCCACTTTTTTGAATCGAGTGGGCCTTAATAATTTTATCGCAGCGCTCTCCGTGCGAGTGGTGTAGGCAGCGCCCTCGTTGCATCTGTTTTTGAAACTCTAGGAGATAGTCATAAGCAAAGGGCAACTGCCTGATCCTTATTGAATGAAATTCAAAATCAAGTTTGTAAAAATCTAGTTATTCAGACATAAAAACTAGAGATTGTGCAATTGGGCGGGTTAATGCGGACTCAATCCATCACTCAGCGACATTCGATACGCGCGCCAAGCGGGGAGGGCGGCGATCAGGCATCCGGCCAATAAAGTCAGCCCCATCAATAGCCACTCCGTGGCGCTGGGCGTGGCAATCGCAATGTTTAGGCTATATACCTCATGTAGTATTGGCTTGCAGGCCAATAGCATTGCGTAGAGCAGGGCAATACCTGCTGTAATGCCTGCGCTCACCAATAGTAGTGTCTCGCCCATCACCAAGGCGAAAATCTGCCACGCGCGGGCGCCGACTGAGCGCAGGATCGCCATTTCACGTCGCCGCTCGTTCAAGCCAGTGAGCAGCGCGGTCAGCATGCCCATCAGGCCAATGACCAATACAAAGCCTGACACGACGCTGAGCGCTTGCTCGGCAATCTTCATTAATTGCCACAGCTCGGATAGCGCAACGCCGGGCATAATCGCCATCAGCGATTCATCACTGTATTGATTGACGGCGCGCTGGTAGCCGAAAATCGCCGTGCGCGATTTCAGTCCGACATAAAACGCCGTGATGCTGCTTGGCGGTGGCAGTGTGCGGTCTTGATCGGCCGCCAGCACGCCGGTGCTTGATAACAGCGACGCGCTGCCCGATTCCCAGCCTTCGTGAATCGCGGTCAGTCCGTCGAGCGAGACGTGCACGGTGTCATCCACTGGCGTGCCGGTGGGCGCGAGAATGCCGACGATGGTGAAAGGCTGATCATCGTGTTCACTCATCGCGCCTTCGCCACTGCCGTGGGTGAGGACAATATTTTGCCCTAGGCTGTAGCGCATTTTGGCTGCAACATTGGCGCCGAGTACCGCATCGTGCGTTTTCTCGAAAGGCTTGCCCTGGCTAAATTGCAGCTGGGAGTCTTCGCCATAGCGCAGGTATTTGAAATAATCGCCCGTCGTGCCGAGCACGGCAAAACCGTGATGACTGTCGCCCAGCGACACCGGAATCGTCCATGCCACGCGGCGATCTTTGGCGAGCGCTTGGTAGCTATCCCAGCCGATATTATTGGTCGCGTTGCCGACGCGAAACACGCTGTACAGCAGCAATTGCACCGAGCCAGTACGCGCGCCGACGATCAGATCGGTGCCGCTGACGGTGTTGGCAAAGCTGGATCGTGCCTCGCTGCGCAGGCGCTCGACGCCAACGAGCAATAGCACCGAGAGTGCGACGGTCAGCACCGCCAGCGCCACGGTGAGGCGACGATTGAGCAGGCTGCGCAGTGCAATCTTAAGCATTCTCCATCTCCACGCTGCAGCGATTGAGGCTACTCAGGCTAACGCTGCGATCAAACGCGGCGGCCAGTTGCGGATCGTGGCTGACCATCAGCACGGCGGTGTTGTGCTCATGCGCGCATTCAAACAGCAGCTCGATAAATGCGCTGCGCCGCTCGGCATCGAGCGCCGAGGTGGGTTCGTCGGCAATCAGGATTTCCGGTGCGCCAATCAAGGCGCGGGCCAGCGCCACGCGTTGCTGCTGGCCAACCGAGAGCGCGCTGACGGGCCGTTCGAGATAGGGCGTTAGATCGAGCCGGTCGAGCAGGTGTAGGGCTTGGGCCTTGGTGCTGCCGGAAAAAGCCTGCGCCCGCTCGCGGCGGATTTTGGAAAACTGGCACGACAGCAGCACATTATCGAGCACCGACAAATAGCTCAGCAGATTAAATTGCTGAAACACATAGCCAATGTGATCGGCGCGGAAATGGTCGCGCGCAGCATTTGATAGCGCCGCGAGGTTTTGCCCCAGAATACGAATTTCGCCCCGTTGCGGCAGATGAATGCCGGTGAGCAATGACAGCAGCGTGCTTTTGCCGCTGCCGCTGGGGCCATGCAAAAACAGCCGCTCGCCCGCCGCGAGCGAGAATTGCGGCATATCCAAAGTGGCATGCTTGGCGCCGCGCCAAGTAAATTGCACATCGGCCAGCTCGATTAACACAGCGAAATCCTTGCGCGTGGTGGTAGGCAAATGGCGCGTGCTTTGCAAACGCCGTTTATTTTAGATTCAGGTTTTGACCCGATTTGAGCGTAACTTGCTTTTGGCCTTTGTCGCTGGCGATATTGGCCGTTAGCTTTTTAAAGTTGGGGAAGTTTTTCCACAATGGCAGCGCAATGCTGGCCGGTACGCTGGTGCAGTCAAAGCGATATTCTGCGTCGATATCGCTATGCTCGCCTTTTTTAAAGCTCGGCATATTCACCACCGGGGTGGCAGCTTTGCATTGCGCCGCGGCGTCGGGGGCAAACAGCGCTGCGGCTTGCTTGAGCTGTTCGGTGACTGCTTTGAGCTTGGCTTTTTCGGCCTCGGTTTTGGGCGTGCGCTCAAAACCGAGCAAATTGTCGGCGGGCGATTCCAGTGCGATCAGCAGCGTTTTGCCTTCAATCGCTACATCAATTTGTGCCACGCCATGCACATGCGCGCCATGCGCATGGCTATGCTCTTTGGCAAAGGAAGCGAGGGGTATTGCGATGCAGGCCATTGCAATTAAATTCTTCATAGATATACCTTCGTATGTATATGGTGATTATTTAGCAGCAGATTTTTTGTATTCGCGCACTTCGCTGGCTTGCATTTGATAGCCGACCGCCACATCGCTGGCCCCATCGGCCAGTGCCAGATTGGCTTTGGTCGATTTGATCGTCAGCTTGCCGACGATGGTGACCGGCGCAAACAGTTCGCCCTGTTCATAGCCTTTCGGGTATTGCACGACGATCATCTGGTTGGGCGGTGGCGCCGGGACGTGAATACACGCGCCAATCACCGGCACCAGCAGAAATTCGGTTACTTTTTTGCCACTCTGCTTGAGCGGCAGCAAGTAGCCATCGAGCTGCACTTGCTGATTATTCAGCGCCGGGATCATCTCGCGCGTGCGCTTTTTTTCAAAGGCTTCGATTTCGTTAATCAGCGCCGAGAGCTCGCTGTGATTTTCCTTGATCAGCTTGATGTCGTTGGGCGTGAGTTCGGACGCTTTGAGCTTGCCGTTATCAAGCATGGCTTTGAGTTCGCGCTGCTGCACGGCGCGCATCAGCCGGGTTTTTTCTTCCTGCGTCATTTTATTGATCGTGGCGCGCAGGCTGGCCGAATCAGGCTGCAGGTCTGACCATTTGACCAGTTTGACGTCATTAGCCCAGACATTAAATGCCAGCAATGCACTGGCAATGGCAAATAAAAAACGCAGTGGCACGGTTGCTTCCTTCGCGAGGGATGAGGCGCTATTGTAACCAAGTTGCATTTATCGTGTGTGAAATTGCACGGGTTTGCCGAGAGGACTGTTTGCTGCTTTATTCGAGCTTGGTAATTTGCTGCTGAAAGCGCGCCAGCGAGCCGTCTTTCTGCATTTTCTCCAGCGCCCGGCTGAGTTTTTTGGCGACGGCCTGATGTTTGGGGTCCAACCAGATATGCGTGCCCATGCGGGCAAATTCGTCTTTTTTCAGCGCAGGCGTTGCCGAATGGAATTCGTGATCAACCGGCGTGCCCGAATTGAGCACGCAAACCTGAACCCGGCGGGCTTTGACCATCCGGATGCAGGCAGAAATACTATCGTTTGGGTTCAGATTGGCACGTCCGCCCAATTGAAGTTCGACGGTCACAATGCCGCGTGGATAGGCCACGTCCAGCCCGTACAGATCCGACCATTGCCGGATGTGCTGCTCATACGAGATGGCGTAAAAATACAGCGGGAAATACGAGGGCTCAACGCGGATCAGCTTGGGATAGCGCAGGCCAAATTCGGCGCTGCGGCCCGCATCGCCGTCAAATTTCTGCTCCTGCAATTCCAGCTCGGCGCGGCGGGCTGGGCGGTAGCTGAGGGTGTAGGGAATCTGACTGAGCTCAAACAGCGTCTTGATCAATTGCGCCTGAGCTTTGCCGATGGCTTGCTGCTGATCAACCGGCGTTACCAGATGAATGGTTTGCTCCGCCTGTGCCGTGGCGGTATAGATCAGCATCGCAATCGCCAGCCTGCGCATCTCTTTAGCCCTTATTCGAGTTCACGCAGGCTTTGCTGCGCCATCTAATCATGCAGGCGGCGGCGAAATAGCCAGCGCTGTGCATCACTTTCCTGCTCAATCCACTGATAGCCTTCCAGATCAAACGCTTTGAGCTGCTCGGCGTCTTCAATCCCGTTGAGGGCAGCATAGCGCACCATCAGGCCACGTGCGCGCTTGGCATAAAAACTGATGATTTTGTACTGGCCGTTTTTATAGTCTTCAAACACCGGCGTAATCAGCCGTGCGGTGAGCTGCTTGGGTTTCACCGCTTTGAAATACTCATCGCTGGCCAGATTGACCACGGTGTGGCCCTCCAGCGCGTTGATGGTGTCGGTGATTTGCGTGCCCCAGAAATGGTAAAGATGATCACCGCGCGGGTTGGTCAGCCGCGTACCCATTTCCAGCCGGTAGGGCTGCATCAGATCCAGCGGGCGCAGCAGGCCATACAGGCCCGATAAAATCCGCAGATGATAGCTCAGGTAGTCAAGTTGCGCTGGCGCAAGGCTTTTGGCCGCCAGCCCTTCGTACACATCGCCCATAAACGCCAGCACGGCCTGTTTGGCGTTGCCGGGGTTAAAGTCGCTGTGCCAGCTGTGGTAGCGGCCGACGTTCAGTACCGCCAGTTCGTCGGAAATCTTCATCAGCTTGGCGATGTCGGAGGGGGATTTTTCGCGCAAAACGGTGATTAATTGCTGCGACTGATCCAGAAAATCCGGCAGCGTAAAGTGCGCCGTAGTCGGGGGCGTGGTGTAGTCCAGCGTTTTGGCCGGGGAAATCAACATCAACATCTGGGCTTGCTCGGTAGGGTATATGAATAAAGGCCAATACTGGATTGGCCTTTGGGGTTATACATTCCAGGGTATTTTAGCTAACGTCAACGCCTGAATCGCGCAGGCGGGCAGCCAGCTCCATGGCGGTTTTAACCTGCATTTTTTCCAGAATGCGCGCGCGATGCACTTCAACCGTTTTCATCGAAATCGACAAATCATCGGCAATTTGCTTGTTCAGGCGGCCGGTGAGAATCAGCTTCATCACCTCGGTTTCGCGTGGCGTCAGACAGGCTAGTCGCTCGCCAACGGCGGTGCGGTTTTCCCATTCGCTGCGATTCATCTGATCCATCGACAGGCAACCTTCGACCAAATCGACGATGTCATTATCCGAAAATGGCTTTTCGATAAAGTCGGCCGCACCTTGCTTGAGCGCGGCCACCGCCATCGGCACGTCGCCGTGGCCGGTGAGGAACACCACCGGCGGCGTGTAGGCGCGCTCTTGCAGCTTGCTAAACAACTCCATGCCGCCCATACCGGGCATGCGCACGTCCAGAATCAGGCAGCCAAACGCATCCGGATTGTAATTGGCCAGCAGTTCTTCGGCGCTGGCAAACAGCTGCGCCGAATGATTGCGGGTTGAAAACAGCCACGACAGAGCGTCGCGGATGGCGTCGTCGTCATCAACAATGGCAATGTGGCGATTAAGGCTCATAGGCTTCGCTCTCTATAGAAAGTGGCAGTGTAAAGTGAAAACAGCTTCCGCCCAAGGGGTTGGCTTCAACCCACAGACGGCCCTGATGGTGTTCGATGATCGAGCGGCAGATATTGAGCCCCATCCCCATCCCGCTGCCCTTGGTGGTATAGAACGGTTTGAAGAGTTGTTCCATCTGTTCGGTGCTAATGCCGGTGCCGCGGTCGGTGATGCTGACCGCCAGCATTTCATCGTCGCGGCGTACTTTAACATCTAATGTGCGTTGCTTGACCGGCGTTTCGGCCATCGCTTCGATGGCATTTTTCATCAGATTGAAAATCACCTGCTCCAGCATGACCGCGTCGGCATAAATCGGTGGCAAGTGGCGCGTATCGCTGACGCTGAGTTTGACCTGGGCTTTTTTGATTTCGGCGCTAAGCAGCGTTTGTACCGTGTCGAGCAAATCGGCGATTTCGCAGCGCTTGCGATGCGGTGCGCGCCGCTGCACAAATTCGCGAATGCCGCGAATAATCTGGCCCGCACGCTTGGCCTGTGCGGCCATTTTCTCGATCGCCTGATCAAGCTGGGCAATATTGGGGTTGTCCTGTGATAAGACATTGCGACAGCCAGTGGCGTAGCTGGCAATCGCCGCCAGCGGCTGATTCAGCTCGTGCGCCAGGCTGGAGGCCATTTCGCCCATGCTGATCAGCCGCGTGGTTTGTTGCAATTGCTCTTTCTGCTGGCGCTCCTGCTCCTGCGCATTTTTGAGCATGGTGATGTCGGTGGCGATTTCCAGCCAGACTTCGGAGCCATCAACCCAGATGCTGCTGCGGCTTTTCACCTGATACCAATGCTGGTGGTAATCGTCAAACCACTCGCTATCGACTGGCGCGCCTTTGCTGCGGCGAACCAGCGGAATATTGCAATAGCGGCCATGCCGATCCGGGATATTGAACGCGCTATCAAAATGGCGGTTGGACAACAGTAGCTCGCCGCTCACCGCGTCGGAAACCGAAACGGCCGCGTCCAGACCATTGAGCACCGCCACGAAACGCTCGTGCGAAGCTTGCAGCGCCTCGCGCTCGCGTTGCAACTCGGTAATATCGTAAATCGCGCTGATCCAGCCGGTATGCACGCCATCGCCGTCGATCAGCTTGGCGGCATACAGGCGTACGTCAAAACGCTCGCCATTGCTACGCATAAAGCGCATCTGGTAGCCGGTGGTATCGGCGCGCCCGCTTAGAATGGCGCGATAAATAGCCATGCATTGCTCGATTTCTTCCGGTGGCCAGTAGGGCATGGGGTGGGAGGCGCCGAATAATTGCTCCTGGCTATAGCCGACCATCTCGCAAAAAGCGCGGTTCACATAAAACAGGCGGCCTTGCAAATCCATCGCGCGGATGCCGGTGACCAGCGAGTTTTCCATTGATTCGCGCAAGGCTTGTTCTTGACGCAGCTGGGCCTCGGTTTTTTGCCGCTCCTTGATATGCCGTCGTAGCGCCCAGGTGGACGCCAGCATCAGCAAGGAGAGCGCCGCCACCACAATGGTCAGCGCGGTTTGCCAGCTATCGCGTCGCTGGGCGTAGACGTGGGCGGTCAGCGTCAGCTGATTGGGCGGCCACGACAGATCAATGCTGCTATTGAATTTGCTGGCGTCGTGCGCGCGGTCAAATTTGCCGGCAATCAGCTTTTCCTTGTCCCACAGGCTGATCTGGTAGCGCTGCGAAATCCACCACGGCACTTGCTGCTGCAGCATGGTGCGCAAATTAAGCTGGGCAATCAGTACATGGCGGCCATTGAAATTCAGCCGGATCGGCACGGCAATCGCCAGCGTCGGGCTATCGGGTACGTCCAGAATAATGCGGCTATAGCTACTCGATTCGCCAGCCAGCACGGCGTCACGGATCGCGATAATGGCCGGGTGATGATAATCGGGCAGGCCGCCGGGATTGATTTCCGGTTGCCGCCAGCGCCGCTGGCCGGTTTCATCGACGTATTCGAGCGAGATGATTTCTGGCGAATCCTGCAGCAGCGACAAGGTGCGTGCGGTAAATTCAGCCGAGGCCAGCCCGTCGGTCGCCATGCTGGCGGCCACGGTGCGCAGCTGGTGCGTGAAGTTTTCCACTCGGGTATTGAGCGCCTGCTTTTGCCAGAGCAGATCCTGCGTCAGGCTGTGATTGCGCGCTGATTGCTCGCTGTAGGCGGTAAAAATCAGAAAGGCTGCCAGCGCCAGACTGAAGAGCGCGGCAGCAAATGAAGGCAGCGTCAGTAGCCAGCGCGAGGCCAGCGGCTTGCTTCTGAGCGAGGATTTGGGGGATTTTTTCATTGCTTCAAACAGTCAGGGTAAGCATGCAGCTGGCGGGGCATCGTGATTACCCCACCGCGTACTGAGCGGTCAAAGACCTGTTTTTACCTCATTGACCAGCGGCAGGCCAGCGGCAAAGTCGCTGATATTCTGCAGTGTGGTATTGGCGATGTTTTTCAGTGCCTCGTCGGTCAGATAGCCCTGATGCGAGGTAATCAGCACATTCGGAAAAGTGGTCAGGCGTGCCAGCGTATCGTCTTTGAGTACGCTGTCGGACAGGTCTTCAAAAAACACGCCTTCTTCATGCTCGTACACGTCCAGACCCAGGCCGCCAATCTGCCCGGATTTGAGCGCCGCAATCGCCGCCTTGGTGTCGATCAGCCCGCCGCGGCTGGTGTTGATAATCACCACGCCGGTTTTCATCGTGGCAATCGAGTGTGTGTTGAGCATATGGTGTGTGCTTTCAAGCAAGGGCGTGTGCAGCGAAATAATATCGGCCCGCGCCATCACTTCTTCTTGCGACATAAAAGTGCAATCGACATCGCAATGTGCAGGCGGAAACGGATCATACGCCAGCACGGTGCAGCCAAATCCACGCGCAATCCGCGCGGTGGCCAGACCAATTTTGCCAGCACCCAGAATGCCGAATGTTTTTCCGTGCAGATTAAAGCCTTCCAGCCCTTCAAGCAGAAAATTGCCCTCGCGCACGCGATTATAGGCGCGGTGCGTTTTGCGGCTGAGCGTGAGCAAAAGTGCAAACACATGCTCGGCCACGGCTTCGGGCGAGTAGGCCGGAACGCGTGTGACGGCAATGCCGAATTCGGCCGCAGCAGCCAGATCAACGCCATTAAATCCGGCACAACGCAGCGCAATCAGCTTGACACCCAGCTTGGCTAGCCGGCAGATGGTTTTGTGATCCAGGCGGTCATTGACGAAAGGGCACACCACGTCAAAATCTTCGGCCAGCGGCGCAGTGTGCGCGCCAAGACGTTCTTCAAAAAACACCAGCTCGTGGCCCACAGACTGATTGGCCGCTTCAAGCGTTGTGCGATCAAATCTTTTGCTATCAAACACCGCCACGCGCATGGGTTTACTCCTTGAAGTGGTGAGTCACCGTGGCATCCAAATCATGCCCCTGGTAATGCAGGCCGGAGAGCTTGTCGTCCAGCACCTTGCCCAGTGCCTCGGGCGTATCGTCCGGGTAGCGGACAATCGCCAGCGCATTGCGCTCGCCGTTGCCGTTTTCAACCCGGATTTCTGTTGGCTCAGGTGCGCCTAATTGCTGCGTCAACAGGGTGTAAATGTCTTCTGCGGTGCTCTCTACAGGCAGATTGCCGATGACTAATTGCATGCCAGACTCCTTGGGGTGGTGATGCTAGATTGCAGCTTTTTAGTGTTGATAGGTATACGGCTGAAGGCATTGATTCAATTGATCTACAGCCATATACCTGTTGTTTTTTTGGCATATTCAGATTTGGTGTTGATCATGCGTAGGGTGGGTTAGGCCGCCACGATCTTGCCTAAAACTAAAAAGGTATTTCGGCCGTAACCCACCATGAAGCTATTCTTATTGATACCGCGTCCCGGTGGGTTACGGCATAAAACCGCCTAACCCACCCTACGAATACCGCTTTTCATCGTCAAATCACAATATCCGGCCATATCAACACAGAATCTGAACATTGCCTGTTTTTTTATTGTGTTCAGATATTGTGTTGATCACGCGCAGGATGGCTTATTCCTTCACGCTAACACTATTTTTTCCTGCTACGGGTGGCAGGCGCTTCAGGATCTGGCTTGGGCTGCCGTTGTAGTAATGCGCGTAGTGGCTGGCGTTGGTGAGTACGGCTTTGACGTAATCGCGCGTTTCGCTAAATGGAATTGTTTCAATATAAATCGCGGCTTCCATTTCGTCATCGTCACGCCATTTGGCGGCGTTGCCCGGCCCTGCGTTATAGCCGGCGGTGGCCAGTACTGGGTTGCCACCAAAGCGCTCGTTCCAGTAGGCCAGATAGTAGCTGCCCAGCTGCGGATTGATTTCGGGGTCGCTCATGTCCGCCATCGTAAAATCGCTCATACCAAGTCGCTTGGCTACCCATTGCGCCGTGGCGGGCATCAGCTGCATCAGGCCGGTGGCGCCCGCGCTGGAGCGGATGTCGGCGATAAAGCGGCTTTCCTGCCGGATCAGGCCAAAGACCCAGGCGGGGTCAAGCCCGTAGGCTTTGGCGGCGGGCTCGACCGAATCGCGGTAGGGCTGCGGAAAGCGCAAGGTGAAATCCTGCATGCCTTTGGGGCGCATTGCCGAATAAATGCTGCGATCGTACATCCGGTTGCGCGAGGCCAGCTCGGCGGCGGCCAGCAATTGCTGATCGCTCAGGCCTTTCATCGCCCAGTTCCATTCGCGCGTGGCTTCAGTGCGCCAGCCTTGTGCGTTCAGTTGCAAGGCGCGTTGCACGCCGGGCAGGCTGTGGATGGCTTTGAGGTCTTCCGAGTTGGCTTTGTAAACCGGCGTTGGCGCGCTCAGAATCTGTCCGATTTCTTCCCGCGCCAACAGGCCGTAAAAATCGAGCTGATCGGACAAACCCAGCCACAAGGCATTGGCGGCCGCACTCTGATTGCGCGCGAGCAAGGCGCGGGCTTTCCAGTAGCGCCAGGCGTTGTCTTGCTGCAAATGTGCGGGCAGGGCATTGATGCGCTGTTCAACCATTTTCCAGTCGCTGACGCGCAGCGCGGCACGAATGGCCCACTCGCGATCATCGTCGCTGATGTCGTTCAGGTGAGCACGCTCAAGCCAGCGCGATGCTTCGGGCAAAAGGCGGCGTGCCGCCAGCAAGCCCAGCTGCTGCCAGGCAAATTGCTGATCTGCCGGCGCTAGCCAGCTGGCCGAGCTGATCAGACTGGCTGCTTGTTGCGGGTTCTTCCTGCCAATTTTTTCAACTGCATACAGCCACAATTCGCGGCCAGCGCGGCTATTGGTATTGATTTTGCCTATGCTTTTTTCCGGCGCGTTGTGGACGACGCTGACCGATTTGGCGCCAAGCTCGGGCGGGTTGCCCACGCGGGATGCCAACTGGCGTGCCAAGTCGGGCTGGCTCGTGCTGCTGTTGGCGCTACTGCTAAATGCCTGCCGGATGCGCCACCAAGCGTCTTCCTCACTCAGCAGGCCGTTGGCAAACAAGGTATCAAATAGCATATTGCACGCGCCGGGTAGCGCTTTGGCGTTAAACCACAGGTTTTTGTGATTGGCGATGCTTGAGGCGTCACCGCGCAGCAAGGCGGCCTGCTGCTTGAAGCAGATCTGTTCGGTATTGGGGCTATCGAGCCGCGTATAAAGCGCTTCGTACTCGGGCCAGCTCTGGCGGCGCGCCAGCTCTTTTAGCCATTCGTTGGTAAAGCGCTCGGCCAGTGGGCTAGGGCTGTAGCGCTGGATAAACTGGTTCGCATCGGCTGAATCGGTCTGGTTGATCTGGGTGCTGAGCAAATAAAACCGTGGATACATTTCCAGCGGATCGCCCGTGCTTTGTTCGCTGATCTGGGCCAGTGTCGCCAGATCACGGGCGCGGGCCGCTTCACGGACTTGGTCAAGGTTGATGCGGGCATTGGCGCTGGCTGCCAGCAGGCAGCTCAGGACGAGCAGTACGGATTTTTTCAGCATGGCGTGCAGCGTGTCGGATTTAAAAAGGTCAGGGGCGGCTGTTGTCGGCCAATATTGCTTACGCTGGCCAGCCCCGGAAGGCTTAAGCATAAACGAGCCAAGCGCTGATGTCTTGCGGCGAAGGCCTGATTTTATTCAGCTCGGCGTAGGTATTTTGCCGCAATTGCTGCATTGCAGCGTTGTTGCCGTGTTGCAGAGCGCCGCTTGTCGTGATGACTCATGGCTATTACCCGACAAAAACAAGTAGAATTGCGAACATTCAGAACGTAAACGCGCCCAGTGCGCCCAAAGAGCCATGCTGACTTTTCAGGAAATTCTATTAAAACTCCAGAATTACTGGAGCGACCACGGTTGTGCCTTGCTGCAGCCTTATGACATTGAAGTCGGTGCCGGTACATTCCACACCGCTACTTTCTTGCGCTCGCTTGGCCCTGAGCCTTGGAACGCGGCCTACGTGCAGCCTTGCCGCCGCCCGAAAGACGGCCGCTACGGCGAAAACCCAAACCGCTGCCAGCATTACTACCAATATCAAGTCGCGCTGAAACCATCGCCGGATAATATCCAGGAGCTGTATCTGGGCTCGCTCGAATACCTTGGTATCGACACCAAAGTCCACGACGTGCGTTTTGTCGAAGACGACTGGGAAAGCCCGACTTTGGGCGCGTGGGGTTTGGGCTGGGAAGTGTGGCTCAACGGCATGGAAGTGACGCAATTTACCTACTTCCAGCAAGTCGGCGGCCTCGATTGCAAGCCGGTATTGGGCGAAATCACTTATGGTGTCGAGCGTCTGGCGATGTACCTACAAGGCGTCGACAACATCTACGACATCGTCTGGACTGAATATCCGAACGGTCAGAAAGTGACCTACGGCGATATTTACCACCAGAACGAAGTTGAGCAATCAATCTACAACTTCGAGCAATCGAACGTGCCTTTCCTGTTTGATCAGTTCAATCACTTTGAATCCGAAGCACGTCGCCTGATTGAAGGCGGCCTGGCGCTGCCGGGTTTCGAGATGGTGATGAAATGCTCGCACATGTTCAACTTGCTCGACGCGCGGGGTGCGATTTCGGTGACTGAGCGTGCCGCCTACATTGGCCGCGTGCGCACACTGGCACGATTAGTCGCGCAAGCGTATTACGACTCGCGCGAGGCGCTGGGTTTCCCGATGTGTTCACCCGCTGAATTAGGTGCTGCAAAGTAAGTTGAACAAGGAGCTTTCCATGCGATCTCTTCTAACGGCTTCACTGCTGGGTTTATTGATCTTGCCCCTTGCGGGTTGCGGTAAATTTGAAGATGGCATGGAAGGCCCCGAGCCAGTGCCTTACAAAAAAACCGATTGGCGTAGTTACGGCAAAATGCCCGAGTTTGAAACGTTGGTTGATGTGAATTCGATCAAGCACGACGAAGGCTTTGCCGAGCAGAACTACACCTTTGTCTGGATGGTGCAGCGCTTTAACGAAGACCAGATTGATGGCACTTCCAAAGGCAAATACCGCAATAAATACACGCGGCAGGTGATCGATTGCCCATCGGGCAAAATGGCTGGCGTGGCGGTGTCGATGAATGACGAAAATGACGACGAAGTAGCCCGCTACGATGTGCCGGGTTTTCAGTGGGAATTTGCCAAGCCTGAGCCTGGTACTTTTGGCGAAGACTTTGTGAACCAGATTTGTAAAATGATGGCGGCCAAAGACGCTGCAGAAAACGAGTAAGCACAAAGCCCGATCAGGCGCTTTGTTCAACGATTAAGAGGTGGCTGCACAGCGGCCAAATAGACATGAATCCAACACTACTGATTGAACTCTTTACCGAAGAATTGCCACCCAAAGCGCTGCCCAAGCTGGGCGCGGCGTTTGCCGATGGTATTTTTGCCGAGCTGGTGAAACTGGGCTTTGCGCCTGCTGGTGCTGAAGCGGGGACCTTCACAAGCTATGCTAGTCCACGCCGTCTGGCGGTAACGATTAGCGACGTGGCGGCTGTGCAGCCTGAGCAGTCGATTGAAAAACGCGGCCCGGCGGTATCGGCCGGTATGAAAGACGGCAAGCCTAGCCCGGCTTTGCTCGGTTTTGCTCGCTCTTGTGGCCTCGCACCCGAAGCGGTTGATAGCCTCGAAACGGTTCATGACGGCAAGCAGGACGTGTATGTATTTCGTTCGGTCAAAGCCGGTGAAGCGCTCGCCGCCGTATTGAGCGACATCGTAGCCGCCACGCTGAAAAAATTGCCTGCGCCAAAAATGATGCGCTGGGCTGACCGCGAAGGCCAGTTTATCCGTCCGGTACACGGCCTGACGATGTTGCACGGCGCTGACGTGATTGCCGGTCAAGTGCTGCACCTCGAATCTGGCCGCACGACGCGTGGCCATCGTTTCCTGTCCAAAGGTGAAATCAGCCTGAACACGGCCGAAGGCTACGCACGCCAGATGCACGATGAAGGCAAAGTGATCGCCAGCTTCGCCGCCCGTCGCGCGCTGATTGGTGAAAAACTCAAAGAAGCCGCTGCCGCGCTGAACGCCACGATTGCCGCAGATGATGCATTGTTTGACGAAGTGACTGCGCTGGTTGAATGGCCGGTGGTACTGAAAGGCGAATTTGAAGCCGAATTCCTGCAAGTACCGCAGGAATGCCTGATTCTGACGATGCAGCAAAACCAGAAATACTTCCCGCTGCTCGACGCCAACGGCAAGTTGATGAATCAGTTCTTGCTGGTCTCAAATCTGCAAACCGACGACCCAAGCCACATCATCAACGGTAACGAGCGCGTACTGCGTGCGCGTCTGTCGGACGCGAAATTCTTCTTCGAGCAGGACAAAAAAGCCAAGCTCGACACCCGCGTTGGCAAATTGGCCAACGTGGTTTACCACAACAAGATTGGCTCGCAGCTCGAACGCGTAACGCGTCTGGAAACCATCGCCGGTGAAATCGCCAAGCTGCTTGGTGCTGATGTGTCAAAAGCCACCCGCGCCGCGTATCTGGCGAAAGCCGATTTGTCGACCGATATGGTTGGCGAATTCCCCGAGTTGCAGGGCATTATGGGTCAGTATTATGCCAAGCACGATGGTGAAGATACCGAGGTGGCGTATGCGGTTGAAGCGCACTACAAACCTAAGTTTGCGGGCGATACCCTGCCAGAAGGCGCGATTGCGCAAGCCGTTTCACTGGCCGACAAGCTAGAAACACTGGTGGGGATCTATGGCATTGGCCTGATTCCGACCGGCGATAAAGACCCGTTCGCGCTGCGCCGCGCTGCGTTGGGCGTATTGCGCATGGCCTTGGTTCAGCCATTGGATTTGAAAGTCTTGCTCAGCACTACTGCAGCAAGCTTTCCCGCTGGCTTGATCGCGGAAGGTACGGTGGAAGGCCTGTATGGCTTTATGCTTGATCGCCTGAAAAACCTATTGGCTGCGGAATACCCTGCGGCAGATATTGACGCAGTATTGGCGCTTAAACCGACCCAAATTAACGA
The DNA here is from genome assembly GCF_040047665.1 of Chitinibacter sp. FCG-7. Taxonomy (NCBI): domain Bacteria; kingdom Pseudomonadati; phylum Pseudomonadota; class Betaproteobacteria; order Neisseriales; family Chitinibacteraceae; genus Chitinibacter; species Chitinibacter mangrovi. Next base: position 2,232,519 of record NZ_CP157355.1, read on the forward strand.
CGTCACTGTGCGTTTGGCTGCGGTGGCTGAATTCAAAGCATTGGCCGAATCGGCTGCGCTCGCTGCAGCGAACAAACGTATTCGCAATATCCTGAAAAAAGTCGAAGGCGAAGTGCCGGCGCTGAACGAAGTGCTACTGCAGGAAGCGGCCGAGAAAGATCTGTTTGCCGCTCTGCAAGCCGTACAAGACCCGGTGAATACTGCGCTGGCAGCGAATGACTTTACCAATGCATTGAAGCAGCTCGCCGCATTGAAAGCGCCGGTTGATGCATTCTTCGATGGTGTGATGGTGATGGCAGATGATCTGGCGGTACGTGGTAATCGTTTGGCTTTGCTGAGCAGCTTGGCTGAATTGATGAACCGAGTGGCCGAATTGTCTTTGTTGGCTGATTAATAGTTGGTGGCTTACGCCCCAAGGCTGCTTTCTTCAGGGTGCGCCTTGGGCTAAGCCACCCTACCTGATTGGGAAAACCGATGCCCGCTGCAAAAAATGATGCGATCAAGCTGTTGATTCTGGATCGGGATGGCGTGATTAATCATGATCGCCCGGACTTTATCAAATCGCCCGATGAATGGCTGCCGATTGCCGGTAGCCTGGAAGCGATTGGCGAGTTAACGCGCGCAGGCTGGACCATTGTCGTGGCCACCAATCAAAGCTGCATCGGGCGCGGTATTATCAACGTGGATATGCTCAACCAGATTCACGCCAAAATGCACCGCGCGGTGGTCAATGCCGGTGGACATATTGATGCCATTTTCTTCTGTCCGCACGCGCCCGATAGCGGCTGCGAATGCCGCAAACCCGCGCCGGGCATGGTGCTGGATATTGCGCGCCGCTTTCGCGTGGATGTGGAAGACTGCCTGATGGTGGGCGATTCGCTGCGTGATCTGCAAGCGGTGGCCAGCGCGGGCGGGCAGGCGATTCTGGTACGTACCGGCAATGGCGGCAAAACCGAAGCGGATCCGCAATTGCCTGCTGGTACTCGTATTTTTGACGATCTGGCCGCAGTTTGCGACGCCTTGCTGGCCGAATAATGGCCGGTGTTTTAATCCCTTCTGACTTTCAAAAAGTAGCTCAATGATCTGGTTTCGCTCCGTTTTATATAGCTTGGGTTTGGTGGTGTTAACGCCGGTATTTGCCTTGATTGCCTTGCTGATTTTTCCGCTCTCGGCGGTCAATCGCAATAAAATCATCGCCTGGTGGTCGCGGCTGATGTTTGCCTGGCTCAAAATCACGTGCGGGCTGAGCTTTAAAGTTGAAGGCGCAGAAAACATCCCGCACGGCCCGGCGATGATTATGTGCAAGCACCAGTCGGCGTGGGAAACGATGGCCTTGCAGCTGATTTTCCCGCCGCAAGTGTGGGTGCTTAAACGCGAATTGCTGAAAATCCCGTTTTTTGGCTGGGGTTTGTCGGCCACGTCACCGATCGCGATTGATCGCGGCCAGCGTGCACAGGCGCAGCGCCAATTGATGGAGCAAGGGCGTGATCGCTTAAACAAAGGCTTGTGGATTGTGATTTTCCCCGAAGGTACACGCATCAAGCCGGGCGAGCGCGGCCAGTACAAGCAGGGTGGCGCACGGCTGGCGAAAGATCTGGACGTGCCGATTGTGCCGGTGGCGATGAATTCGGGTGAGTTCTGGCCGAAAAATTCATTCTGCAAATGGCCGGGCGAAATCACCGTGCGGATCGGCAAACCGATTCTGCCCGAAGGCAAAAACTCGCTGGCGTTGATCAACGAGGTTGAAGCCTGGATCGAAGGCGAAATGGAACAAATCACCGGCCGCGGCCCCTGCTACCGCAAGGGTGGGGAATAAGGTGACAGGGCAAATTGCCTCCAATCTCACCTGTGATATTTTCAATACGTATTTGTCCGAGCCTCGCTGGTGTATCTAGGGCTTAGAACCCCCTGTCGCCCATCGCCGAAGGAGTGGAGTGAGACAAACAGCTTTACCGTTTGGCTCGCGACCGACCGAGGGTAGCCCGGAGGGCCGCAGGCGGGGGTCGCCTTCTCTTGCTTACTTCTCTTGGCGAAGCAAGAGAAGTAAGTCCCCGTCGCGGATTGCGACTATAAAACATCGCGCCGAAGGCGCTAAAAACAATCAATACGAATTGAGAATGTTGCCATCTCATCAGATGTATAGCCATGCAGCGCATGTTTGAATTGGCCTCTGGCCATATACCCTACATCATCGAGCGCAGTGCCCGCCGTCGCAGCATCGGTTTGAAAATTGATGCCACGGGCCTGACGATTATCCTGCCGCAACGCGCGCCGCTGGCTGAGGCCGAGCGCGTGATTCGCCTGAAACTCAACTGGATTCAAGCCAAGCTGGCCGAGCGCGAAGCGCGCCCACCCGCGCCAGCAGCCAGCCTGCATTGGGGCGCAGCCGTCTGGTGGCTGGGCGAGCAGCGCGCTTTGCAGTCGGCCTTGCGCGGCAAGCTCACTGACGAGGCTTTGTGGCTCTGTGCGGCCAGTGAAGCGCATATCCCCGAGGCGCTGGCACGCTTTTACCAGCGCGCCGCGCGCCCGTATTTTGCCGAGCGTGTGGCCATCTGGTCGGAGCGGATGAATTTGCACCCCGCGCAGCTGGCCCTGTCCTCGGCGCGCACGCGCTGGGGGAGCTGCACATCGCAAGGCGTGGTGCGGCTGAGCTGGCGTCTGATGCAGGCACCGCCCAATGTGATCGACTATGTGGTGATCCACGAGCTGGCGCATCTGGCCGAAATGAATCATTCGGCGCGCTTCTGGGCGATTGTTGCGGCAGCCTGCCCGCAATGGAAAAACGAGCGTGCGTGGTTAAAGCAACACGGCGCCGCTTTGCTTACATGGTGATTTTGGCCAAGTGATTGTTTTATCAAAATAATTGCTAAAAATTGCTTTCGTCATGGTCTTGTAAGTGGCTTTTTCTGACTACATTTTGCTTGTCATTTTCATTCAGCCCTGATAAATTTTGCCGGCGAATAAGAGCCGTTTTTTTATTCGTTAAAATCGAAAAAAATCAAATGCTTAAATGCGGCTAGATCAGAGAATACTAATCAACGCAGTGAAGCACACCACATTCCAAAGATGGAGAAGATCAATGCATGAACAACGCACTGGGCGTGCTCTGCCCGTACGTATTGCGCTGGCATTAGGCCTGTTTGGCGCTACACAGCTGGTTTCTGGTCACGGCACGATGGAAGTACCGATCAGCCGCGTTTTAAGCTGCTTTAAGGAAGGCCCGGAAAGCCCGAAATCGGCGGCGTGTCAGGCTGCGGTTGCTGCTTCAGGCGGCCCGCAATTCCTGTACGACTGGTCGGGTGTAAACCAGTTGCCAAATGGCGATCACAAAGCATTTGTGAAAGACGGCCAGCTGTGTTCTGCCAGCAAATCCAACTACGCAGGTCTGGATCTGGCGCGTACCGATTGGCCAAGCAGCAATATCGCTCCAGATGCCAACGGCAATTTCGAATTCATCTTCAATGCACCAGCACCGCACCAGACACGTGACTGGGTGTTCTACGTGACCAATGACACCTGGAACCCGACTACACCGTTGAACTGGAGCCATCTGGATCAGTTCTGCAAACTGGGCAATGTGCCTGTGACGGCAGACAAACGCTACAAAATGAGCTGCCAATTGCCTAAGAAAACCGGCAAGCAGATCATCTACGTGACCTGGCAGCGTTCTGACAGCGCTGAAGCATTCTACTCATGCTCGGACGTGAATTTCTCCGGCGGCGTATCAACGTACAAAGAACTGGGTCAAATCCGTGCTCAGCAAAATCTGGCCGAAAAATCAGTGGTTTCTTTCCGCCTGTTTGACTCGGCGGGTAGCGATCTGGAAAACGTTCAGCTGACCGCTGGTTTTGACGCCCAGACTGGCGCTGACACCACACAAATGGACATCTGGCCCTACTTCCTGGCACAGAAAGTGAACGCGGCTTCTCGCTACGTCAGCATTGGTGTACTGCAGTCAAATGGCTCGGTTGTACCGGTGCAAAGCGCACAGGAAAACCGCGTTTACAGCCGCAGCGGTACTGATTATGTTTACCGTGTCGACATCGCAGCGCCATCAGGTACAACACCAGCGCCAACGGCAAAACCAACGGCCACGCCAGCACCGACTGTAGCGCCGACGGCTACGCCTGCTCCAACTGCAACGCCAGCGCCAACAGCAGTACCAACGGCTAGCCCGAAACCGACCGCAACGCCGGTTTCAACGCCTAAGCCAACGGCAACGCCAGTGGTGACAGTGAAACCAACGGCTACGCCAGTGGTAACGGTGGCACCAACTGCTACACCAACGGCAACGCCAGCGGGTAGCACTTGCGTGGCCGCATGGGAATCAGGCAAGGTTTACGCTAACCCTGGCAATAAAGTGAGCCACAAAGGCCGTAACTTCGAAAACAAATGGTGGACAACCAACGAAGCGCCGGACGTGAACAGCCAGTGGGGCGTTTGGAAAGATCTGGGCGTTTGCAAATAAAGCGCTCTGATTTTCAGCTCTGACAAAACCCCACCCAAGCGGTGGGGTTTTGTTTATGCAGGCAGAGATTGTGTCAGCGGCCAGCTAATTAATTGTCCGATAGCGGAGTGACGACGGCAGCTTGTGGTGCAGTTACCGGCTGCGCCTGAACTTTGCTCGCGTCGGCTTTGCTGGCAGCTTCATAGGCGTAGCTGCCTGCGGCAATTGCGCCAGCGCCGATGGTTTTGGTGGCTTCATAGGTCACGCCTACGGCGGTGGTCGTTACGCTGATGGCGGCTGCGCCCACCATCGCGGTGGTGGTGACAACGGCGCAGCCAGTCTGGAGCAGGCTGCCGAACAGGATAAAAAGAGTCAGTATTGGTTTCATTGTGTTGTGTCACGGGAAAGAGCGGTGATTGTCGGTTAAACTGCGCAACTCGTCGAGTTGACCCTGCTGGATGGCTTTTATTTCATGCAACGCATCCTGATTACCAAAATTACTTCTCTGGGTGATGTGCTATTTGCCTTGCCGATGCTTAATGACATCCGGCGACATTTTCCCGGCGTTAAAATCGACTGGGTGGTTGATCAGCAATGCGCGGCTTTGCCCGCCATGCATCCGGCGCTGGATCGGGTGATTGCTGTGCCGCTACGGGGCTTGAAAAAAATGCCGCTACGACAGGCCGCCAAAGCCTTGAAAGACGCTTTAGGCGTCTTGCGCCAGCAGCGCTACGATGTGGTGCTCGATTGTCACGGCATGATCAAGAGCGCGTTACTTAGCCGGGTGGCGCATTCGGCGCTGATTATCGGCCCGCCCGATTACCGGCTGGGCGAGCCGGTGGCGCGTTATGCCTATCACCGCCAGGTGTCGCCCGACGCCGCTTTGCCTGCTATTGACTGGTATCGCCAGTATGCGGCGCTGGCTTTGTCGTACACGGTGTCCGGCTTGCCCGATTTTGGCCTGCAAGCGCCGCATTTTCAGCCGGACTGGTTGCCAGCGCAGCCCTATGTCTTGTGTTTTCACGCTGCATCCAAGGCCGAGAAAACCTGGCCGCTCGAATCCTGGCTGACCGTATTGCGTGCGCTGGAAGGGCAGGGGATTGCGGCGGTATTGCCCTGGGGCGCGCCGCATGAACACGAGTTTGCCCAGCGGCTGGCGCAGGCTCTTACGCTGGCCAAAGTAGCACCCGCCTTGAGCATCACCGAAATGGCGGGTTTGATGGCCGGGGCCGAACGGGTGATCGGCGTAGATACCGGTATGACGCATCTGGCTGAAAGCCTTGCCAGACCTACGATTGCGCTATATACCGTTACCAATTCGGCCACCTACCATCCACACTGGAATCCAGCGGCGTTTTCGGTTGGTGGCAATGGCTGGGTGCCTTCGGCAGAAGACGTGCTGGCTTTGCTGACTTAGCCGCTGGGCTGGATTTGGCCGCATTATGTACGCGGCCGAAAAGCCTTTGTCGCTATGAGCAAGATCGTGGCGGCCTAATTCATCCTACGCGTAATCAATACTAACCGCTGATTAGGCAATGTTCTCAATTTGTGCTGATCGTTTCTAGCGCCTTCGGCGCGATGTTTTACAGTCGCAATCCGCGACGGGGACTTACTTTCTTTGGGATGTTATGTAACCCCGTCCCCAAAGAAAGTAAGCATCGAGCGGCGCCCCCCGCCTGCGGCCCTCCGGGCTTCTAGCCTAAGGCCACGGCCTACGCTAAGGCAACAAGTTGCCAAGCTACGTCACGCCTCGGTCGGTCGCGAGCCAAACGGTAATGCTGTTTGTCTCGCTCCACTCCCTCAGCGATGGGCGACAGGGGATTTCAAGCCCTAGATCCACCTGCGAGGTTCGGATCAACAGGTATTGAGAACATCACCGCTGACTACAGGGTATTGCCATGTACAGCAATATAGTATTGCTCTAGGTGCGTATACCCTATCTACCCATGCCGCCCACCTGCTGGGCTAGGTAGGTGGCGTAGTTATCGGTCATGCCGCCGATAAAATCGAGGACGCGGCGGTAGGTTTCGTAGAGTGGCCAGTCTTTTTTCGGCGCATTATATTCCATCAGATCAAGTACGCGTTTCATCCGGAATGGCATGTGCGGGCTGACTTTCAGCTCGTATGAGGCTTTGCAGAAGGCGTCGAGCAGGATGTCGAGGCAGGTGAAGGAGCCGACCTCAATTTCAATCTTTCTCCGCTCGTTGAAAATCCGGTCACGTGCCAGCTGTTTGGCCTCATTGATGCCCTGGCGCATGGTGTACGGGCAATCGTTAAGCAGGTCGCCCTGATACGAGCCATCCATCAGACGCTGGTAATGCGCCATAAAGGTGTTGGCCACCTCGCGTACGCAGCGATCAATCGCCTTGCCGCGCAGTAGCGAGATTTTGCGCCGATTGGACGGGGCGGCGGCCACTTCCAGCTCGAGCAGGCTGCGCTCGCCGCCGCAAATCTTCATCAGTAGCGGCTCGACGGTTTCATACGGCAGCATGCCGATTTCAATGCCGTCTTCCAGATCAAGGATTGCGTAGCAGATGTCGTCCGCTGCTTCCATCAGATACGACAATGGATGGCGCGCCCATTTGCCCGGTGCCAGCTCGGGCAGGCCCAGCGTTTGCGCCACTTGCTGCAATATCTCGCGTTCGGATTCATAGCAACTGAATTTGCCTTTGCCACCCGCGTATTCGCTGCTCCACGGGTATTTCAGCGTGGTGCCCAGCGTGGCGTAGGTGAGGCGCAGGCCGCCTTCAAAGCGGTGATTTTCCAGCTGAGTGATAATGCGAAAACCCTGCGCATTGCCTTCATAAGTCACCAGATCGCGTCGCTCGGACGGGCTGAGATTCTGCATCAGGTAGGCGTGCTCAGGGCGGCGAAACCAGTCGCGAATCGCGTATTCACCCGCGTGGCCAAACGGCGGATTGCCAATGTCGTGCGCCAGACACGCTGCCTGTACAATGCCGCCCAGATCATACGGCGTAATAGACGCAGGCAATTCACCTTGTAAACGTTCTCCGATCATGACACCCAGGCTGCGCCCCACGCAGGCGACTTCAATGCTGTGCGTCAGGCGTGTGTGTACATGATCATTCTCGGTCATCGGGTGGACTTGCGTTTTGCGCCCCATGCGGCGAAACGGCGAGCAGAACACGATGCGGTCGTGGTCTTTGTGATAATTGCTGCGGCCAGTCTCAATGTCTGCAGCGCCGTCTTCGGTGATGCCCAGACGCTGGGCGCTGAGTAATTGTTGCCAGTTCATGCTCATCGGGCTGCTCGCTGTTGTTGCAGATAAGTAATCATGTCGCTCAGAATCAGCGGCTTGCTGTAGAAAAAGCCCTGAATCACATCGCAGTGATATTGCTCGAGCAGCGCTTTTTCAGCGGCTTGTTCGACGCCCTCGGCGGTGACTTGCAGCCTGAGTCGGTGCGCCAGCTCGATGATGCTTTCCACAATCGCCCGGTCGTCTTCCTGTTCAGTCAGGTGCATGATAAAACTGCGGTCGATTTTCAGCTCGTCAATCGGCAGGCGTTTCAGGTAGGACAGCGAGGAATAGCCGGTGCCAAAATCATCCAGCGCCAGCTGGCAGCCCATGTCCTTGATGTGTTCCAGCTGCCGCAGCGCCATATCGAATTCTTCGATCACCGCCGATTCGGTAATCTCGAAAATCACTTTTTCGGCCGGAACACCCCAGACGGCCAGCGCGTTGGAAATAAAGCCAGCCAGATGCGGATCGCGCAGATTATTGGGTGCCAGATTAATGCCCAGCGATCCGGTGTAGCCGTGCTGGCGCAACTGGGCAAAATTGCGCAGCGCAGTTTGAATCACCCATTGCGACAGTCTGTCCATCAGGCCCAGATGTTCGGCCACGCTGATAATCTCGTACGGCGAGATGCTGCCCAGCAGTTCGTTTTCCCAGCGCAGCAGCACTTCCAGCCCGGTTACTTGCTGGCTGGCCAACTCGATTTTGGGCTGGAAAGCCAGATGAAACTTGTTCTGCTGCAAGGCTTCGCGCAGCGGCGCTTCCAGCCGCGCCAGCTGTTGTCCGAGCCAGTCGCGATCCGGGTCGTAAATGCCGATGTGCTCGTGGGCAAACTGGTGTGCCGCAATTTTGGCCGCATCAATCAGCGTTTCGCCATCGCTGCCGTGATCGGGTGCGAGCGCAATGCCGATTTGCGGATACAGTCTTTGCTCGTCTGTGGGCGCATCCATCAGCACCTGCTGTGCGCGGTGGGCGGCCAGCATGGCGTGGCTGACGCCGCTGAGCTGATTGAGCAGCAATAGCGCGCTGTGCGAATCGAGCTGGAATAGATAATCGCCCGTCCGGACTACACTGTGCAGCCGCGTGAGCATCAGTTCCAGCAAGCGCTCGCGGTAATGCCCAGGATGCAGATGGCGCAGCTCCAGATAGATGACGGCAGTTTTTTTGTCCTGATCGGTCTGGCTTAGCCCTTCGGCAATCAGTTCGTCGAGTAAATGCCTAGGGGTGGTCATTAGCGCAGCAGGAGCAGGGCGCGTCGGCATGGTCTTACTCCAGGAAGTATTCGCGTGGATCGATATTGTAGGCTCCGCGCGATAATTCGCGCCGAAGCGAGATCGGCAGGCCATTGGGTCCGGCCGGATTGGTGATCAAATCCAGTGTGTGGGGTTTGGCATAGGGTTTTTTATCGCTACCCAGAATGATCATTAGCTTGGGTTTGAGTCTGCGTACCCGGTTCTGGCCGATCACAATGCCGACTTCGCCCGTGGATAATTCCACCAGCGTGCCGACGTGGAAAATCCCGATGCACTGGGCAAATTGCTCGACTAGTGCCGGGTGAAAGTACTTTTCGCTCCATTTATAGAGCAGTTGCAGCGCTTCATGCGCAGGCTTGGCGTCCGAATAGCTGCGCTCGCTGGTCAGCGCCGTGAAGCAATCGACAATCCCGGCCATGCTGCCAAAAATGCCGATTTCTTCGGCTTTCAAGGCGTTCGGATAGCCGCTGCCATCGTAGCGTTCGTGGTGGCGCGCCACCATGTCGATCACGTCAATGGGTACCGCGTCCATCTGACCCAGAATATCCAGACTGTGCTGCACATGCGTTTTCATCAGCATGAATTCGCCCTGGGTATAGCGGCCGGTGCGGCTGAGTAATTCGGCCGGTAGCCGTACCTTGCCAATATCGAGCATCAGCCCGGCCAGCCCGAGCTTTTTCAGCTCCTCAACCGGATAGCCCAAATGACGGCCAAAGGCGAGCAGGTAGACGGCATTGTCAATGGCGTGCGAGTAGCTGTATTGGTCGCGATCTTTCAGCTGGGTGAGTAGCAGTAGGGCATTGGGGTTGCGGATGATGGAGTCGACCAGATCGGCGACCACCACATTGGCGTCATCAAGGCTGGGGTGTAAATCCTGCTGCACCGATTCGATCATGCTCTGCATGAAATCGCGCGAGGCTTTGTGGATGGCTTGCGCTTTGGGCAGCTCGATTTCGACTTGCTCTTCCTGCTCGTACAGGATGATCGGTATTTCTACCCGGCGTGAGCTCGGGCCTGGCTTGCTGCCGGACGAAAACAGCGCGGAAAAAAGTCGCCGCAGTTCTTTTAAGACATTGATGCGCTCGCGGCGTTCTTTTTCTTCGACCGGAGACTGAATCAGCGCACTCAGCGCTGGGGTATCAAATCCGGTGGGTATCTGGCTGTGGCTGTTGGATAAGTAGATCCAGTTGGACATACCCCCTGATGATCGATTCAGATCAACCGTGACATATTCGCAATGCTCGCGCAATTGTTCAAGCTGCTGCTGGGTTTCGATTAGAAAGCCTTGCAGCAAAAAGGGCGTATCCAGCCAGGGCCTGTCCAGCTCGGTGACGTAGAGCCCCGCTTTTAAATCAAGAACGTGAACACGAGTTTCCAAGATGGGCGCCAATTAATGAAGAAAAATAATGCCACTGGCGTGACGCCTGCATATACGCCACCCAAGCAAAGCCTTATTTTAGGCCAACTCATGCTTGAGTGGCGATGACCCAAATCTATTTTTGCTGTAAATCCGTGTGTGGGTGCGTTTAGTGCAGATCGGGCGAGCAAATTTTCCCCCCCTTGGCGCGTGGTAGTTTGCTAAAATGGCGCGGCTTTTTCGTGAGGATAATCATGGCGCTGCTAGAGATTCGGGATGTCGTTAAACGCTTCGGTGATTTTACGGCGGTCAACCACGTTAGCCTCTCGGTTGAGGCGGGCGAATTTTTTACATTATTGGGGCCATCCGGTTGCGGCAAAACCACATTGCTGCGCATGCTGGCTGGTTTCGAGCAGCCCGATTCGGGCGAGATTGTCCTCGATGGCGTCAATGTCGCCGCTGTGCCACCGGAAAAACGCCCGGTACATACTGTATTTCAGAATTACGCGCTGTTTCCGCACATGACGGTGGCGCAGAATATCGCCTTCCCGCTGAAAATGGCGAATGTCGCCGCCGACGAAATCAAAACCCGCGTGACCGAAGTGCTGGAAGACGTTCGTCTTAGTCAGTTTGCCACGCGTTATCCGAATGAGCTTTCCGGCGGTCAGCGCCAGCGTGTCGCCATTGCGCGCGCGCTGGTCAATCGCCCGCGTCTGCTTCTGCTCGACGAGCCGCTATCGGCGCTGGACGCCAAATTGCGCGAAGAAATGCAGATCGAATTGATCAATCTGCAAAAAGAAGTTGGCATTACCTTTGTTTATGTTACGCACGATCAGGGCGAAGCCTTGGCGTTGTCGCACCGCATTGCGGTGATGAACAAGGGCGAAGTGGCGCAGCTGGACGCGCCGGAAACGATTTACAGCTACCCAAAAAGCCGTTTTGTCGCCGACTTTATCGGCCAGTGCAACCTGCTTGATGCGACAGTGAAATCGATCAGCAGCGACCGGATGCAGATTGAAATTGCCGGCGTCGGTATTGCTGAAACCTTGCCCGTGGCGGGCGCACAAGTGGGGCAAGGTGGTTGCCTGACCGTGCGGCCAGAAAAAATCAAACTCGGCGCGACGTTGCCAAGTGACGACGCCGACGAAGTGCATTTCAAAGGCAAGGTGCACGATTGCCTGTATCTGGGCGATGTGACGATTTATATCGTCGAGCTGGATAACGGCATGCTGGTGGAAACCATGCTGCCGAATTCTGCACCGGGTCGGGCGAAATTCTTTGATGACAATGATCTGGTTGAGTTGGCGTGGCGCTTTGACGCTGGCCATTTCATCTTGGCCTAAGGACGGGCGGTCATGTCGAAAAGCAACCGAATTAATAAGTGGCTCATTTCCGGGCCACCGCTGCTCTATCTGATTATTTTCTTTGCGATTCCATCGCTGATCATGGCTTTCGCGGCGTTTCGTTTTCCTGAGGATTACGGTGGCTTGCTGCCGCTGATCGGTGTGAACCCGGACACGGGCGCGAACGAGCTGCTGGTGAATGCGCAAAACTGGCGCGATTACCTGACGTTTGAAAACTTCGGCCTGTTTTTTACCGACTCGATTTATGTCGAGCTGTTTGCCAAATCGTTCTGGTACGCCGGGATTACCACGCTGATTTGTCTGGCGATGGCGTATCCGCTGGCGTGGCTGATTGCGCGTAGCCCGAAAAAATACCGTGATCTGATGATCCTGCTGGTGATTTTGCCGTTCTGGAGTAACTTCCTGATCCGCGTTTACGCGTGGATGATTATTCTGGGCCCGCAGGGCTATTTCAGTATGGCGATTAATCAGGCGCTGGGCCTGATCGGCATTGGCCCGGTGCAACTGATGTTTAGCCATGTGGCAGTGATTATTGTGCTGGTGTATGTGCACCTGCCGTTTATGGTGCTGCCGCTGTACGCCAATCTGGAAAAGCACGATATGGCGCTACTTGATGCCGCACAAGACCTGGGGGCATCGGGCTGGCAGCGTTTCTGGAAGATCACTTGGCCGCTATCCCTCCCGGGGGTATGGGCAGGTGCAGCCTTGGTGTTTATTCCGGCGCTGGGCATGTTTGCCGTGCCCGATCTGGTGGGCGGCACCGACGGAATCATGATTGGTAACTTAATTAAGCAGCAGTTCCTCGATAGTCGCGACTGGCCGTTTGGCTCGGTGCTGTCGATTATGCTGACGCTGGCGGTATTGCTACTGGCCGGTATGGCTGCGTTGATTGGTCGGGGAGGCAAGCGCAATGCACTCTAAACAATCCAAATGGCTCTGGGCCGCAGCGCTGTTGGCCTATGCATTTCTGTACGTACCGCTGATTATTGTCGTGGTGTACTCATTTAATGATTCCAAGCTCAATGCCGAGTGGGTAGGCTTTACCTTTAAATGGTACGACATGCTATTCAAGAATGAGCAGATGCTGGTCGCGGCGCGCAACTCACTGCTGATTGCGATTGTCACCAGTGTGTGCGCGACGGTGCTGGGCACGCTGGCTGGACTGGCGATGCATAAATACAAGCTGCGCCTGTTGCCGCTGCTGGTGCTGACGCCGATTGCGATTCCCGAGATTTTGATGGGCGTCTCTTTGCTGATCTTCTTCGTGATGCTCAATATGACGCTGGGTCTGGTCTCGGTGGCGCTGGCGCATATCGCATTTTGTATCGGCTTTGTCGCTATTGTCGTTCGCTCGCGCCTGCAGGGGATGGACGAATCGCTGGTTGAGGCCGCGCGTGATCTGGGTGCGACGCCAGTGCAGGCCTTCCGTCTGGTGACGATGCCGCTGATTATGCCGGGGATTATTGCTGGCGCGCTGATGGCCTTTACGCTGTCGATTGACGATTTCGTGATTACCTTCTTTACCGCGGGCGCGGGGGCATCGACGCTGCCATTGCAGATTTATTCAATGATCCGCATCGCCGTGACGCCGGAAGTGAACGCGGTCTCCACCTTGCTGATGGTACTGACATTGTGCCTGATTCTGTTGGCGAGCAAATTGGCGCCCAGTGCGCTGCGTGCCGAGTAAGTGACTGATCTGGCAATAAAAAGCAGCGCCTCGGCGCTGCTTTTTATTGGGTGTCGGAAAAACACACAAGGGATCACAATTGAAAAGCCCGGCCGGGTTTTCATGGCATAATTCTGGGCTCTTGGGGTAGCCCAGATTCAATTTTCCATCCAAATAATGGTGACCAAATGAAGAAAGTATTATTGGCCTTGATGCTGGCTGCCGGTACGGTTCATACCGCCCAGGCTGAAGATGTGCTGCACCTGTACAACTGGAATAATTATATTGCCCCGGAAACCGTCAAGAATTTTGAGAAAAGCTGCAAATGCCGCGTAGTGCAAGACTACTACGGCGCAATGGAAGAAATGCTGGCCAAGCTGGCAGCCGGTGCCAAAGGCTATGACGTTGTGATTCCGACCGGCTTTGCGATTCCGCCGATGATCAAGCAGAACCTGCTGCAGCCATTGGACAAAAGCAAACTGGCAAACGCCAAAAATGTCAGCCCGGCCTTTATGAATACCCAGTTTGATCAGGGTAATAAATACTCTCTGCCATATTCATTCAGTACCACGCTGGTTGGCTACAACGACAAAAAAATCAAAGAGCTGGGAATCAACCCGTCTTCATGGGCGATTATTTTTGACCCGGCCGTGCTGGCTAAAATCAAAGGCAAGGTCACTGTGCTGGACGACAGCCGTGAAGTCTTTGCGGCCGCGCTGATGTATAACGGCTACTCGGCCAATTCGACCAAGCCGGAAGAGTGGAAAAAAGCGCAGGCAACCATTATCAAAGCCAAGCCATTCTGGGCGGCATTCAATGGTCAGAGCTATATCAAGGAGCTGACGCTGGGCAATATCTGGGTAGCGCACGGCTATTCGAGCGATATGTTCCAGGCCAATATCGACGCCAAAGCGGCCAAACGTAATTTTGGTGTGGCGTATGGCCTGCAAAAAGAAGGCAATACCTTGTCGCTCGATAGCATGGTGGTGCTCAAAACTGCCCCGCGCCCTGATCTGGCCGCCAAGTTTGTCAACTTTATGCTCGATGGTAAAAACGCGTCCGAGCTGACCAATATGATTGGTACGGGTACACCGAATGCGGCAGCTGCACCGTTCGTGAAGCCGGAAATGAAGCAGAACTCGGCGGTCTTCCCATCGGCCGAGCAGATGAAGAAATTGCAGCAGTTGACTGCACTGGAAGGCAAAGCACTGCGCGATTTGAACCGGATGTGGACTCAAGTTAAAACGGCCAAGTAATCGGCAAAGAGCGGGGGCGAAAGCCCCCGTTTTTACTGAAATCCCTTGGGATTGTCGATGCCGGGTTGGCTGGCTGAATGCTGGCATCTATGGCGGTATCATTCGCTTTGGGATGGATTTCAGCCCTAACTGGTCTCAGATCACCGTCAGCACAAACGGAATTCATAGGAATTCATCAAGCCAACTTCAACCGCCCCTATGCCCCGTCTTACTCCGATCCGTTATCTGGCACGCCAGGCTGAACCGACCCGCATTTCGCCGTTTTTTGTGCTGGTGTCGCTGTTGGTGGTGCTGATTGTCAGCCTGTTCCCGTTTAGCAATTGGCGCTTTACTGGCGAGCCGGTATTGGCGTTTTTCAGCTATCCGCTGCCGTATTACGCCACCGTTTTTGACAATGCGATTAATGTGCTGGCCTATATTCCGCTCGGGTTTGGTCTGGTGCTGATGTTCCGGCGACGCATGTTGGCCTCGCTGCTGGCTTTACTCTGCTGCGCGCTGGTTTCATCGGGCGTCGAGTTTTTGCAGCAATTTCTGCCCGGGCGTGTGGCGTCCAATCTGGATATTCTGAGTAATACGCTGGGTGGTGCGATAGGAGTGGTGATCGGTCTGATTTTGCGCAGCCGCCGCTGGGTACATCGCTGGCTGATTTTCCGACATGAATATCTGGCCACAGGCCGGGTGATGGAGTGGGGGCTGGTCTGGCTGGTGCTGTGGTTTGTGTCGCAGCTTGACCCGACGCAGCCTTATCTGGGCGTCGTGGTCGAGCCGCGTGGCTTACCACAGCCCTTTGTTGCGCCAATGGCTGATGCGGCGCTATTTCTACGCTTGCTCGAAGCGGGCGGCATGATGCTCAACCTGGCGGGGGTGGGCCTGTATGTGTCGGTGCTGCTGGCGTACGGGCGCGATATTCCGCGCGTGATCAGTCTGGTACTAGGCCTCGCGCTGGCGCTGAAAATGGCTTTTGCCGGCATGCTGCTCAAACCCGAGCAGTTTTTTGTCTGGCTTAATCTGAATATCGTGCTGGGCGGGCTGTGTGGCAGCTTGATTTTGCTGGCTGCCTGGACTTTACGGCGGCGCTATCGGGCAATTTTGGCGGTCGCCTGCCTCAGTCTGGCGACGGTGGTGAGCATGATCTGGCCATTAAGCCCGCAACTATCGGCCACTCTGCCGCTGTTCAAGTGGCAGTACGGGCATTTACAGCACTTTAGCGGGCTGGCTCAGGTGATTGGCGATATCTGGCCGTTTGGTGCACTGGCCTTGCTGATCTGCTTTTTGCTCGGCGACTCGGGGGCCAACGAGTAGGGCTGCGCGTTCTGTGTCATGCCTTTCAAGGTGGTGTACCTGCCGCCCAAACCCCCTGATTCCTGCTTGAAGCCTTGTGCTGTTTTTCCCTCTGTCCTTCTTGGATTTGCTTGCTAGGGTATTGCTCTGCAGAATATATCCAGATTAAGTTGCAGGCCTATACTCTATTCGGGCTGCACTTGAAGGGGTACGGCAGGATTGTTAAATTGGCCGGCGGTCAGCAGCTTCTGATACATCAGCGGGTCATGCCATTCCTGCTGGCATTGCGCCGAGAATTCAATATCCTGCAGCGCGATCAGCCCCATTCTGGGGTTGTAGGCGTCTTCGCGGAAAGCCTGTGCGTAGCCGGTGTCGGTTTCGTGCGCAATAATTGAATGCAAACGCACGTCGGCTTCGCCGTTGGCCATAATGGTTTGCGCCAGAATCTGGTCAATGACGACGAAAAACAGGCGGGCAAATTGCTCGGCAGACGGCGAAACCGGCATGGAAATCCAGCGAGCCGAAAACTGTTTGCACAGCCGGATGTATTCGGCGTCATCACGATCCCAGAAACACACGGCATGATCAAAAGCGTCGATCACATCGCGTATCGTGCCCTTCATCAGGCCAAAGTCATAAACCATCTGCCCGTGATCGAGTGCGGTGGCTTCCAGCAACACTTCCACCTTATAGCTGTGGCCGTGAATCGACGTGCGGCAGCGCTCGGAAGAGCAGTTGCGCACGATGTGGGCATTTTCAAATTTAAACAGTTTACGAATCAGCATTTTTCATTTCCAAGCTTGAGGCACGGTTTTATCAGATGCTCCGGATTCGGGCAAGCCGAGATTGTCCTAGGGTCGGTTGACGATGGATTTGCCATTGCGCTGGAGCGAATTTTTCGATGAAGCCAGGTGTAGATCGCGATGTATATATACATGCGAGAGATGGGCACTAGGCTCTGTGGACGTTTGGTTTACGGTCGCGCTGGCGCGATTTTCGCGGCGAATCAAGGCGTTTTGTGCGACACATAGCCAGCTATGTGAGCACGGAACAACGCAGAGTCGCCGCGAAAAGCGTCCAGCCCAGAGGGTTTGGCCGTTTTTGGCCTGACACTGCGTTGCAAAACCTTCACATAGAATGACTATGTATCAGGCTTTGCTCCTTGTTTCAGGCCAAAACCAGCACAAACGCGACTCGCAAACCAAACGTCCACAGAGCCTAACGCTCTGGCTATTTTTCCTTGCTGATTCATCGGCGAGCCAGGCGATGTGCGTAGGACCAGCGATAGGGTGATGGCGTGAGAATTTCATCATTTTCTAATACCACTATGCTGACAGCCATTTTGACGTATAAGTAGAAACCCTAGGGAAAGCAAAAGAGAAAGTTTCCAGTAAATTTTAATTTTGCTGCCGTGAAGGGCCATCAGGCCGCGCTGGTGAAGCGGATTGAAAGTGTCTTTTTTTTAATTAAATTTTCGCTTGAAACTACCTGTTTTTTTCTGTCTATCCTACATCAGATGATGCTAATGATGTATTGCAGCATTTTTTATGCTGCAATAAAACCTATAAAAATCATTAAATTGCCGATTTTATGTTGCGCTGCAACATTTGTTGTTGATGGGTTTGATTCTGATTTTGTAGTCGGATGAAATTTTGCTACGTGCAGTACTTCACAGTCGAAAAATGGGGTGTTGACAAGAAAAACGGCATGGTGATTAATCATTCTCACTGGTACTGGTTTGCTTTTTGGTGAACAGGTCTAGCGTAGAGAATCACCCAATTCTTACAAAAGGGTGACAAGCAGGCGCCTAGCAGTCAAGACCACTTAACTCCTAGCGTCAATGCCATTTATAAATCGGAGGAGACTTTAATGTCCCGTATTAATCGTCTTGCACTTGCTGCTATGCCAGTCGCAATGTTCGCTGCTTATGCTTATGCAGCGCCTGCGTGGCAAGAAGGCACTACCTACAGCGCTGGCACGGTTGTGAGCCACAAAGGCAGTGATTACTCTGCTTTGGTGACACACACTGCCTATGTTGGTGCTGGCTGGACCCCTGATACCACACCAACACTGTGGAAACTGGTTGGCGCTGCGACGGCAACTGCTACACCACAAGCGACTGTTGCGCCAACGGCTACGCCAGTAGGCCCAACTGCAGCCCCAACAGCGGCTCCTACTGCAACGCCAGTAGGCCCAGTGGCCGGTTGTGACAATGTGGCTGCCTGGAATGCAACGACTGCCTACACTGGCGCTCAGGTTGTTGCTTATAACGGCAAAAAATTCTCTGCAAAATGGTGGACGCAAGGCCAGGCGCCTTCTGCTGCTGACCAGTGGGGCCCTTGGAAATATGAAGGCGAGTGCAGCACTACAAACGCAACGCCAACACCAACCGCTTCGCCTGTTGTAACTGCGACGCCAACGGCCAAACCAACGGCAACACCAGTTGTAACTCCAACTGCAACACCAGTTGTGACGCCTACAGCGACGCCAGTTGGCCCAACGCCAACACCAACGATCAAACCAACGGCAACGCCAGTTGTAACTCCAACTGCAACGCCAGTTGTGACGCCTACAGCGACACCAGTTGGCCCAACACCTACACCAACAGCGACACCTCCAGTAGTTGGCGGCCAAGATCAGTGCCGTCCAACAGGCTTGGTGTCTGAAGTTGCGAACGTGCCATACTGTGATGCTTACGACGCAGCTGGTCGTGAAAAACTGGCCAATGGCATGAAACGCCGCAGTATCGGTTACTTCACTAGCTGGCGTAATGGCGCCAACGGTCAGCCTGCATACTTGGCTGCCGATGTGCCTTGGAACGACATCACTCACGTGAACTACGCATTTGCGCATATCGACCAGAACTGGAAAGTATCAGTTGGTGCTGATAGCCCAAGCAATGCTGCAACTGGCATGAACTGGGATTCTAAAGGTCCTAAATACGCACTGGATCCAAGCCTGCCATACAAAGGTCACTTCAATATGCTGAATAAGCACGCTGACGCTAAAGGCGTTAAGCTGTTGCTGTCAGTAGGTGGCTGGGCTGAAACCGGCGGTTACTTCGGTGAAGATGGCAAACGCGTTGCTAGCGGTGGCTTCTACTCGCTGACTGTGGACGAAGTAACTGGTGCAGTTCGTCAAGACCGCATCGACACCTTCGCGAAATCAGCTGCTGAATTCGTGGTGAAATACGGCCTGAACGGTATCGATATCGACTACGAATACCCAACTTCAATGTCTGACGCTGGTAGCCCAGACGATTGGAAGATCGCGAACAAACATCGCGGCAAGTTGTGGGACGGCTACATGGCTTTGATGAAGACTCTGCGTCTGGAGTTGGATAAAGCCGCTGCTGCTCAAGGCAAATACTATATGCTGACGATTGCTTCTCCTTCGTCTGGCTACCTGCTGCGTGGTTTCGAAGGCTTCCAAGCCCTCAAATACCTCGACTACGTCAACATCATGAGCTATGACTTGCATGGCGCATGGAATCACTTCGTAGGTCACAATGCAGCGCTGTACGATACTGGTAAAGACAGCGAAATCGCTGATGCCAAGATCTACGACACTGCAGGTGATGGCAAGTACTACAACGCTCAGGGTTACCTGAACATCGACTGGTCATACAAATACTTCCGCACTGCATTAGCAGGTGGTCGTATCAATATCGGTCTGCCTTACTACACTCGCGGCTGGCAAAACGTAACTGGCGGTACTAATGGTCTGTGGGGTACTGCAGCTGTTGCCGATCAGAAAACTTGCTACACCGGCACTGGCGGCAACCTAGGTTCAGACGCTTTGAGCCCGAAAGCTGGCGCTCCATGCGGCTTTGGTGCACAAGGTATCGACAATCTGTGGTTTGACGTTGGCGCTGATGGTAAAGAAATGTTTGCCGGTGCTAACCCGCTGTGGCACGCCAACAACTTGCGTGATGGCTTGCCAACACCATACGTTGGTATCTATGGCCATGACCTGAGCAAGCCTGAATCTAAAGTTCGTGGCATTTACGTAGAAAACTACGATGACATCGCTCAGTCTTCTTGGTTGTGGAACCCAACGACCAAAGTGTTCTTGTCGACTGAAAATGAAAAATCGTTCAAAGCGAAAGTTCAGTACGCAATCGATCAAGGCGCTGGCGGTATCATGTTCTGGGAGCTGGCAGGTGACTACAGCACACCAGCACAGAATGGTCTGGGTCACTACTACTTCGGTAGCACGCTGACTTCACTGGCCGGCACGATGCTGAAAAATGCAACGCCATACGGTATCAAAGCAGGCGACGAAGCTTTCGTTCAGCCAGCTGAGACACTGGATGTATCAGTAGACTTGGTTGGTTTCTTGCCAAAAGGTGAAGATAACTACCCAATCCAGATCGGTTTGAAATTGAAAAACAATTCAAATGTTGATCTGACTGGTGCGAAAGTTGCGTTCGACGTAGCGCCATCAACTCCGCTGACTTCATCAACAGTTGAGTTCTTGAAACCATACGCTCCACCAGCGGGTAAAGGTATCGAGAATCTGGTTGATATCTACAGTGGTGGTACTTGGTCTGCAACAGTGGCTTCTAACAAAGTCGGTAACGTAGGTGGTCTGCCAAATGCCTTCCATCGTCCAGCTTACCAACTGAAGCAAGGCACTGTAGGTACAACGTGGGGTGTAACTGACTTCGGTCCAGGTAAAACCATCACCATTGGTATGCGTATTTTCATGCCAATGCCAGTACCAACCAACGTAACTCTGACTCTGCCAAACGGCAAAGTATACGGAGTTAAACGCTAAGACTTTACTCGCTCTGTCTTAGGACTAGTGAGTCAAGCCTGATCAAAACGCCGCGATTGATTCGCGGCGTTTTTTTATGCCTGTGTTGCTCAGGTGAGCCGCGCCGTCGATGGCTAAAGCAATAATATGTAGCTGCCTTTGCTACCGTGTTCTTTGCCGGGCTGCACTCAGCTCTGGCGATGATTTCCCCTCTGTGTAACCCGCACAGCCTCGTTGTTCTCCGGTCCGAAGAATGGATTCTCTGTTGCTGGTATTGCGCCTTGCCCAGGTCAAATGCCAATCGCATTCTGCATGATGATTTCTGGTGTGATGTAACTGAATGAATGATGCTTCTTCATTGATTTCAAGTCGATGGCCTGCGTGTAGCAGTGATCACTGGCAGAGCGATGGCTGATTTCTGTCCGGTGTCTGGCCTGTCTGTATGTCATTGCGGGTCTGATGGAAGTTTGTTGCATTGGGTAATACCACTTGCTGACGAAAAATATCTGATTTAATTCCGGGTGGTTTTTTTATGTAAGCGGAGAAAGCTTTCCGGGTTGAAAATTTTTGGTCAATTATTTGAAAGTATATTTTTTGACCAACATTTTGAAAAATCGCATGGACAACACAAAATCAGCAAAATTTTTGTGTAGTTTATCGACTATTAACTACATAACAAAACAGAATTTGTTACATAATCATGCGCTAATGTTGCGATGCAATATCTATATACGCTATTTAAAATGGGGGTTTTTGTGATTTAGTCGGCAATGTTTGTGCGTCGCACAATGGTGGGATTTATGTAGTTTGTAGTATTTCTCCCTAGTGCCCAGCTTCTTTTTGCGGGGGGCAAAAAAAATGAAAAAAAGGGTGTTGACAAGGAAAACGCTTTGGAGATTAATAGACACCAACGCAGCTCGATACCGATTGAGAGGCGATGGATAGATGGCTCGAATCAGTAAATACTTTCAAATAACTGACGAGTTGCCTGATCTGGTTAGTACCAATTGCATTGCGCGAGTGATGCCAAATAAATGAGGATGGAGACCCTTTATGTCGCACTTTAATCGTTTTGCTGTAGCTGCAATCCCTGCTGCCATGATGGCAGTTGCTAGCTTCTCTTATGCAGCTGATGCATGGAAAGAAGGCACTACCTACAATGCTGGCGCAGTAGTTTCTTACTCTGGTAAAGACTACCAAGCTCTGGTAACTCACACAGCTTATGTTGGTGCAAACTGGAATCCAGCTGCTACCCCAACGCTGTGGAAAGCAGTTTCTGGCTCTAGCGTGACTCCAGCTCCGACTGTTGCGCCAACTCCAACACCAGTTGGCAGCGCAACACCAACAGTTGCTCCTACTGTTGCGCCAACCGCTGCACCTACAGTAGCGCCAACAACTGGCCCAGTAGCAGGTTGTGACAATGCTGAAGCTTGGAATGCAACTGCTGCCTACACTGGCGGTAAAGTTGTTTCATACAACGGCAAAAAATTCTCTGCTAAATGGTGGACACAAGGTCAAGCGCCTTCTGCAACTGACCAGTGGGGCCCATGGAAACTTGAAGGCGATTGCGGCCCAGCTGCAACTGCCGTACCAACTGCTGAGCCAACACCAGTTGGTCAGACACCAGCGCCAACTGCAGTTCCAACTGTAGCGCCAACACAAGCACCAACGCCAACACCATTGGCTACTCTGGCTCCAGGCCAAGAAGTACCAGCACCATCTTCTGCGCAAGTGGGTTCTTACTTCACGCAGTGGGGCGTGTATGGCCGTGACTACCAAGTCGCTGACATCATCAGCTCTGGTGCAGCTGCTCACCTGACCTTCATCAACTACGCTTTCGGTAACATCTACGAGAAAAACGGCGGCTACGAGTGCGGTATCGTTAACAAACTCGAACCAGGTGCAACTGATGCGAACGCACCAGGCGCTGGTACTGGTGGCGATGCTTGGGCTGACTTTGGTTTGACTGCTAAACGTCGTGTTGATGCTTCTGATGCGATCAAGTGGGACGACAAACTGGCGGGTAACTTCCGTGAATTCCAAGCCTACAAGAAAAAATATCCTAACACCAAACTGTTCATCTCTCTGGGTGGCTGGACTTGGTCTAAGTGGTTCTCTAAAGCGGCTGCAACGGATGGCTTGCGTAAACAACTGGTTAAATCGTGTATCGACATCTACCTCAAAGGCAACTTGCCAACGTTGGATGGTCGCGGTGGCCCAGGCTCTGCACCTAACATCTTCGACGGTATCGATATCGATTGGGAATTCCCAGGTGTAGTTGGCCAGCCATACAACACTGTATCGCCAGCTGACAAACAGAACTTCACATTGCTGTTGGCTGAGTTCCGCAAACAGATCGATGAGTTGGCTGCTGCGAACAAGAAAGAGTACCTGTTGACTGTGGCGATCGGTGTAGGTAAAGACAAGATCGACATGACTGAACCACGCGAGTACAGCCGTTACCTCAACTGGATTAACATGATGACTTACGACTACAACGGTGGTTGGGCTGCTCAAGGTCCTACCGACTTCCAGTCGCATCTGTACGCAGATCCAACTAACCCAACGTACAAGTGCAGCGGCAAAGCTGGCGACACTTGCTACGGTGATCGCAGCCTCGTATCGTTCTACAACACCGATGATGCAGTTAACCAACTGATCAACGCTGGCGTGAATCCGAAGAAACTGGTTCTGGGCGTGCCTAAGTATGGCCGTGGCTGGACTGGCGTGACTAACGCGAACAACGGTCTGTACCAGAAAGCGACTCAACCAGCTCGTGGTACTTACGAAGCCGGTATCGAAGACTACAAAGTACTGAAAAATGCAGCGGGTAACGTCTTTGTTCACCCAACGACCAAACAGTCTTGGAAATTCGACGGTTCTACTTTCTGGTCTTATGACACACCAGAAGTAATCGGTACTAAAGTTCAGTACGGTAAAAACAAAGGTCTGGGCGGTGTATTCAGCTGGTCTCTGGACGGCGATGACAGCAACGCAACACTGACTAAAGCAATGGGCGCAGCTAAATAAGCTGACTCACTGCTACGAAAGCCCCCTCATTTGAGGGGGCTTTTTTTATTCATACGCTCAGTTGTGACTAGGGGTATGTATTGCTAGGTATCTACCTGCTTGTCCTGCATGGCAATACATGGGTAATGTATTGAACGCGCTAAAAAGCGCTACACTGCTGATCTGTCGATGGAGCCAGCATGAGTGCCAAAATTCTAATCGTTGAAGACGATGCCCAGATTAGCGCCAATATTTATGACTTTCTGCAGGCGAGGGGCTTTATGCCTGATGCCGCGGCCAATGCGGGGATTGCACTGCATTTGCTGGCCAGCCAGCCGTTTGACCTGCTGGTGCTTGATCTGGGTTTGCCCGGCATGGGCGGCCTGAGTCTGGCGCGGCATATCCGTGCCGAGCTGGCCTTGAATCTGCCCATTTTGATCCTCACCGCCCGCGATACGCTGGCCGACAAGGAAGCCGGTTTTGACGCTGGGGCGGATGATTATCTGCTTAAGCCATTTTCGCTCAGAGAGCTGGAAATGCGCATCAAGGCGCTGCTGCGACGCGCCAACGGCCAGCTGCTGGTGCAAGCTTTGCGCTGTGGGCAGATTCTGTTTGAGCCCCATACAGGGCAGGTATTCTGGCAAGGGCAACCGCTTAAATTGCCGCCCAAAACGCAGTTGCTGCTGCAGGTCATGCTCTCGCGCCCCAATACGC
Source organism: Chitinibacter sp. FCG-7 (assembly GCF_040047665.1). Lineage (NCBI taxonomy): Bacteria > Pseudomonadati > Pseudomonadota > Betaproteobacteria > Neisseriales > Chitinibacteraceae > Chitinibacter > Chitinibacter mangrovi. Next base: position 2,256,880 of record NZ_CP157355.1, read on the forward strand.
TGTTTACGCGTGACCAGCTCGAGCGTGCGCTCTGGGGAGAAGCGCAGGAAAGCAGCGATCCGCTGCGTTATCACCTGTCGCAATTGCGCCGCGCCTTATCCATGCCGGATGGGCTCAGCCCGCTGCAAACCGTGCATGGCCGTGGCTATATGTTGATCGATCCGGCGGGGGAGCCGCATGCATAAAATGAGCTTGCGCCGCCGGATGACACTGGTGCTATTTATGGTTAGCTGTTGCTCGCTGCTGGCGCTGGCGGCCTCTTTGCTGATGTCGGCCGAAGAGAGCGAAGAGGCGCTGATTGACGAAGTGGTCAATACCGCGCTCAACCGGATTGAATCACAATGGCCAATACAGGGCAGCATCGTGCTGCCGCAAAATCTGGAGTTTTATCACGCCCCCATCGGGCAATTGCCGCCGGGCTTGCCGGCCGAAGTCGCCGCGCTGGCTGTGGGCAATAGTGAATATTACGAGCAGTCGCATGAATTTCATGTTGGCATTCGCGAATACGGCGGTGAGCGCCTGTACGTGCTGTATGACACCGCCCGACATGAGGAGCGATTGGCGACCATTTATCTGGGCGTTGGCGTTGCCGTAGTCGTGCTGGCTTTGTTGGCCGGGGTCATCGGGCATGTGCTGGCGGGAACCATACTCAAGCAGCTATCGGCGCTGGCGCATGCTGTCGAGCATGATTGCCCACTGCCGCTGGATGCCGCGCACGACGACGAAGTGGCCGTGCTGGCGCAGGCCATTCATGCGCACCGGCTGGAAAAAGCCCAGCTCTTGCAGCGCGAGCGCGAATTTACCGCGCACGCCAGCCATGAGTTGCGCACGCCGCTCACACGCATCCGTACCAGCGCCGAGCTACTGCGTGAATTGTCCGCTTTATCCGCTACGGATTTGCAGCGCGTGCAGCACATCGAAGCGGCAGCCGATGAAATGCAGGCCAGATTGAGCGCCTTGCTGTTTCTGGCCCGCGATCTGCACGCCAGCCAGCTGCAAAGAGTCAATCTGCATGCTGCCGTGGCTGAATCCCTGCAGCAGTTTGCCGCGCAGAAAGGCGAGATTGTGCGCAACAATTGCATCGCTGCCGAGCTGGCGATCGACGCTGACCCGGCCTTGCTGAAAATGCTGCTGGATAATCTGCTCAGCAATGCGCTGCGCTATACCCAATCCGGCCAGATTGTGATCGACTGGCAAGACGGCGTGCTGAGTATTGCCGATACCGGCGTGGGCATCGCCGACAATGATTTGCACCGTGTGCAGCATACTTTTGAGCGGGCCAGCCGTCTGCCCGATGGTTTTGGGCTGGGTTTGGCCATCGTTGGGCGCATTTGCGCTGCGATGGGCTGGGAGTGGCGGATTGATAGCCAGCCGGGGCAGGGCACCCGGGTGCAGATCGGCATTGCCGCGAAGCTCGCTCTGGAGCAAAACTGAATCAAATTCTCAAGCTAACCAACCCTAACACTACGCCCTCACAAAACCCTCACACAATCCTGCCGAAATCCTCACACGCCACTCGCTAAGCTGCCGTTTTTACTGCGGTGCGTGTGCGATGCGGCGTTTATCTCCGGCTTTTTATCTTGGACATCTGCTGTTCCCAGCGTTGCTGGCGGCCCTGTTGCTCTGGGTTTACCCGCAGCAGTGGGATCTGGCGCTCATCAGCCCTTACTACGATGGCGTGCAGCATCAGTTTGCGCTGAGAAATAACTTTTTCCTGAACGCGGTGATGCATACCGGGCTGAAAAGCGCGCTGTGGTTTATTCCGCTATCGCTGCTGGCCTTGCTGCTGTGTGCACGCTTTGGCGGGCCATTTTTTGCCAGCAGTTTGCTGCCTTATCGCCGCCGCATGATCTGGATTCTGCTCGGTTTGGCCCTGTCGGCGCTGGTGGTGCAAATCCTCAAGCGCAACAGCATTCATGCCTGCCCCTGGGATTTGAATCTGTTTGGCGGTCAGGCACCGCTATTGCCTTTGTTTGCCGATTTGCCCATCGGGCAAAGCCCCGGACGCTGCTTGCCTGGCGGTCATGCTTCGGGCGGCTTTTCACTGCTGGCTTTTTACTTTGCGCTGCGGGATGAGCAGCCGCGCTGGGCGCTGCGCAGCCTGGTACTGGCGCTGGGCTTGGGCATCGTGATGGGCTGGGGGCAAATGATGCGCGGCGCGCATTTTCTCTCGCATAACCTGTGGACACTCTGGTGGGTATGGCTGGTTCTGCTCTTGCTGTATCTGCTTTACCCGCCTATACCCCGCCAAAAAACGGCGGAAACCCCATGCTGATTGCTGCCTTGCTTAGCTGCTCTTTACCGGGTCTTAAGCTTGCCGTGGGCATAGTGTTCCGATGTCTGTTTCAGCAAAGAAACCCTTCTTAAATAGGTCTTCACATGATCTTGCGTAGTGAACGAGTCACCGCCATTCTGGTGCTGTTTTTATTAAGCGCCTGCAATATGGTGTTCTGGCAAAAATTCATCGCCGTCCAGCAGCCGGCTACGGTGGGCGCGTGGCTGTTTATCGGCATTGGCTTTGCATTTCTGTTTTTGGTCTTTAATGCCATCCTGACGCTGATTGCCGTGCCTTATGTTTTTAAACCGGTTTTGACGGCCATTTTGCTCATTACGCCGTTTATTGTGTATTTCATGTCGCAATACGGGGTAATGATTAATGCGGAAATGATCCAGAACGCCTTTGAAACCAATCATGCCGAGGCGCGGGATTTACTCAGCTTCAAGCTGCTGATTTATCTGCTGCTGCTGGGGGCTTTGCCTGCCGCCTGGCTGTGGCGCGTGCGAATTGATTTTCGGCCATTTAAAAATGAAGCCAAGATCAAATCGGGGATTTTGCTGGCGTCCCTTTTATTACTGGGTGTGATTGCTGCGGGGTATTACAAGGATTTTGCTTCGGTTTTTCGTAATCACCGTGAATTGCGCTATGTCCTCACGCCAAGTAATTACCTGCAAGCCACGTCCAAATATTTGCGCAATAGCGCGGCATTAAGCCCAGTTGAGGTCAAGGCGGTGGGTGAAGATGCCCGGCTGGGAGCCAGCTGGGCCAAGACGCAGCGCCCCAGCCTGACCGTGCTGGTGGTCGGCGAAACCGCGCGTGCGGCCAATTTCTCGCTCAATGGTTACGAGCGCGAAACCAATCCCGAGCTCAAGCAAATCGCCGGGCTGATCAATTATCCGGATTTTCATTCCTGCGGCACCGATACCGCCGTGTCAGTACCGTGCATGTTTTCAATGTTCGAGCGCAGCGATTATTCGGATGATAAAGGCAAGAGCCATCAGGGCTTGCTCGATATCATGCAGCGTGCGGGTTTGAGCGTGAGCTGGCGTGATAATCAGTCGGGCTGCAAGGGCGCGTGTGATCGTGTGCCGCATGAGCAAACGAGTGCGCGGCCCGATCCGGCGCTGTGCCGCGATGGCGAATGCTGGGACGAAATGCTGCTGCAAAACCTGCAAGCCAAAATTGATCAGGTCAGCCAGGGGCAGCAATCGGCCGTGCTGGTGCTGCATATGATGGGTAGCCACGGCCCGGCGTATTACAAACGCTACCCGCCGCCGTTTGCACGTTTTCAGCCCGCCTGCACGACCAATCAGCTCGATCGCTGCACGCAGGGCGAGATTATGAACAGCTACGACAATACCTTGCTCTACACCGACCATGTGCTGGCCAGCCTGATCCGCACCTTGCAACACAACGAGAGCAAACTTGATACCGCCATGGTGTATCTGTCTGACCATGGCGAATCAATTGGGGAAAGAGGGCTATACCTGCATGGCTCGCCCTATGTGATTGCGCCGGACTTCCAGACGCATATTCCGGCGCTGATGTGGTTTTCATCCGCCTATCAGCAAAGCCGCGGCCTTGATGCGCGCTGCCTGCAGCAACATGCAGGCCAGCGCTACTCGCACGACAATCTGTTTCATTCGATGCTCGGCTTGCTCGACGTTAGAACGCAGCTTTACCAGCCGCAGCTGGATTTATTTGCCAGCTGCCAGCGGCGCGTTGAGCACTAGTTGATAGATCCTAGCGCATGCATGACTGCTGCCGCGCTTTGTAGTGAAATCACGTCACGGCCCCACGGCTTGCGCTGGCGCGGCAGATGGCGCAGCCAGCCCAGGCTGCGCGCGCTGCTGAAAATCAGCGCTTGTACGGCAGCACTGTCCTGATGCAGAAAGGGGAGCAGGCGTTGCGCCAGAATCTGGCGGTCGGCTTGTAGCAGATAGGCCGTTGAATGCAGGTATAGCAGCCAATCCCTTGCCTGTGCTTGCTCCTGGCTCAATACCTCGGTGGGGTCATCTTCAAAGTCGATGAAAACTATTTGGCCCTGATGGCGATGAATATTGCGGGCAAAAGCCTGACTGAGCACCTGCCCTTTGCGGTGCGCGTCCAGAATCGCGGCCAGTGCACTTTCCCAGATCGCCAATTGAGGCTCCTGACTGCGGCTGAGCAGATGATCAATCGAATGCTCGCCAGCGTGGCTCAGCGCAATCCAGTCTGGCGCAATATGCAGCACGCTGGGTACCGCAACGCCAGCGGCCTGCAAGGCCTGCAAACGGCGCACTTCGGTGGCCTGACCCGCCGCACCACCATAAGCGGGTACGGCACAAAGCAAAGGCTGGCCCAGCATACGGGCGGCTAGATTGAGCGCGCGATACGCCAGCGGGCGAGCCCGGCTTTCCTGCCGTTTGATAATTACCGTCTCATCGCCAAGGGCAACAGCCAGCACCCGGGCCGGACTGCGGGCCAGCGCTTGTTCGATCAACTGGAGGTGGGGCGCACTGAGCATGGGCGTCTTTAAAAGCTGGAAAGCAGCCGATTATAACGTCGATTGCGCTTCAGGCTGCCAGATTCCGGAGCCTAGCGTTTGAGTACCCAGTCAATCAGCGCTTGCCACTCGGCCCGGTCGCGCTGGGTTTTGCTGTGCGGCAGATCAAAAATGCTCATGCCGCGCTGGATGGTCTGATTGTAGAGCTGGGTGTCACGCACGCAGGTGAGTAGCGGAATATCGTATTTGCGCAGAAATTCGGGCAGCGGGTTGGCCGCCTGGGTTCGCGCATTCACCCGCATTCCCACAGCGCCGACTTGGACGTCTTCCTGACGCACCGCCTTGGTTTCGGCCAGCTCTTCAAAAAAATCGGCGCAGGCCCATAGATCAAACGCCGAAGGCTGAATCGGCACAATGACGTGATCGACGATTTTCAGCACTTTTTTCAGTTTATTACCGCTAAAACCGGCTGGTGTATCGAGTACGGCGACCTGGCTGCCCTTGGGCGGGCGCGCGATGTGGTCATCGCCAATTTCCCAGCGGGCAATTTGCGGCAGATGCGCCGGACGCAAATCGAGCCAGTGGTGGCTGGAGTGCTGTTTGTCCAGATCGCCCAGCATCACTTTGGCTTCCTGCCAGGCAAACCAGCTGGCCAGATGAGTCGACAAGGTTGACTTGCCGCTGCCCCCTTTGGGATTGACGATCAGAATCTTGCGCATAAATCATAAGGCCGGAACAAAAAGCGGCATTAATTATGGCAGAGATTGTCAGTTTTAATGTGACAGTTTGGTTAAATTATGACTAATCGGTGAAAGAATTGTGACGCATCGTGATTTGTTGCGTCGTTGCAAATCAATTGTATTGGGGGTATATGGCCGTAGCGATTGCAGAATATTTTCTACGTGGCAATACATACTCCGGGTATAAAAAAGCCCCGCACATTGGCGGGGCTTTGCTTTGGAAGGTGGCCAATTAAGTAACTGAGCAAAAATTTCCGAACAAGGCGGCGAAGCCGAAGATAGTACAAGTAGTACAGCGAGGCGAGCCAACGATGGGCGGAAACTTTTGTCTGCCTACTTATTTGGTCAGATCCAGCAATTTGGCAAAGGCTTCGTCGAATTGTTTCAAGCCATCAACTTGCAACTGCTCGCCAGCGAGGTTGTAGTTGATGCCCAGTTCACGCACTTTCACCAAAGTTTGTACCGCTGCATCGGTGCCGGTTTCCAGCGTGTTGGCTGCATTGCCGTGGTCGCGGAACAGCGCCAGTGTAGCGTCCGGTACGGTGTTGACAGTATCTGGCCCGATCAGGTCTTCAACGTACATTACGTCGTTGTAGGCTTTGTTTTTGGTGCCGGTTGACGCCCACAGCAGACGTTGCGGATTGGCGCCCAGTGCTTTGAGCGCGGCAAAACGACTGCCCTGGAACAAGCCTTTGTAGTGCTGGTAAGCCACTTTAACGAATGATTTAGCGACCGTGCCGCGCAGAGCCAGCGCTTCTGGTGTGCCGATGGCGTCCAGTTGCGGGTCGATCAGGCTATCAACGCGCGACAGGAAGACCGAGGCAACGGCTTGAACTTTATCGACAGGCAGACCCGCCGCAGCGCGCGCTTCCAGACCACGAATGTAGGCGGTCAAGACGTTATCAACGTGTTTCAGATTGAACATCAGCGTGATGTTGACGTTGATGCCTGAAGTGATCAGCTCTTCAAAAGCAATCACGCCAGCGTCGGTGGCCGGTACTTTGATCATCGCGTTCGGGCGATTGATCGCTGCCCACAGACGTTTGGCGTTGTCGATGGTGCCTTGCGCGTCGTTCGCCAGCGTGGGTGATACTTCCAGGCTCACGTAGCCATCCAGACCATTGGTCGCGTCGTACATTGCACGAGTCAGATCGCAAGTGGCTTGAATATCTGGTACTACCAGCGCTTCGTAACGTTGTTCGGCAGTCAGATCCTGCTTTTTCAGCTCGGCCAGATCGCCAGTGTAGAGCGGGTCAGACGAAATCGATTTGTAGAAAATCGCCGGGTTTGAAGTCACGCCAGCGATGTCGTCTTCAGAGATCAGGCGAGCGAGTTCGCCTGATTTCAGTAGATCACGGGAAAGATTGTCCAACCAAATACGTTGACCGAAAGGTTTAATTGCGGCGATTCTGCTCATAGTGAAGACCTCTGATGCGGTGAAGTAGGCGAATTGCGTTAGCTTTGGGCTAGGCATCTCAATGACATGGGGCATTATCAACCAAAGCCAAGCCCTGTGCCTTTGCGCAGACGCAAAAAAGATGCGATTGCCGCAATTTACGGGCAGATTGTGACTTGGGCAAGTGGCGTGCTCACTCGGTGACTACTTCGGCCTCGGCTGAGGCCGCGCATGCATTCGCCTGTCTATTCAATAACCCGTGCCGGTGGGAATTTCACCGCAAACTCGCTGCCTTTGCCTAGCTCGGAAGTGATCAGCATATGCGCCTGATGCCGATGCAGAATATGCTTCACAATCGCCAGCCCCAGCCCGGTGCCGCCAGTATTGCGCGAGCGGCCGCGGTCCACACGGTAAAAGCGCTCGGTCAGGCGCGGAATATGCTCCGGGGCAATGCCGATGCCGGTGTCGCGACATGTAAAGCACACTGCATCGTCACGCTTTTCCCAGCCGATGGTGATGGTGCCGCCCGGTGGCGTGTAGCGGATGGCGTTGGAGACCAGATTGCCCAATGCCGAATGCAGCTCGTCGTGATTGCCAATCAGGCGTGGGCGATCAAGGCGGCCTATTTCTACCGTGTGGCGGCCTTGTGAAAGCCCATTGGCCTCAGTGCGCAGCAATTGCATCAGTTGCGGAATGTCGACTTCCTCTTCGCGTACCTGCGCTCCGCTTTCCAGCTTGGAGAGCGTCAGCAAATCTTCCACCAGCCGCTGCATGCGCTGCGTTTGCTCGTACATCAGTTGCAAATGCGTTTCGCGCGTTTTGGCGTCCGATGAAGGCATGTCGATCATGGTTTCAATAAAACCGCCAACGACGGTCAGTGGTGTGCGCAGTTCGTGCGAGACATTGGCAACGAAATCTCGGTGGACGGTCTGAACACGCTCAAGCTGCGTAATATCGCGGCTCAAGAGCAACTTACGTGTTGAATCAAACGGCACCACCTGCGCCGATAAAGTCTGCTCGCTCGGGCGGCTGATGCGAATAATTACCGGATGGCTGAAATCCTGTTCTTTCAGATAGTCACGCAGGCTGGGATAGCGCAGCAGGTGCGTGATGGGCTGGCCCATGTCCAGCTTGCGGTTCAGGCTCAGGTGCTCGCAAGAGGCGGGGTTGCACCACTCGATGCGATCATTGTCGTCCAGAATCACCACGCCATCGGGCAGCGCTTCGGCGGCAGATAAAAAGCGATCCAGCGTGCCAGCGAGGCGCTCTTTGGCTTTTTTCTGCTTGCGCACTTCGGCGTAAATCTGGTCAAACACTTCCTGCCACAGCATAAAGCTGCCGGGCACATTATCGACTTGCGGGTTTTCCAGCCAGTGGTGTAAACGGTGCAGATTGAAAATATGAAACAGGCAGGCCAGCGAAACGACGAGCAGCGCAAAGCCCAGCCCCCAGGCCGCGCCGCCGATTGCGCCAATAAACAGGGCGATCAGGGCGGTTAAAGAATAATAAATAATCGAACGAAGCCAGAGCATGTGCGGCCTTTAATGAAACACGCAGGTCGGTGCCGACCCTTCAAAAGCGCTGCCGGAGCAGACGCGGGTGCTGGCTTTAGTTGACCGACAGGCGATAACCCGAGCCGCGCACCGTTTGAATCAGATGATCGTGACCAGTTCCTTCCAGTGAAGAGCGCAGGCGGCGAATATGCACGTCGACGGTTCTTTCTTCCACAAACACATGATCACCCCACACCTGATCAAGCAGGTGCGCGCGCGTGTGCACGCGTTCGGTGTGCGTCATGAAAAAATGCAGCAGGCGGAATTCGGTTGGGCCCAACTCCAGCGGCTGGCCATTGCCCGACACGCGGTGGGTCACCGGATCAAGGCGCAAGCCGTGGATTTCCACTGGATCATCGGTGGCTTGCGGCGCACGGCGGCGCAGCACGGCCTTGATCCGCGCCTGCAATTCGCGCGGGCTAAATGGCTTGGTAATGTAATCGTCGGCGCCGGTTTCCAGGCCGGCGATTTTATCCTGCTCGTCCGAGCGTGCGGTGAGCATGATCAGCGGAATGGCGCGCGTGCGCTCGTCGCCGCGCAGTTTGCGGGCAAAATCAATGCCCGACATGCCTGGCAGCATCCAGTCGAGCAAAATCAGATCGGGCAGGGCATTGCGTACAATGCCTTGGGCACTTTCTACCGAATCGGCACGCATTACATGATGACCTGCTTGTGACAGGTTAAAGGCAATCAGTTCTTGAATTGCTGGTTCATCTTCGACCAACAGGATATTGGCGGCCATGGCGTGTCCTCGCGGAAAAGTTCAATGTATTGATTGCGAGAATAAGGCTTTAGTGTGAACTTAATATTACAAGTCTGCAAATCCACGACTTATTTTTCAGAAAGTGAAAGCCGGGCATGGCAGGACGGCGACGTGCTTGCCCCGGTTCGCGAGTGGTGAGCAAACCTTAAGCGCGGTATGATGATGGCTATTTTCCTTCTGGCAAATTGACGCTTATGGCTGGCCTTACCGCAGAAACCCCGCATCCCACCGCCGTGACCTTGCATCAGGCTTCGCGCCTGCTTGAAATCGCCTTCGCCGATGGCGCGAGCTACCAGTTGCCATGCGAATATCTGCGCGTACTGAGTCCGTCCGCCGAAGTGCGTGGCCACGGCGTAGGCAATGAAGTGCTGCAGGTGGGCAAAATCAACGTCAATATCAAGGCCGTCGAGCCCGTTGGGCATTACGCACTCAAGCTGGTATTTGACGACGGCCATGATTCCGGCTTGTTTTCATGGCAATACCTCTATGAACTGGGTGCCAATTATGAAAGCTACTGGCAAAAATACCTGAACGAGCTGGCCGCTGCTGGCGCATCTCGTGAACCACTTTAAATAAAGGCAGAACGCAATGAGCGATTCAAAAACCCATTTCGGTTTTAGCACCGTCAATGAATCAGAAAAAGCGCAGAAAGTCGCCGAAGTGTTTCACTCGGTCGCGCAAAAATACGACGTGATGAATGACCTGATGTCGGCTGGCCTGCATCGCGCATGGAAATTCTTCACCATTGAAACCAGCGGCGCCAAAGCGGGCGACAAGGTTCTGGATATTGCTGGCGGTACGGGCGATCTTTCGAAAGCTTTTGCCAAAAAAGTGGGTAAAACGGGCCAGGTCTGGTTGACTGACATTAATAGCTCGATGCTGGGCGTCGGCCGTGACCGCTTGCTGGATATGGGATACCCCCTACCAGTAGCTCAATGTGATGCAGAAAAGCTGCCGTTTCCAGACGGATACTTCGATATTGTTTCGGTGGCGTTTGGTCTGCGCAATATGACGCACAAGGATGCCGCACTCAAGGAAATGCATCGCGTGCTCAAACCCGGCGGCCGCTTGCTGGTGCTGGAGTTCTCAAAGGTGTGGGCACCGCTTAAGCCGGCTTACGATCTGTATTCGTTCAAGCTGCTGCCTTTTATGGGGAAATTGGTGGCCAATGATGCCGAGTCTTACCAGTATCTGGCTGAGTCAATCCGCATGCATCCCGATCAGGAAACGCTGAAACAGATGATGCTCGACGCCGGTTTTGGCCGCGCCGATTTCCACAATATGACCGGTGGCGTGTGCGCGCTGCATAAAGGAACCAAATTCTGATGGGATTGAGTCAAGTGGCGGGTCAAGCGAGTCTGGCGGCTTTGCTCAATCATCTGCTGGGGCAGGCCCCTGCAGCGCAGGCGGATTTGTCCCGCCTGGCTGGCCGCACTTTTGCGGTGAAATTGCCGCTACTGGCCGCCAATGTCGTCGTCATGCCCAGCGGTTTGCTGGCGCATTCGGAAGGCCAGCCTGAAGCAAGCCTGAGTCTGCCACTGCAATTTTTTACGCTGCGTCTGACTGATCCGCAGGCGGCATCGCGGCAGGTCGTGCTAGCGGGCGATCCAGAGTTGGCTAGCAAGGCGGGGGCGGCGCTGGGCGCTTTGTCGTGGGATGTGGCTGAAGATTTATCGCGCCTGGTTGGTGATATTGCTGCGCATCGTATCGTGAGCACCAGCCAAAGTCTGGCCAAAGCCCCTTTAGCGATGGGCTGGCGTTTGACCGAAACGGTAGTGGAATACCTGCGTGATGAAGACCGGATGCTGCCGCGCAAGGAAGCTGTGACGGCGTTCTGTGATGAGGTGGATACTTTGCGCAATGATTTGGCGCGGCTGGACAAGCGTTTGGCTCGGCTTGAGGCCGACTTGGGCCGCATTGAAAGCGGCGAGCAATAAAGGCGAACATGTTCCGTTTTTTTAAAATTGCCTATGTCGTGGTGCATTTTGGTCTGGACGAATTTTTGCTTGGCCACGAGCGCGTGCATGGCCTGCGCAAACTAATATCGGCGCTGTTTTTTTGGCGCAAGCTGGATCAGCCACGTGCGGTACGTTTGCGTTTGGCGCTCGAATCCTTGGGCCCGGTGTTTGTCAAATTCGGTCAGGTGTTGTCAACGCGCCGTGATTTGATGCCGCCCGACATTGCCGACGAGCTGGCGCAATTACAAGACAATGTGCCGCCGTTTGATTCGCAAACGGCGATCAATCAAATCGAAAAAAGCCTGGGTAAATCGATTGCGGAGCTGTTTGCTCAGTTCGATCCGCAGCCGGTTGCATCCGCGTCGGTGGCGCAAGTGCATCGCGCCAAACTGCACGATGGCAAAACCGTGGCCGTGAAGGTGTTGCGCCCGGCGATTTTGCCGGTGATCGAAAGCGATCTGGCGCTGATGCGGGTGTTGGCCGTTTGCGTTGAAAAGCTGTTTGCCGACGGTCCACGTCTCAAACCGCGTGAAGTGGTCGCCGAGTTTGATCGCCATTTGCATGACGAGCTCGACTTGATGCACGAGGCGGCGAATGCTAGCCAATTGCGCCGCAATTTTACCGACTCGGATCAGCTGATCGTGCCCGAGGTGTACTACGACTTTTGCGCACGTGAAGTGCTAGTGCTCGAATGGATGGACGGCATTCCGATTGGCAAAATCGACGAGTTGAAAGCCGCCGGCATGGATTTGAAAAAGCTCAGCCGCTATGGGGTGGAGATTTTCTTTAGCCAGGTATTCCGCCATGGTTTTTTCCATGCCGATATGCATCCGGGCAATATTTTTGTGGCGCAGGACAATAGGTATATCGCGCTAGACTTTGGTATTGTTGGCTCGCTGAGCGATACCGATAAGCAGTATCTGGCGATTAATTTTCTGGCATTTTTTAATCGCGATTATCGCCGCGTGGCCACCGCACACATTGAATGCGGTTGGGTGCCTAAGGACACGCGCGTTGAAGAGCTGGAAGCGGCGGTGCGTACCGTGTGCGAGCCCTTCTTTAACAAGCCGCTGAGCCAGATTTCGTTTGGTTTTGTGCTGCTGCGGCTGTTTGAAACCTCACGCCGTTTTAATGTCGAGATTCAACCGCAACTGGTGTTGCTGCAAAAAACGTTGCTGAATATCGAAGGGCTCGGTCGCCAGCTCGACCCTGACCTCGATTTATGGCAAACGGCCAAGCCTTTCCTTGAGCGCTGGATGAATGAGCAAATCGGCTGGCGCGCTCTGATTGCGTCGCTGAAACACGAAGCGCCGCAGTGGGCGACGCTGCTACCCACCTTGCCGCGCAAGCTCAATGAAGTGCTCAATCAAAACCACACCGAGCTCTTGCTTGCTGGCTACAAAGGCCTGATGTGGGAGCAGAAAAAACGCAATTACCTGCTCGCCGTAATCGCCGTGCTGCTGGCGCTGTCGTTGCTGGGCACATTCTGGCGCTGATTTGCTCCGGATCTGTCAATCCAAGCCACCGTTTACGGTGGCTTTTTTTATGTGCTAATCCTCCGGTGAATGGCCCAAAACATTGATGATGCGGGCTTTGGGCATGGCAATCGTTTGTCCAGCCAGGGGACACCCGTTAGGAAAAATTGTGCTTGCTATTCACTAGTCGATGATCTGTATTGAATGAATAAAAACGGAACGCTATTTCCCAATAAGACCCAAGAAAAGCTGCCGAAAGTAAATCGGCTACCTCTTCAATACAGGAGCTAGAGACATGCGAAAATGTATTTGCACCATGGCCGTGCTGGCGGTGTTTGCGCCGCAAGCATGGTCTGCACCGTTGCCCCAGGTCGTTGAAAAATTACTGCAAACCAGCCCTGATATCCAGACTGATGTAGGGCAACGGCGAGCGAGTAATGCGGCAGTTGATAAAGCCAAAAGCGGCTACTACCCCAAGGTTGAATTGTCTGCAGGCATCGGGCGCGAACACACGAATAATTTCTCCACCCGTGCGGCATTCGGTGGCGGGGTAAATTACACCCGCAAGGAAGCGCAGGCGCTGCTAACCCAGATGTTGTTCGACGGCATGGGTACCAAAAATGAAGTTAATCGCCAAAAAGCGCGACAATTGGGCGCAGCCCACCGTCTGGCCAATACTTCGGAAGACGTCGCTCTTAAAACCACAGAAGCCTATCTGGATGTGTTGCGCCAGCAAGAATTGCTGACGCTGACTAAAGCGAATCTCGACGCGCATTTAAGCACAGCAGATCAGGTCAAAATGCGCACGGCAGGCGGCTTTGGCCGTAAATCGGACGATGAACAAATCGATGCCAGGGTTGCCTTGGCCAAAGCCAATGTGTCAGCTGCACAATCGAGCCTGAATGAAGCACAAATTGCCTATATGCGTCTGGTGGGGGAGCAGCCAGCAGATTTATTGCGTCCGGCGGTCCCCGAGGGCTTGCCCGTTACGATGGACGAGGCTGCCAACTGGGCGGTTGCCAATAACCGCTTGCTGCAAGCTGCGCGTGCCGACGTTGCCGGAGCCCAGGCGCAGTATGGTTTGGCCGAGTCACAAATGTACCCGCGTGTGGATCTGGAAGCTGGCGCGGTTTACACCGATTCGCTTGATGGCCTGCGGGTTGAGGAAACCGAGCGCTATTACGGGATGGTGAAAGTGCGTTATTTCTTCAAAAGCGGAGCCGACAAAGCCTATGTCGCTGAAACCAAAGAGCTGGTTTATTCTGCCGAAGAAATCGTCCGCCGTGTCGAGCGGCAGGTGCGCCAGAATGCCTCTTTGTCGTGGAATGCGATGATGATTGCCGCAGAGCGGGTACCGGTACTGACCAGCTACGCTAATTCAAGTAAGTCAGCGCGCGACGAATACAGCAAGCAGTTTTCTCTAGGGCAGCGCTCATTGCTGGATTTGCTCGATAGTGAAAATGAATATTTCACCGCGCAGCGTGACCTCGTTGGCGGGCAATATGATGAATTGAGAGCACGCTTCCGATTGCTGGCTGATGGCAATCAACTGCTTACCACGTTCAATCTCAAACCGCTGGATGAAACCGTGGTCACCGAATAGGGCCACGGCTCATTGCCTGTCTCGGGGCGGAGATCTCTGCCCCGAGATGCTGAGCATGGATGTGTAGTGCACTCCTTGGCTCGATCACTTCCTGTTTCACGGCCTTATCGTATTGACGACCAATCAGGTCTATTCGCGTAGGAATTCATTGTGACTTCCAATCCACCGCCGCCGCCACACGAAGCCGCCATTCCGCATTCCACCTTCGTCCCCGATGATCCACTCACCACCTGCCTGATTCAGCTAACACGGTTTTTTCATCGGCCATTCTCTGCCCAAACACTGACGAGTGGACTGCCCTTGGTGGGTAATCGCCTGAGTGCCGTCCTTTTCCCTCGAGCCGCTGCGCATGCCGGTTTGACTGCCAAGTTGCAGCGGCGCAGCCTGGATGATATTCCTGAGCTGTCTTTTCCTGTGGTGCTGTTACTGAAAGAGGGCGGAGCCTGTGTGGCGATCAGACGTTCCGGTTTGCGCTGGACGATACTGGAGAGCAATTCGGCGGGCGGTGAGCTGGAGCTTGAACAGGGCAAACTTGAACAGCTTTACTGTGGTTTTGTTATTTTTGTGAAACCCGAGTTTCAATTTGACGCCCGTACTCGTGACAATTACATCCCCAAAGCACAGCACTGGTTTTGGGGGACCCTGCAGCTATGCTACCCAATGTATGGTCATGTGTTGCTGGCGGCCTGCCTGATCAATCTGTTTGCACTGGCCGTGCCGCTATTCACGATGAATGTCTATGACCGTGTGGTGCCCAATCAGATTTATGACACTCTATGGGTGCTCTCTATCGGCGTGGCTTTGTTGCTGGCCTTTGATTTTCTGATCAAGGCTTTGCGCGCGTATTACATTGATTTGGCTGGCAAACGCATTGACGTCATGTTGTCGGCGCAGATTTTCGAGCACGTCTTAGGGCTGAAAGTCGCAGCTCGCCCCCAGTCCGTGGGGGCCATGGTGAGTCACTTTCAGGAGTTTGAAGGATTCAGGGATTTCATCACCTCGGCCACCGTGACCGTGATCGTTGATATTCCATTTGTTGTGCTATTTCTGCTGGTCACCTACTGGCTGGGCGGCTGGCTGGTGCTGATCCCGATTATTTTTATCCCCTTGATTGTGATTATCAGCCTGATTCTGCAAAGACCTTTAGGCGAATTGATTCAGCAAAGCTTTCGTGTATCCGCGCAAAAGCAAGCGGGTTTGATTGAAACCTTGGGCGGTATTGATACGCTGAAGGCATGCACGGCCGAAAGCAATGCCCAGCATCGCTGGGAAAAAATCATCGGCGAGTTTGGTCGTCTGGCCGTCAAAACCCGTAGCTTGTCATCCCTGATTGTGATTCAGGCCGGTTTTTTTCAGCAATTTGCAACCGTGGTCATGGTCGTGGGCGGGGTCTATCTGATTGGTCAGCGCGAATTAACGGTGGGTGGATTGATTGCCTGCAATTTATTGCTCAGTCGTACTTTGGGGCCCTTCGCTCAGGTGGCCAGCCTGATTAGCCGCTATCATCAGGCGCGCGCAGGCTTAAAAGGTATGGAGAGCATTATGGCTTTGCCGCTGGAGCGCGCGCAGGGGAAAGATTTTGTCCAGCGCCCCAATTTTCGTGGTGAGATCGAGTTTCGTGATGTTAGTTTTTCCTACCCTGGTCATGATGCGCTGGCTTTGGATAAAGTGTCATTCCGTATCGCCCCAGGTGAACGCGTGGCGATTATTGGGCGTATTGGCTCGGGTAAAAGCACGCTGGAAAAACTGATCCTAGGCTTTCAGGAGCCCACCTCGGGTGCAGTATGGATTGATGGCGTCGACATCCGGCAAATTGATCCGGCGCAGTTGCGGCACAATATTGGTTATGTGCCAGAGGATGTTTTTCTGTTTTATGGCTCGGTGCGTGAAAATATCGTGCTTTCGGCACCCTATATTGATGACGTTGCGATGCTGGATGCGGCCGAAATTGCCGGAGTCAGCGATTTCGTCAACCGTCATCCTAAGGGGTTTGAAATGGTGATTGGCGAACGCGGAGAGGGGCTTTCTGGGGGGCAAAAACAAACCATCGGGATTGCCCGCGCGCTACTGCTTAATCCGGCGATCTATCTGTTTGATGAAGTAAGCAGTGCGCTGGATAACCGCAGTGAAGAACAGTTCAAGCAGCGTTTTGCAAAGCGGCTGAATCAAAATCATACGCTGGTGCTGATTACCCACCGCATGTCGATGCTTAGCCTGGTTGATCGCTTGCTGGTGCTGGACAACGGCCGCCTGATTGCTGACGGCCCTAAGGATGAAGTGATCAACCTACTCGCGGGGGGCAAACTCCATGCCGCGAAATAAAAAAGCACTGAGTAATGAAGATTTGAACTTTCTGGGGGATGGTGCTGCCGCTGTCTACGGCGGTTCCACTGCGCTATCGAATGGCATTTTGTACGCCAGTGCCGCCTTGATCCTGATTGCCATCGTATGGGCGGCCTTGGCGGAGATTGACGAAGTGACGGTGGCTGAAGGTAAAGTCATTCCGTCAACTCAAGTCCAGGTGATTCAGAATCTGGAAGGTGGCATTGTGGCGCATATTCCGGTCAAGGTTGGGGAGGTGGTGCAAAAAGGCCAGGTGCTGATGAAGCTGGACGAGAAACGCTTTTCTTCGTCTCTAGGCGAAAGCACGGTTAAATACGATGCGCTAACCGCCAAAATGGCACGACTGAGTGCTGAAGCCAGTGGCACAGAATTTAAGCCACCAGAAAAGCTGAACCAAAGCAATCCGGCCTTGATTGAGGCTGAGCGACAATTATTCAATTCGCGCAAGCGTGAACTGGAATCATCGATTGCCATTTTGCAAAGCGAAGCGGCAAAACGTAGCCATGAAATATCCGGTATGCGTGCCAAACTGAGCAAGCTAGAGTCAGGTTTGAGGCTGGCGCAAGAGGAATATGCGATGAGCAAGCCGTTGGCGGAAAAAAACGTCATATCCCAAATCGATTTCATGCATTTGCAACGCCAAATCAGCGATCTGAACGGCGAAATCAATGAAACGCGTATCGCCATTCCAGGCTTGCAAAGCAGTCTGGCAGAAACGAATGGCAAAATAGCCGGGGTTTATGCCAAAGCCAAAGCCGATGCGGCCAATGAGCTGGCTGCGGTCAAAGCCGAGCTGGAAGCAACCTCGGCGACAACCGTGGCCTTGAGCGACCGTTTCGAGCGGACCACCATCCGCGCCCCGGTCAATGGCATCGTCAAGCTGATCAAGGTCAATACAGTGGGTGGGGTTTTGCAGCCGGGCATGGATGTGATGGAAATCGTTCCTCTGGAAGACAATTTACTGGTGGAAGCCAAAATTAGGCCTTCCGATATTGGCTTTTTGCGTCCCAAGCAAGAAGCCATGGTGAAACTGACCGCTTATGATTTCTCCATCTATGGCGGTCTGCTGGCTGATGTTGAAACCATTACTGCCGATTCAATTACGGATGAAGCAAAGAAAGAAAGCTACTATCTGGTTAGGGTGCGTACTCGCTCCAACCATCTGGGGAATACCCGGCAAGTGCTGCCAATTATTCCCGGCATGTTGTCAACCGTGCATATCCGTACCGGCAAGAAAACCGTGTTGCAATACCTGATCAAGCCGATTGTAAAAGCCAAAGACGAAGCGATGAGAGAGAGATAGGGGTATTGCCCTCTGGCTCAGAATTTGATTGATTTATGTGAAAATACCCAGCCACGTATGGCTGGGTATTTTTGTATGTCTTGCTATTCAGTTTTAGTGACTGGTTTTAATTTCACCGTTATCCAGCAAGGTATTGAGTAGACTGGAAGGGTCGGCAATGCCACTTAAAGTAGCAACTTGCACTGCGTCACCATGGCCTCCGGTATCGCCATTAGCATCAAACATGACTTTGGTGTTACCCAAGCCATCGCTGACAAATTGCAGGAAGGCTCCTTCTGTTGCATTGAAGCTTGCGGCACTGATCCCTGCGCCGCTGAGCAGGTCCGTAATATCAAGTACATCACCGCCAGCTGCAATGGTATTCACAGTGAAGTTTTGGATGGTATCAATGCCGTTTGCCGTTGGTGTGCTGGCAAATACAAAGGTGTCAGAGCCTGTTCCGCCGTTCAGGATATCGTTACCGGCGCCACCATTCAGAATATCATTGCCAGCGTTGGCAAAAATACTGTCATTACCGGCTCCTGCCGAAATCTGGTCATTGCCACTACCAAAGGTCAGTGTGTCATTACCTGAGGTGCCGGACATCAAGTTGACCGTGAAGTTAGCCACTGCGCTGTCGTTATCCGCATCAATCCCTGTGAGGCTGAAATTGAGCAAATTATCATCCGGGTCTATGGTTTCGGTGTAACCCACGGTAATTCCGATGACTTTTAACGTGACATTATTGGTGACCGGAATTAACTCGACATAATCGACAATTTTACTGCTATCGATATCAAAGACCAGTTTACCCGAGTTGTCATAAGTAACTTGCAGCGTTGACGATGATGCGTCTGCATAAGTGACTTTCAGATCAACTTTATCGCCGCTACTGAGGCTACCGGTGGACGACACGTTAATGGTCAGGGCATCGAGTGTGACGTTTTCAAACCCACTATTGCGCACCACATCCAGTTTGAGGCGTTCATTTTGCGATTCTTGAATGCTATTACCATTTACCCCGATATCAGTGGCCGATTTATTGAGTAAAGTGCTGCCACCATAACTTGCACCATCGTTTGCCGAGCCGGTTAGAACCAATTTGAATGCGCCGCCAAAATTGCTGTCGGCAACAACGGCCGCTTCGGTTGAGCCATTGCCATCCAAGTCTGTTGGTGTCAGCACACTGAACAGGTTTGGAGTTGTGATGATTTGTGTTGGTGCCGGATTGACCAGATTAAAGCTGTAAGTGCCATCACTATTGACGGTGACTTCAAAGAAGGTTTTGGTTACAAGACCATCTACATAGGTGGCGGCGTAAGTTGTACCTGTTTTCAGGGCAAAGGTGTACCCGTCATCAGCCGGGTGATTCCATTGCAGGGCACCATTAGCAAAAGCCTGGCTAAAGGTAAGCGTATCTGCGCCAGAGTCCCAATCGTAGTTGCCGGTCGTGGTGCCAACTTGTCGATTGACTTCAATACTGTTGACGCTTAGGGCTGGCAGGTCATCAACGATGGTGACGTCGAGGCTTGCTTCCTCGTGATCACCGTCACGATCAAAGACGGAGACCATAAAGCTGTCAGTGACGTGGTCCGCAGCATCAACAACGCTATGGCTGGTGGTGTTGTCATCCAGCGTATAACTGTAGTTCACGGTAGTCCCATCAAAGCTGAGTATGCTGAGTGTCCCGGTGGTTGAGCTAACGGAGTTGCCGGTCAGGGAGCCGTCTGCGTTGATGAGCTGTACAGTGCCTACTTTCAAACCCCCAAATCCATCTGGGGTGCTGAGGGTAAATGTTCCGGTTTGAGTCAGCGCTGTATTGTCGGGGGCGCTACCTTCGTTCAGATTGCGCTCATACACAATTTCTTCATTGCCCTGGCCATCCAGTCCGGTGATGGTTACGCCATCATTGGTGCCAAAGATAGTAATGACCAGATTGGCCGTATCAGTCAGATCGCCATCGCTCACGGTGTAGCTAAAGGTGTCAGTGATAGTGTCGCCATCACCCAGAGCATTGACTGCTGCATTATTCGCATTAAGGGTATAGGTGTAGGAACCATTGCTGGCGAGCACCAGCGTGCCATACAGCCCAGAGTATGTATCTGGATTGCTGACAGTAAGTGTATCGCCATCGACATCGGTGTCGGCTTTGTCGCTAAAGCTGAGCGAGCTGGAAGGATCGTCCGGGTGGTCGGTGCTGAGAAGTACATTGCCGGAGGTGGTGGGATTACTCCCCTCGGTCACATCTTTGACCCAGTTGGTGTCATCAGAGCCCACGGGCTGGGTATTGGCCACGGGTGCATCATTGGTACCAAAAATGGTAATCACCAGATTGGCTGTATCAGTCAGATCGCCATCGCTCACGGTGTAGCTAAAGGTGTCGGTGAGGGTGTCGCCATCACCCAGAGCATTGACTGCTGCATTATTCGCATTAAGGGTATAGGTGTAGGAACCATTGCTGGCGAGCACCAGCGTGCCATACAGCCCAGAGTATGTATCTGGATTGCTGACAGTAAGTGTATCGCCATCGACATCGGTGTCGGCTTTGTCGCTAAAGCTGAGCGAGCTGGAAGGATCGTCCGGGTGGTCGGTGTTGAGAAGTACATTGCCGGAGGTGGTGGGATTACTCCCCTCGGTCACATCTTTGACCCAGTTGGTGTCATCAGAGCCCACGGGCTGGGCATTGGCCACGGGCGCATCATTGGTACCAAAAATGGTAATCACCAGATTGGCCGTATCAGTCAGATCGCCATCGCTCACGGTGTAGCTAAAGGTGTCAGTGAGAGTGTCGCCATCACCCAGAGCATTGACTGCTGCATTATTCGCATTAAGGGTATAGGTGTAAGAACCATTGCTGGCGAGCACCAGCGTGCCATACAGCCCAGAGTATGTATCTGGATTGCTGACAGTAAGTGTATCGCCATCGACATCGGTGTCGGCTTTGTCGCTAAAGCTGAGCGAGCTGGAAGGATCGTCCGGGTGGTCGGTGTTGAGAAGTACATTGCCGGAGGCGGTGGGATTACTCCCCTCGGTCACATCTTTGACCCAGTTGGTGTCATCAGAGCCCACAGGTTGGGCATTAGCCACGGGAGCATCATTGGTACCAAAAATGGTAATCACCAGATTGGCCGTATCAGTCAGATCGCCATCGCTCACGGTGTAGCTAAAGGTGTCAGTGAGGGTATCGCCATCACCCAGAGCATTGACTGCTGCATTATTCGCATTAAGGGTATAGGTGTAAGAACCATTGCTGGCGAGCACCAGCGTGCCATACAGCCCAGAGTATGTATCTGGATTGCTGACAGTAAGTGTATCGCCATCGACATCGGTGTCGGCTTTGTCGCTAAAGCTGAGCGAGCTGGAAGGATCGTCCGGGTGGTCGGTGTTGAGAAGTACATTGCCGGAGGTGGTGGGATTACTCCCCTCGGTCACATCTTTGACCCAGTTGGTGTCATCAGAGCCCACAGGTTGGGCATTAGCCACGGGAGCATCATTGGTACCAAAAATGGTAATCACCAGATTGGCCGTATCAGTCAGATCGCCATCGCTCACGGTGTAGCTAAAGGTGTCAGTGAGGGTATCGCCATCACCCAGAGCATTGACTGCTGCATTATTCGCATTAAGGGTATAGGTGTAAGAACCATTGCTGGCGAGCACCAGCGTGCCATACAGCCCAGAGTATGTATCTGGATTGCTGACAGTAAGTGTATCGCCATCGACATCGGTGTCGGCTTTGTCGCTAAAGCTGAGCGAGCTGGAAGGATCGTCCGGGTGGTCGGTGTTGAGAAGTACATTGCCGGAGGTGGTGGGATTACTCCCCTCGGTCACATCTTTGACCCAGTTGGTGTCATCAGAGCCCACAGGTTGGGCATTAGCCACGGGAGCATCATTGGTACCAAAAATGGTAATCACCAGATTGGCCGTATCAGTCAGATCGCCATCGCTCACGGTGTAGCTAAAGGTGTCAGTGAGGGTATCGCCATCACCCAGAGCATTGACTGCTGCATTATTCGCATTAAGGGTATAGGTGTAAGAACCATTGCTGGCGAGCACCAGCGTGCCATACAGCCCAGAGTATGTATCTGGATTGCTGACAGTAAGTGTATCGCCATCGACATCGGTGTCGGCTTTGTCGCTAAAGCTGAGCGAGCTGGAAGGATCGTCCGGGTGGTCGGTGTTGAGAAGTACATTGCCGGAGGTGGTGGGATTACTCCCCTCGGTCATATCTTTGACCCAGTTGGTGTCATCAGAGCCCACAGGTTGGGCATTGGCCACGGGAGCATCATTGGTACCAAAAATGGTAATCACCAGATTGGCTGTATCGGTGAGGCTGCCATCGCTGACGGTATAAGTGAAGGTTTCTGAGGTGCTTTGTCCTTCCGCTAGGGCATTCACTACGCTGTTATTGGCATCGAGGGTATAGGTGTAGGAACCATTGCTGGCCAGGACCAGCGTGCCATACGCCCCCACAAAGATGCCAGCGTTGCTGACGCTGAGAGTATTGCCGTCGACATCGGTGTCTGCTTGATCACTGAAATTACCAGATGGTGCACCTGCTGTATGGTTGATATTTTGCAGTACATTCCCGCTGGCACTGGGAGCACTCTCTTCTTGGTTAAATTCCACGACATCTTTCACCCAATTCGTGTCG
Source organism: Chitinibacter sp. FCG-7 (assembly GCF_040047665.1). NCBI lineage: Bacteria > Pseudomonadati > Pseudomonadota > Betaproteobacteria > Neisseriales > Chitinibacteraceae > Chitinibacter > Chitinibacter mangrovi. The sequence continues at coordinate 2,279,407 of NZ_CP157355.1, forward strand.
TCTATGCCTTGGGGTTGGGCGTTGACGATGACAGGGGGCTCGGTGGTACCAAAGATAGTAATAACCAGGTTGGCTGTATCAGTGAGATTGCCATCGCTAACGGTATAACTGAAGGTATCGGCCAACGTTTGACCGTCATCAAGTGCATTGACCGCCGTGTTATTGGCATCGAGGGTATAGCTGTAGGAACCATCGCTGGCAATGACCAGCGTGCCATACGCCCCCACAAAGGTGCCAGCGCTGCTGACACTGAGGGCATCTCCATCGACATCGGTATCAGCTTTGTCACTATAGGTGCCGGATGGTGCGCCAGCGGTATGGTCAATATTGAGTAAGACATTCCCTGTGGTTGTTGGGTTACTGTCGCTGGTGACGTCTTGAACCCAGTTCGTATCGTCGATACTTGCTGTTGTACCATTGGCTATCGGTGCATCGTTAGTGCCGAAAACTGTAATGACTAGATTGGCTGTATCGGCGAGGTCGCCGTCGCTAACCGTGTAATTAAAGGTGTCTGTGAGGGTTTCGCCATCATCAAGTGCATTGACCGCCGCGTTATTGGCATTGAGGGTATAGCTGTAGGAGCCATCGCTGGCAATGACCAGCGTGCCATACGTTCCCACAAAGGTGCCAGCGCTGCTGACGATTAAAGTATCGTTATCAACATCGGTGTCGGCTTTGTCGCTAAAGGTACCGGATGGTGCGCCAGCGGTATGGTCGATGTTGAGTAGTACATTCCCAGTCGTTGTTGGATCACTGCCGCTGGTGACGTCTTTGACCCAGTTGGTGTCATTGACGCTTTCAGTCGTGCCGTTGGCAACGGGTGCATCGTTAGTGCCAAAGACAGTAATCACCAAATTGGCCGAATCGGTTAGATCGCCATCGCTGACCGTGTAGCTGAAGGTGTCAGTGAGGGTGTCGCCATCATCAAGCGCATTGACCGCCGTGTTATTAGCATTGAGGGTATAGGTGTAGGAGCCATCGCTGGTAATGACCAGCGTGCCATACGTCCCCACAAAGGTGCCAGGGCTGCTGAGACTGAGGGTGTTGCCATCAACATCGGTATCCGCTGTGTCGCTAAAGCTACCGGATGGTGCATCAGCGGTATGGTC